>CAYLTU010000145.1:0-14274 GCA_964386465.1 uncultured Rhodospirillaceae bacterium
AAGTGGTGACGTCATTTGAGACCGGTTCGTTGAAGATGCGGCGCATGGACTCCGCCGATATCGCGACCCGCATTTACGGCGATGTCGGACTCCTGACCTACAAGGCCGACACGGTATCGGAGGACGAGGGGGTCACGATCGAGGCCACGACGTTGTCGGTTACCGTCTACGTCAAACGCGACATCGGCTGGCAGATGGTGTCGCAACAGCATTCGCCGCTGCCATGACGCGGCGGTGAAGCACGTCAGATATACTTGCATGCCGGGCCGTCGAAATTCGTAGCAGGGTAGCGCGCGCGATGGACACGGCCGGGTGGCGCCGTCTTTCAGGTATTTTCCAGCGTAGAACGGGTTTCGAACACCGGCGCGCCCTTGTAGTGAATCTGCCGGTCGGGAATCAGCGTGCGCTGCGCGAAATATCGGGTAGTGGCATCGGTATTGTCGGTATTCGCCTCGCGCAATTGCCACAGCGCCCTGCCGAGCGCCGTTTCGTTCCATAACCAATGCTCCACCGAGAGGCTCGACGACATGCCCGGCTGCGCCGACATGGCTTCGGAGTAGAACGCCTTCAGATCCTCGCAGGCGTATTTCAGCATCACGCCGGTCTCGAGACCCTCCCGCGGGCTGGATGTCGACGGATCATCGATGAAATCGGCCACGAAACGCGCCGCATCGGGAATATCCAGTTCGCTGATGCCGACCGTGGTCCGGTTGCGCTGCCCGACCGCCATCTCGTACCACGGCGCTATCCGTCCGATCTCGGCGAGCAGGCCTTGCGCTTGTTCGCTGTCGTCCAGCGGCGGCGGCGGCAAGTCGATCGGGCAAAACATGCCGGTCATATCGTCGTTCCGCGCTTCGGCCGGTACGTCTTCAGGATAATCCTCCAATACCGGTCCCTCGGCCGCGTCGAGCAACCCGAGGCAGGCGCGCAGGACACGCTTCTGAAATTCCGGATCATTGGGCTGGCCGAGCGGTCGGCCCAGTTCGTAGGGGACCCAAAGCGCCCGCGGCGGTTTGATTTTTTCGGTGTGCAGACGCACCAGACTGATCTGGGTCGTCGCGAGCCCCTCTTCTTCGATGTAATGCGCCATTCCGCCGACGGCGGACGTGCATTTCGGTCATATCGGCACGAGCAGAACGGTATCGACGCCCTCGCGCCGCATCAGCCCGGCAATCTCGCGCGCGCTGTCCTCGTTTTGCCGCGGATCAACCGCACCCGATACGGTGTAATGGAAATCCGCGACCGAGCCGATGAAGCCTTCCGCCGCCAGCTCTTTTAGCCGTTCCAGCGGGAAGCACACATTGAGGTCCTGCTGAAATCCGGAGCGATCGAAATTGACCGAGCCGTGCGACATGATGATGTCGTTCGGGTCGGTGTCGCGTTGGATGACGCGGTAGCTCGCCTCTCCGTGCCCGAAGACCCGGTCGTCTCGACGCTGCAGTGCGGCCGTCGAGACGACCGAAACGCGGCGTTCCGAAAGCGGCTTGCCGGCGACGAACGGGGTCGAGTTGAAGGACGGCAGTGCGAGGCGCTTAAGCATTTCCCGTTCGCCTTCGGGTAAATCCTCCATGCGAGCCATCGGCGGGTTCTCCAGCTAATTCAGCGGAACATGCTCCCTCTCCCCTGGGGAGAGGGCGGGGTGAGGGGAGAAACGCAAGCCATATGAAGGACCCTCACCCTCCCGCTTCGCGGGCCCCTCCCTCTCCCATTGGGAGAGGGTGATAACGTGCGCTTCGCTGTTTAAAGCTCGCCACCCTCGCGGTGGTCTAGCGCCGCCAATACCTTCGGCGGCGACATCGGCAGCGAGTCCATGCGCCGGCCGATCGCGTCCGCGACGGCGTTGGCTACCGCGGCCATGGTCGGGCAGATACAGACCTCGCCGACGCCCTTGACGCCGAAGGGATGGTTCGGGTTGGGCACTTCGACGACGACGGTTTCGATGTTCGGCAGGTCGGACGCCACCGGGATGCGGTAGTCCAGGAAGCCGGCGTTCGAAAGACGGCCGTCATCGTCGTAGATGTATTCCTCGTTGAGGGCCCAGCCGATACCCTGGGCGACACCGCCCTGCATCTGGCCTTCGACATAGCCCGGATGGATCGCCTTGCCGGCGTCCTGCGCCACGACGAAGCGCAGCACCGTGACCTTGCCGGTGTCGGGATCGACCTCGACATCGCAGAAGGACGTGGCGAAGCCCGGCGCCTGGCCGCTGGCGGCGACCGCGTTCGACGTGCCGATCGGCCCGCCCGTGGCACCCGCCTTGGCGGCGAGGTCTTTCAGCGACAGTGGTTCGAACTCGCCGACATTGCTGCCCGCCGGCTTGGCGTGGCCGTCCTCCCAGTCGACGCCTTCGACGTCGACATCCCAGATCTTCGCGGCACGGCCGCGCAGCTCGACGATGACCTTCTCGCAGGCGCCGATCACCGCTATGCCGCTGGCGTAGGTCACGCGCGAGCCGCCGGTGACGTGGGTGTAGGGTACCGAGGTGGTGTCGCTGACCGTGGCGCGGACATGGTCGTAAGGAATGCCCAGCGTTTCCGCCGCCATGATCGCCATCGAGGCGCGCGAGCCGCCGACGTCCGGGCTGCCGGTGGCAGCGGTGACCGTGCCGTCGGCGTTGATGTAGACCGTCGCGCCCGACTCGCCGGCGCCGTTGAACCAATAGCCCGACGCCACGCCGCGGCCCTGGTTCGGCCCGAGCGGCGCCTTGTAGCCTGGATGGTCGAGGATCGCCTGCACGGTCTCGCCGTACCCTTCGTGCGACATGGTATTGCCGGCGATCATCGGGTCGCCGGTATGGATCGCGTTCTTGGCGCGGAACGCCGCCGGCTCGACGCCGACCTTCTTGGCCAGGATGTCGATCGTGCTTTCTACGGCGAAGTTCGAGATCGGAGAGCCCGGCGCGCGGTAGGCCGCGGCCTTGGGCCGGTTGCAGACGACGTCGTAGCCCGTCGCCTTCTGGTTGGGAATGTTGTACATCGCGAACGAGCACAGGCAGCCGTTCATCACCGGCGAACCCGGGAAGGCGCCGGCCTGGTACATGTACTTGCCCTGCGCGGCGGTAATCGTGCCGTCCTTCTTGGCGCCGATCTTGATCTTCATGTAGGACCCCGAGGTCGGACCGCTCGCCTTGAACACCTCTTCGCGAGTCATGTTGACGCGCACCGGAAAGCCGGACTTGCGCGACAGCACGACCGCGACCGGTTCGACATAGGCGATGGTCTTGCCGCCGAAGCCCCCGCCCAACTCCGCCGGGTTGACCTTGAGGTCGCCGAGCGGAATGCCGACGATCTTCGAGACCAGGTTGCGGATCACGAAATGGCCCTGGCTGGCGCTCCACAGCTCGGTCTGACCGTCCGCGTCGCAGCGCGCGAGCGTCGCATGCGGCTCGATATAGCCCTGATGCACCGCCGCTGTGCGATATTCCTTCTCGACGATCTCGTCGGCCTGGGCGAAACCTTCCTCGATATCACCGATCTCGAACCCGACGACCTTGGAGACGTTCGACGGCTTGGTCGGCGCCGGATCCACTTCGCGGGTTATCATGTCCTCGAACAGCAGCGGCGCGTCTTCGGCTGCAGCCGCCTCGACATCGATGACATGCGGCAGCACTTCGTAATCGACCTCGATCAGCGCGCAGGCCTCCGCCGCCACCGCCGGACTGATCGCGGCGACCGCGGCAACCGCATGGCCCTCGTAAAGCGCTTTTTCGCGCGCCATGATGTTGCGGGTGACGTGCCAAAGATTGGCCTGAACCCGCGGCGGCCCGACATAGGCGAATTTATGATCCGGCAGGTCGGCCGATGTCATCACCGCCTTCACGCCGGGCAGCGCCTCTGCCTTGGACGTATCGATCGAGTTGATGCGGGCATGCGCGTGCGGGCTGCGCAGAATCTTACCGTACAGCGTTCCCGGCAGGCGGAAGTCGTTGCCGAATTTGGCGAGACCGGTCACTTTCGGCACGCCGTCGGGACGAATTTGGTGGGTGCCGACCCACTTGTACGGCTTCTTGACTTCGTTCATTTGCAGCCCTTCTCCATTTCGATATCTGCCTCAATGCGCCGAACCGCGGAAGAAAGAAGCGGGATCAAATCCGCGTTCCGTCCTCGCCGATTCGTCGCGATAGAGGAAAATGGTTCGTAATCTTGCCCCAAGTCTAGCGCTCCGGGAAACAGCCGCGCAACCCGGATATGCCGGCGCTACTTGCATAAGCCGGCCGCTTCGCAAAATTTTGCGCGCCAAACCGGCAAGATTATGGAGACTTCTGGCGAATTCACAGCCGGACGGCTCGTTTTCAGCCGAAAATCATGCGTGGGCACCGATTGAAGGGAAAAGGCCGAGCGATTTCAGCTTGGGTCCTCGGGTCAAGCCCGAGCACAACGGAAAATTAGTGTCGCGCGCCTAGCTGCTTGCGCGGCGCCGAGCTTGCCTCTTTGAGCAGGGCACGCAATAGCGCTTCCGCCCGCTCCACATCGAAGCCGCCGAATTCCTGAAACCGGATCGTGCCGGTATGGTCGATGAAGGCCATCTCCGGCGTGCCCATGGTGCCGAACAGACGCATTGTCTGCGGCGCGTGCTCGCCCGGCGCATGTCGGTCGATCCCGACGAGATGGTGAATCCGCTTCCGTTTCAAAAATTTCTTTAGCTTAGTCGGGTTCTGGTAGTCGTGCCCTTCGAAAACCGTATGAATGCTGACGATTTGCAGATGGCCCGCGGCAATCGGAGCGGCGAAGACCTGCTCCCACCGCTTCAGCAGCGGAATCGAAAAAGAATTGCAGCCCGGGCACCAGAGTTGGAAAAAATCGACGACCACGACCTTGCCGCGGAGATCCCGAAGCGATGTCGCCTCGCCGTTAAGCCATTCAGAGATGATCCATTCTGGCGCAAGCCGGGGAACCGGCATCAAAGATGGCCGCGCGAGCGCCGACTGATTGACGCAAAAAGCAAGAAGACAAAACGCGGCGGCAAACGAACGCATGAATTTCTCCGGTATGATTCCCGGCCACGCTAACGGAAGTTGCGTTAAACTTCCTCTCAACAGTCCGTGACGACAACGCGCACGGATGAGCCCAGGGAGCCAAGCGCATGAGCACCGTCAGCGAATTCGAATACCGCTACAACATGACCATCAAGACCTTCCCGTCGCACGCCGAACCGGCCTTCGAGAGCGACGGGCAGCAGGACGTGGTCTGGGGCCAGCGCTGGGGCTGCGACAATGATGTCGGGCGGCTGCGCAAGGTTCTGATGCACCGGCCCGGCGACGAACTCGACATCATCGACCGGTCGATGCGGTTGGAGCATCTCGGCAGTTTTGGCGACGCCGAAGGGCAGAGCTGGTACTGGCGCGGCGACGTCATCCCGTCCTTAGCGGAGCAGCAGGCCGAACACGACGCGCTGACCGCGGCCCTGCGCGCGGAAGGGGTCGAAGTTGTGCTGCTGAACCGCTGCGCGCCGGGGCGGCACAAATCGATCTACACGCGGGATTCCTGCATCGCCGTCAAGGGCGGCGCGATCGTAACCCGGCTCGGCCCCATCGTACGGCGCGGCGAGGAAGCACCGGTCACCGAAACCCTGGCATCGGTCGGCATGCCGATCCTGCGGACGATCCACGGCACCGGCCTGATGGAAGGCGGCAGCTTCGTCTGGCTCAATTCGAAGACCGCCGTAATCGGCCGCTCATCACGCGTTAACGAGGAGGGCACGCGACAGGTCGAAGAGGTGCTGAACGCGCAGGGCGTCGAACTGCTGCGAGTCGATCTGACCGGCTACCGCCTGCATATCGACGGCGCGCTCGTGATGATCGACGTCGATACCGCGATCATCAACCCGACTATCCTGCCCTTCTGGTTTCTGGGAAAACTGGACGAGCTGGGCATCCGGACCGTGGAAGTCCACCCCGACGACCCGTCGGGCACGGTCAATTGCCTCGCCGTCGCCCCCGGCCGGGTGATCATGCAACCGGGACTGTCACCGCGTACGGCCGAGACGCTGGACAAGCTCGGCATCGTGATCGTTCCGGTCGAATACGAGAAGGTTTTCCTTGGCGGCGGCGGCATCCACTGCTCGACCTCTCCGCTGGCCCGCGACCCGGTAGACTGACCCAGTCGCAAAAATTCCACACGCCGGCCGGGCGCTAATCCAAGTCCAGCGGCCAGACCGGCCTGCGGACGTTTTCGTAGTTGAGACTCTTCAGGCTCGGCGTCGCCAGGCCCAGCGCGTCGACCAGCAAGATCTCGCGGGCAATGGGACCGAAAGCACCACGGAAATGGTGTGCCGATTTTACGGCGACGACTTGCTTGTCCTCCGGATCGATGCCCTGCGAGCGGAAGATCGCCAGATCGAGCACCTGCAACCGATTGGTCGTGATGATCACATCGATGCCACCGATCCGCAGGATGGCGGTTGGGCCCATCGAGTTGCGCATGCCGGTCGCCATCGGCCCTTCATAGGTGAAGCCACCGTCGGAGATTGCGACCACCTCGCCCGCGACCTGAATCGGCGGCACGAAATCCGGATCGAACTTGCCGCCAAGTTCGAGTTCGACGTCACCCTTCACGCCAGTGCGCTGACATTCGATGACCGCCTCCGGATCGGCAATCGTGCCGAAGGTAGCGTCTTGTAAATCCGCCGCGATCATGCCGGCCAGCAGGGTCGGGTTATCGCCGTAGCTGCCGCCGCCGGGATTGTCGCTGAAATCGGCCAGCACGACCGGCTTGTCGCCGGCGCCCGCCGCCTTGACCCGGGCCATCGCGCCGTCGACCGAGATATGCTGGATCGTCACGTTGGCGCGTTCGTCCCAGACCGTTTCCATCATCGCTTCGGCTATCTCACGCGCGCGGGCTTCCGAGCCGGCATCGTAGGTGACCGTCACCGACGGTCCGGCCCACTCGATATCGGCCCATGGGAAACCACCGTTGACACTGACATCCACAATACCCGCTTCCCGACCGTGCGCTTCGCAGCGTTTCAGCAGATCGACCATCGGCCCGTCCTGACTGCGGCCGTGGTTGGCTCCGTCGATCTGCGGCCGCCGCGCAACCAGGCAGCACGGCGCCGTATCGCCGCTCATCGCCGCCTGCAACGCCGTCGCGGCGCGTTTCCCCGTCGCGTAGGTATCGATGTGCGGATAGGTGCGGAAGCTGAACAGCCCGCTGGCGTTGCTCGCCATTTCGACGGTGACGTTCGCGTGGAGATCGAGCGAGACGCAGATCGGTACATCGGGCCCGGCCTTGTCGCGGATCGCCTGCAGCAGCGCGCCCTCGCCGTCCTCGTCGACCTCGGTCACCATCGCGCCGTGCAGCGCCAGCAGGATACCGTCGAAGCTGTCGTCAACCGCGGCGAGCAGCTCGCCGCTGAGATAGTCCCAGGCCTCGCGCGTCACCTTGCCGGAAGGCACCGCATTGGCGGCGATCACCGGGACCATGTCCCAGCCATGCTCCGCCGCGGCATCGAAATGCGCCGCCACCTCCGAATTCGTGCCGAGATAGGCCGGCGCGATATCTCCGCCGAGATGGAGACCGCGGGTCCGGAAGGCATCGAGACCGGTCAGCAGTTTGCTGAACGTATTGGTCTCATGCTTGACCGAGGCGCTGAGGACGCGCTTGCCCATGATCGGGTCTCCGGCGAATCGTTAACGAATTGAGGGGCAAATAAGAGGTGGCGTCCGTCCCTGTCAAGCGGACAGGCCGGCGATATCCGGAACCGGCCGCGCGGTACGGGGATCGTTGGCGAACAGCCTCTCCAGCGATTTGGCCACACCGATGACGAAGGCGTCGTCGTAATGCCGGCCGCATATCTGCAACCCGAACGGTGTTCCGGTCGGCTCCAGCCCGCAGGGAATCGCGGTTACCGGGTTGCCGGGAATGGTCAAGCCGTAGGTGAGCGACAGCCACTTGACGTAATTGTCCAGTTTCTCCCCGTTGATCTCGTCGCAATAGAGCTGTTCAACCGGGAAAGGCGGCACCGGCACCGTCGGCGCGATCAGGATATCGACATCGTCGAAGAAGGTTTCCATGTGACGGTAGATATTGGTCTGCTCCTGTGTCGCCCAGGCGACTTCGTCCGCCGAAATCTCCAACCCCGCCTCGTAGTTCGAGCGCACATTGGGGCCCAGCGCGTCACGGTTGTTCTGATAGTTGCTGCGGTGGTTGGCGAGGAAGATCTGGCTGCGCAGGATCCAGTTCGTCCGGTCGACCGTACCGAGATCCGGATCGCGCGTATCGCATTCCTTGAACGACGACTTGAAGATATCGACCCTCTCGCGGAATGTTGCGCGGATGCGGTCGTCGACCGGCGCGAACCCGAGGTCCTCCGACACGGCCACCTTGAGGGTGCTGAGATCGACTTCCTCTATCGATGCGTAGTCGGCCGGATCCATCGGCGCGGACAGCGGATCGACCGGATCGTGCCGCGCGATCGTCGAATACATCAGAACCATGTCGTCGACGTTGCGCGCCATCGGTCCCAGGACGCTGAACGTCGTGTAGCCGAAGCTATGTTTCTCGTTGGGCACAATCCCCGGCGTACTGCGATGGGCGACGACGCCATTGAAAGCCGCCGGGATACGCAAGCTGCCGCCCGAATCCGAACCGGTCGCGATCGGCATCATGTTGGTCGCCAGCGCCACCGCCGAACCGCCCGAAGAACCGCCGCAGATCCGCTTCGGGTCGAACGGGTTGCCGGTCGCGCCCCAAACCGGGTTCGTGGTGTTGGCTCCGGCGCCGAATTCCGGCGTGTTGGTCTTGCAGAACACGATCGCGCCGGCGTCGCGCAGTTCGGCGACCAGGCTGTGGTCGGCCTCGGGGACATTGTCCTTGAAGAGCGGCGAGCCATGCGTGGTCAGAAGGCCCTCGGTATCGAGCAGATCCTTCACGCCAAGCGGCAGGCCGTGCAACGGCCCCAGCAAATCGCCATTCTGTACAGCAACTTCCGCTGCCTTCGCTTCGTCGCGCGCGCGGTCGAAGCAGGTACCGCAGATCGCGTTCACGGCGGGGTTCACCGCTTCGATACGGGCGATGCAGGAGTCCAGCAGCTCGACCGGCGAAAGCCGCTTGTCGCCGATCAAATTGCGGGCTTCGGTCGCCGTCAAGTCGCATGGATCGGTCATGTCGAATCTCCCAGTAGATAAATCTTCAGGCCGCGAGTTTGCTTAGGTCCGGGTCCGGCCGCGCCAGCACCGGGTTCGTCGCGAACAGCGCTTCGAGCGCCTGCGCCGCGCCAAGCAGGAACCGGTCGTCATGCCGCCGGCCGACGATCTGGAAGCCAAAGGGCGTACCGGTATGATCGTAGCCGCAGGGCAGCGCCACAACGGGATGGCCGGTCAGGGTCAAGCCCGCCGTGATGCCCGATGCGCTTATATAGTGGTCCATCTTCTGGCCGTTGATTTCCGTCGGCGCGCCCTGGTCGAGCGGGAACGGCGGCACCGCGGGACCGGGACAGATCAGCAGATCGATATCCGCGAAATAGTCTTCGAACCTCCGGCACAATGAAGTGTGTTCCGCATTTGCCCAGCCAACCTGCTCCATGGACATGGCCAGCCCGGCCTCGGTATTGAACAGGACATTCGGGCCGAGCTGGTCCTTGTGCGCGTCATACCGTTCCTTCTGCGTCGCGACGAAATAGACGCCGCGAAGCACCCAGAACACGTCAGCCGCCGTTGCCATATCCGGATCGCGATCCTCACAGCGCATGAATGCCGATTGAAACGCGGCGAGCCGCTCACGGAAAATCCTTCGAATATCGTTGTCGACCGGCGCGAAGCCGAGATCCTCCGACACGGCGACCCGCAGGCCACTGAGATCGACCGGCTCGGGGTCGCGGAAGGCCGATGCGTCGTGCGGATAGGACAGCGGGTCGAGTGGATCCTCGCCGGCTATCGCCGACAGCATGAGTCCCAGATCCTCGACGGTCCGGGCCATCGGACCCTGCACGCTGAACGTCGTGAGCCCTACGACACGGCGGTCGGAGGGCACCACGCCAACGGATGGACGGATCGCAGCCACGCCGCAATAGGTCGCCGGCTTCCGCAGGCTGCCCCCGGTATCGGAACCGGTGCACAAAGGCATCATTCCGGTCGCGAGCGCCACCGCAGACCCGCCGGACGAACCGCCGCAGGTCCGCGCCAGATCGAACGGGTTGCGCGTCGCGCCATAGACAGGATTGGTCGTGTTGCCTCCGGCGCCGAATTCCGGCGTATTGGTTTTGGCGATAACGATGCCGCCGGCGCTGCGCAGCGCCGCGACCAGGCGTTCGTCCTTCTCCGGCATATTGTCGCGATAGAGCGGCGAGCCGTAGGTCGTGACCAGACCTTCGGTATTGTTGAGGTCCTTGATTCCGATCGGCAGTCCGTGCAGCGGCGGCAGCGGATCGCCTTGCATCACCGCTTGCGTGGCAGCGCGCGCTTCGTCGCGGGCGCGCTCGTAGGCTGTTGCGACCACGGCGTTCACCGCCGGGTTGGTCATCTCGATCCGGGCAATGCAGGACTCGACCAATTCCAGGGCCGACAGGCGTTTGCGCCCGATCAGACGGCGCGCTTCGACGGCGGTCAGGTCGCAAGGCTCGGTCATGCGGCGGCCTCCCAAGCCGGCGGTGCCTCGCCCAGGTCCCAGAACAGTCCGGTCATCAGCTGCAGTCCCTCGCGGGCGATGGGCGCCAGCATATGCTCGTTCGGCGCGTGTTGCGAGCAGGACGCGTAGGAGTGCGGTACCCAGACCGTGGGCAGCCCCAGCACGTCGGCGAAGACATCGTTCGGCAGCGATCCGCCGAGGCTGGGCAGCACCGCCGGCTCCTTGCCCGTCGTCTTCTGGATCGATGCGACCGCCCATTGCACCCAGGCGTTGTCGGGGTCGAGCCGCGTCGCCATCATGTACCCTTTCTTGGCCGGTTCGGCCTGGACCATGCCGAAGCCGCGCGCCTCAAAATGGCGGCTCAGCGCCGGGATGAACTCTTCCGGATCGACGCCGACCGTGAATCGCACCTGGCAGGTAGCCGTCGCGTGCGGCGGGATCGCGTTTACCGGATGCTCCGGATTGCCGGTCTTGAAAGCGAGCACCTCGAAACTGTTCCAGGCAAACACTTTCTCCGCCCCGGTCAAGCCCGGTTCGCCCCAATCCGGATCGATCTCCGGCGCGCCCTCGCCGCCGTCGATGACCAGATTGTGCACCGCGTTGCGCACCGAGTCCGGTATTCCCGGCGGTCGCCATTCGGGAATGTAGAGTTCGCCCGTGGCGCTGGTGATACTGGCGATGGCATGCGCCAGGATGACGCCGGGATTGGCCAGCAACCCGCCCCAGTTGCCGGAATGATGGCCGCCCTCGCGCAAATCGACGGTGAGGTCGAAATTATAGGCGCCCCGTGCGCCGAGAAAGATCGTCGGCCGTTGCGGACTGAGCCGCGGCCCGTCGGAACAGATAAGAACGTCGGCGGCGAACAGGTCCTTGTTCTCCTGGCAGAGCTGTTTCAGGCCCGGCGAACTGGTCTCCTCCCCCGTCTCGATCAGCAATTTCGAATTGAATCCGAGCGATCCCCGGGTCCGCAGCACGGTTTCCAGCGCGGCGATATTGATCGTGTGCTGGCCCTTGTTGTCGGCGGTGCCGCGGCCGTAGAGCCGCTCGCCCTCCTGGGTCAGGATCCAGGGCGACAGTCCCTCGCGCCATTGCTCGTCATAGCCCAGCACCACGTCGCCATGTCCATAGGTCAGAACCGTCGGCAGATCATCGGATTCGTGCCGATCGGCCAGCAGGAATGGTCCCGCCCCCTCGCGCGGGTTTTCCAGGACGCGGCAGCTGTAGCCCATCCGTTCGAAGGTCGGCTGCATCTCGTCGGTCAAATAGCCGTACAACACGCTCATCCGCTCCGGGTTCTGGCTTTCCGTCGGTATCGAAACCCGGCGGCTCAAATCCTCGATGAATCCGCCCTGGTCGAAATAGCTTTCGATCTGCGCGATCGCGTCGCTTCGGCTCATTTCAATTACCTTATTATCCGGGAGTGCCAGGTTCGCCGAGGTCCCAATACAGGCCCGCCATAAGCTGGATCGCATCGCGCACCTCGCTCAACAGGATATGCTCGTTCGGCGCGTGCTGCGAACAGGCGGCATAGGAGTGCGGGATCCAAATCGTCGGCAGGCCCAGCGTCTCGGAGAACAGGTCGTTGCAGATCGAACCGCCGAGCTGCGGCAGCACGGCGGTCGCCTGACCGGACGTCCGTTCGATCGCAGCGGCGGTCCAGCGGACCCAGGGATGGTCCGGATCGGTCCGCGTCGCCGTGAAGTCGATCGCGTTGCCGGGCGGCGGCGGCAGAATCTCGACATTCGCGAAGCCCTGTTCATCGAGATGGCGCCGCAGCGCCGGCAGGAATTCTTCCCGTTTGGAGCCCTGGATAAAACGGATCTGGCAGTGCGCGTGCGCGCGCGGCGGAATGGCGTTGACCGGATGTTCCGGGTTGCCGGTCTTGAAGGCCAGCACCTCGAAGCTGTTCCAGCCATAGACCTGTTGCGCCGGATTGAGATCGGCCTCACCCCAGTCGGGATCGATTTCCGGTGCGTCCTCACCGGCGTCGACGGTGATGTCTGCCAGCAAGGCGCGGGTGGAATTCGACATCGGTTCCGGTAGCCATTCGGTAATCCGGATCTTGCCCGTCTCGGAGACGATGGTCGACAGAGCGTGCGCCAGGACGACACCGGGATTGGCTAGCAGGCCGCCCCAGTTGCCGGAGTGGTGTCCGCCTTCGCGCAAATCAACGACGAGATCGAAATTTTTCGCCCCCCGCGCGCCGAGAAACAATGTCGGCCGGTCGGGCGAAACCCGCGGCCCATCCGAGGCAATGAAAACGTCCGCGGCGAACGCGTCCAAGTTGGCTTCGATGATTTCCTTCAGACCGGCGGAACCGTTTTCTTCGCCCGTCTCGACCATGAATTTCGAATTGAAACCGAGCCGCCCCCGCGCCGCCAACGCGGCCGCCATGGCGCACATATTGAGCGTGTGCTGTCCCTTGTTGTCGGCGGTGCCGCGGCCGTACAGCTTGTCGCCGCGCTGGGTGATCGTCCAGGGATCGAGCCCTTCGTACCATTGGTCGGCATAGCCCAAAATAACGTCGCCATGGCCATAGCCCAGCACGGTCGGCAACCCGGGGTCCTCGATCCGTTCGGCCAGCAGGACCGGACCGCCGCCCGCGACCGGGTTGTCGAAAATCGTACAGCTGTGCCCCATCGCCTCGAAGGCGGGCCCGATCTCCTCCACAAGATAACGCTGCAGATCCGTCAGCCGATCGGGATTCTGGCTTTCCGTCGGAACCGCCACGCGGCGGCCCAGGATTTCCAGATACTCTCCATCATCGAAACATGCGAGGGCGCCCGAGATCGCCGCTTCACGGCTCATGACGCAGCGCGCTCCGCCTCGCGATACAGATGGCACTCCACGCATGCTTCGTCGACCATCGCCGCGGCCGGCGCGTTTTGGCTACAGACCGGCATGATATCGACACAGCGCGGATGAAAAGTGCAACCGGATGGGGGATCCACAGGATTGGGGAATGTCGCCCCGAGATGGGTGTCCGGCACGTCGAGGGACGGATCGGGGGTCAACACCGACCCCAGCAGTGCCTTGGTATAGGGGTGCTGCGGGTTTCGGAAAAGGGCTTCGGATTCCGATTCCTCGACGACGCGGCCGAGATACATCACTGCGACGCGCTTGGCGATATGCTCGACGACCGCGAGATTATGGCTGATCACCACGTAAGTCAGGCCGAGTTCCTGCTGCAGATCGAGCAGCAGATTGAGTATCTGCGCCTGCACCGAGACGTCGAGCGCCGAGGTCGGTTCGTCGCAAATCACCACTTCCGGCTTCATGATCAGCGCCCGGCCGATCGCGACCCTCTGCCGCTGACCGCCGGAAAGCTGGCTCGGATAGTTGTTGTAGAGCCGCCGCGGCAAACCGACCAGCTCCATCATCTCTTCCGCCTGACGTTTCCACTGCGCCGGCTCGCCGACTTTGTGAATGCGCAGCGGCAGATTGATGATCGAGCCGATCGACTTGCGCGGGTTGAGCGACGAATAAGGATCCTGGAAGATCGGCTGCACGCGGCGCGCCACCGCGATGCGGTCGAGGCTGGCCAGCGGCTCGCCGTCGATCAGAATTTCGCCGGATGTCGGTTTCTCGAGCCCCAGCAGCATGCGCGCCATCGTCGTCTTGCCGCAACCGGATTCGCCGACGAGGCCGAGGACCGACCCTTTCTCCAGCTTGAACGACACGCCGTTGACCGCGTGCAGCGGCTTCTTCGGCT
>CAYLTU010000146.1:0-14208 GCA_964386465.1 uncultured Rhodospirillaceae bacterium
CCGATGGGTTCGAGGCGACCTGGGCCTTCCTCGACCGCCGTGTCGCCGACGTGCTGAAGGTGCCGAAGGTGATGGACTGTATCGGCCGCATTTCGGACCGCCTGCCTGACCCGTTCCGGATGCTCCGATCGGTCCGTTCCACGTGATATCTAGTGGACAGAATCAAACATAAGGCACCCCTACGATACCGTAGCCCGGTTTTCCGGCAGGAGAAGGCTCGCAGGCGATGCGGTGCCATCGGCAAGAGGCTTCAACGCACCGGGAAGCCGGGATACGGGACCCGAAGGGCGGCTTCCCGAGCTCACCGGCTGCGTTGCGCGCCGCTTGTGATGGCCCCGCATCACCGCGCAACGCGCGCCTGGCCGGGTAAACTCGGGAAGCCGTCGTAGGGGTGCCTTATGTTTGATTCTATCCACTAGCGTATTGCGCGCCATTCGGCGATTGCTTAGACCTTTGTCCCGGGACAATTAGCTGCGTGGTGAGATGATCGATTTTGCGACCCAACCGGACCGGTATCGCCACTGGACATTGCGCGTCGACGGGCCGGTTGCCGAACTCATCCTGAGTGTCGACGAAGAGGGCGGTCTCAAGCCCGGCTATGCGCTCAAACTCAATTCCTACGATCTGAGCGTCGATATCGAGCTTTATGACGCGGTGCAAAGGCTTCGTTTCGAGCATCCTGAAGTGGGCGCCGTGTTGGTCACGTCGGCCATGGACCGGGTCTTCTGCGCGGGCGCCAACATCGCCATGCTCGGCCAATCGAGCCATGTCGAGAAGGTCAATTTCTGTAAATTCACGAACGAAACCCGGTTCGGCGTCGAGGATGCGAGCGAGAATTCCGGACAGCGCTATATCGCGGTAATCGACGGTACGGCGGCGGGGGGCGGCTACGAATTGGCGCTTGCGACCGACTACATCATGCTGGTCGACGACGGATCGAGCGCCGTATCGCTGCCCGAAGTGCCCTTGCTGGCGGTGCTGCCGGGAACCGGCGGCCTGACCCGCGTCGTGGACAAGCGGCGGGTGCGGCGCGACCGAGCCGATTTTTTCTGCACGGTGACCGAGGGCGTGCGCGGCAAACGGGCCCTTGACTGGAAACTGGTCGACGAGCTGGTGCCACGCTCGAAGCTGCGCGAGGCCGCGACCGAGCGCGCGCGGGAATTCGCCGCGGCGGCCGGTCGGCCGGAGGGCGCAAAAGGTGTCGCGTTGACGCCACTGAATCGGGAGTTGGCGGGTAGCGAACTACGCTACGACACCCTCATGGTCGAATTGGATCGCGAGAACGGTGCGGCGCAATTCACGGTTCGAGGCCCCGAGGCGGAACCGCCGGCGGACCTGGCCGGCATCCACGGCGCTGGAGTCGCGTTCTGGCCGCTGGCGTTGGCCCGCGATCTGGACGATGCGATCTTGCACCTGCGCGCAAACGAACCCGAGCTCGGCACCTGGGTCCTGCGCACCGAAGGCGACGGCGAAAAGGTCGCGGCTTACGACGCCCTGCTCGAAGCGCATAGCGACGACTGGCTCGTGCGCGAGATCACCCTTTACTTGAAGCGGACGTTCAAAAGGCTCGACGTCTCGTCCCGCAGCATGATCGCGTTGATCGAGCCGGGCTCGTGCTTCACGGGCACCTTGCTGGAATTGGCGCTGGCTGCCGACCGCAGCTACATGCTGGAGGGGACCTTCGAGGATTCCAACCTGCCGCCCGCGACGGTTCGGGTGACCGGTATGAATTTCGGGCCGATGCCGATGGGCAATGGGCTCACGCGGCTGGAAACCCGATTGCTGGACGACAATGCCGCGCTCGACGCGCTGCGCGACGAGATCGGCGAGGATCTGGAAGCAGACGTTGCGGAGGAGCTTGGTCTGGTCACCTTCATTCCAGACGATATCGACTGGGAGGACGAGGTTCGGTTGGCTGTGGAGGAGCGGCACAGCTTCTCGCCCGACTCCTTGACGGGTATGGAGGCGAGTCTTCGATTCGCCGGGCCGGAGACCTTGGAGACGAAGATTTTCGGACGATTGACCGCGTGGCAGAACTGGATCTTTCAGCGGCCCAACGCGGTTGGAGAAGAAGGAGCGTTGAAACTGTTCGGTACAGGGAAGCAGGCCGCTTTCGACAGAAAGCGCGTTTGACCGGACTCAGGGGAATGGAATTCATGCGATGAGCATCGACTACAATGAAACGATCCCGAACAACGTCAATCTGGCGGACGATCGGCGCCTGTTGCGCGCCCTGGAGCGGTGGCAGCCGGCCTATCTGAAATGGTGGGGCGATATGGGCCCGGTGGAAAGCGGCGACCTCTCGGTCTACCTGCGCACCGCGATCAGCGTCGACAAGAACGGCTGGGCGAATTACGGCCATGTCCATATGCCGGAATACCGCTGGGGTATTTTCCTGTCGCCGCCCGAAGACGACCGCAAGATCAATTTTGGGATCCATAAGGGTGAGCCCGCCTGGCAGAGCGTGCCGGGCGAATATCGCTCGGAGCTGCGCCGGCTGATCGTCACGCAGGGGGATACGGAACCGGCGTCGGTCGAACAACAGCGGCAGCTCGGTAAGACCTGCCCGTCGCTCTACGATTTGCGCAATCTGTTCCAGGTCAATGTCGAGGAAGGCCGTCACCTTTGGGCGATGGTCTATCTCCTGCAGGCCTATTTCGGCCGCGACGGGCGCGAGGAGGCGGACATGATGCTGGAACGCCATGCCGGCGACGCCGACAAGCCGCGCATCCTGCAGGCCTTCAACGAGCGCACCGACGATTGGCTCTCCTTCTTCATGTTCACCTATTTCCAGGATCGCGACGGCAAGTATCAGCTGGCGTCGTTGGCCGAATCCGGTTTCGACCCGTTGTCGCGGTCCTGCCGCTTCATGCTGACGGAGGAAGCCCACCATATGTTCGTCGGCGAGACCGGGATCGCCCGCGTCGTGCAACGGACTTGCGAGACGATGCGCGAGCACGATTCCGACGACGTGCGGCAATACGGCGTCATCGATTTGCCGACGGTGCAGAAATGGATGAATTTCCACTATTCGATCTGCCTCGACCTGTTCGGGCAGGAGCGGTCGACGAACGCCGCGAACTACTTCTCCATGGGGCTGAAAGGACGGTTCCAGGAAACCAAGATCGACGACGATCATCAGCTCGACGGCGCGGTCTACAACGTTCCGGCGTTCGAGGACGGTAAGGTCGTTTCGCTTGAGGTGCCGGCGATCACGGCGAGCAACGAGCGGCTGCGCGCGGATTACACCAAGGACAGCCAGCGCGGCGTGAACCGCTTCAATAAAATCATCAAGGAGCACGGCGTCGATTTCGAACTGACCCTGCCGAACGAGGCGTTCAACCGGGGCATCGGCGCGTTCAGCGGTGTCCACGCGACGCCGGAGGGCGAGGTCATCGACGATGCCGAGTGGGAAAAGCGTCGCGTCGATTGGCTGCCGACCGAAGCGGACCGCGCGTTCGTGCAGACGCTTATGGCGCCGGTTACCGAACCCGGTAGAATGGCCGGCTGGCTCGCCGCGCCGCGCCGTGGCATCCACGGCCAGCCGATCGACTACGAATACGTCAAGTTTCACTAGCGGAAGCGGATCGTTCGCGATGGCGTCCCGAAAGAACCCAAAAGAGTTCGCGAAACCTGGGCGGATACGGCTGAAGCCGCTGCAGGCAAAGGGTAAGTCGAAGCTGAAGGCCATTGGCGAGGCCGTTGACCGGCACCCGGCGCGCGCCGCCGATGTGCTGCGGCGCTGGCTGAAAGAGCGTCATTAGAGCTGATCGATGAGATAGCGTAGATTCACGCGGTTGTTGGATCACCGAAGGCGATACCAACGAACCTCGATTTACTCTAAGCGCAGCAAACCGTGTCGATCGCGTACGAGTTAATCGTTCGCCGCTAGGCGCAGCGCTATTCGCCTGGCTTCGCCGGCATGTATTGCTGGAACCACTCGACCGTCGGGTCCATGACTTCGCTGAACGCAGGTTCGACATAGACCTCGTAGTGCCCGTAGCCCTTCAGCATGATCAGCTTCTTGGGCTCGCCCGCCTTGTCGTAGAGCGATTCCGATTCTTCCGACGGCACCAGCCGGTCGTCATCGGTGGTGATGAACAGGATCGGCCGTGGCGCGATCTTGTCGACGACCCATTCCGCGTGGAACTGGAGGGTCTCGTCGATAAATTCCAGCGGCAGCGTGTTGATCGCGTTCGGGTTGTCCTTGCGCGCCGCGGCGGCCAGCGCGGCCGATTGGCGGTCCGGCAGCAGGATTTCGCTGCGGTTGGCGCGCTCCGACTCGCCGGTCAGGGTGCGCCGTACCCGGTCACTTTCCGAACGCTCAAGCATATCCACCCACTCGTCGGGATGGCGCACGCTGCGCATCCAGCGCTGGCCGTTCCCGACGCCGACGACGCTGACGACGCACTTCACCCGGTGATCGACCGCCGCCGTCCAGACGACGGTGGCCCCGCCATAGCTGGTGCCGTAAATGCCGATGGAGTCGGCATCGACTTGCGATTGTGCGCCGAGGAAGGTGATAGCGGACTGCACGTCGGCGACACGGCTATACGGCGCCAGCCGGTCACGCGCGCCCTCGCTCTTGCCCCAGCCCTTGTAGTCGAAGGTGAGCACGACATAGCCGGCATCGCAGAGGACGCGCGCGTTGTCCGGAAGATAGAGATCCTTCACCCCGGTATAGCCGTGGCATAGCACCACGCCCGCGCGAATGTCGTTTTCGGCCAGCCCATCGGGCAGATGCAGGTCGCCATCCAGTTCGTGCGCTTCGCTAAAGAAGCTGATCGGTCGTTTTTCCACTGTGCTTGCTCCATGCCCGCCATGAGAAGTGCTGACGGTAGCATTGCGGCCGGTTTGCCGCCAAGCGATGCAAATTCAAGCATTTCGCTCGATGTGACGGGTGTCACCGCGATATTCGCTGAATCGCGCTAATCTTTATCGAATTTGCTGAAACGACCGGGATTTTCGATGAATCCAGTCCTTTCCATAGCCCTCAGCGGCCTGCAAGCGGCGACGAAGCGGCTTGGCGTGTCGGCGAACAACGTCGCAAATGCGTTGACCAGCCGCCCGACCCTCGGCTCGAACGCCAAGCCTGCGGGTGTTTTCGAGGCGCAGGAGGCGACCGACCGCTCCTTGGGCGGCGGCGGTGTCGCGACGGACGTGCGCGACAGGGACCCAACGACGGTCATCGGGCCGGACCCGGCGAGCCCGACCGGCCTGTCCGCCTTCCCGAACGTCGATCTGGTGGAAGAGGCGGTCAATCAGAAGATCGCGCTCGCCAGCTACAAGGCGAATGCGGCGGTTATCCGCGTGCAGCAGGACATCGACGACGCGCTCCTAGACATCGAGACCTGAATACAATCGACCGAAAGCGGGTCTGCGGTGCGGCGGTTCGTCGCAGGTCAAGGGGTTGTCTAATTGCTGCAACGCAACATATAACATCCGTCCTTATTCTTTATAAGCTTTAAAGTTGGAGTTGAACGATGTCCGAGAAGCATGTCGGAGGCGGGTGTTTATGGCCGATGTGGCAGCACTCCGCGACCCCGAACCACGAATATTGCGGTGAAAAACGCCAGGATGGCCAGTCCTACTGCGCCAAGCACTACGCGCGCTCGATCCGTAATCCCGACGAACGGACCCAGACCTTCGTCCCGCGCAAGATCGCGGCTTAGGCCTTACGATAGCGCAGGGCCGTTGCGGCCCTCACGCAACCACATTACCTTCCCAATTCGACACCGCGCCAAGCAAGTTTGGCGCGGGACGAACGGGAGGATAATGGGATGCGGGACCACACCGTAAGCATCGACCGATCGGTTTCGCCGGCGCGGATTGACTTCGCGCCGGTATTCAACGTCGCCGCGCCGTTCATCGACCGTCATCTCGACGAAGGCCGCGGCGACAAGGTTGCGATCCGCGCCGATGCGGGCGACGTGACCTATCGCGAACTTGCCCGGAACGTGAACCGCTGCGGCAACGCGCTGGCGGCCCTCGGCCTCGCCAAGGGCGACCGGGTGTTGATGGTCGTCAAGGATTGCGCGGAGTTCTTCTACGCCTTCTGGGGGGCGATCAAGGCGGGTTTCGTCCCCGCGCCCCTGAACACGATGCTGCGCGCCCGCGACTACGCCTACATGATCGAGAATTCCGGCGCCGCCGCGGTTCTGTACTCGGCCGAGTTCGCCGCCGAAGTGGAGCCCGCGCTGCAACAGGCGGATCATAAACCAGCGCACGTGCTCCTGGTATCGGGCGACGGCGACACGCTGTCGTCCCGCATTGCCGAGGCCTCCGCCGACCTCGATCCGGCCCCCGCGGCGCCGGACGACGACTGTTTCTGGCTTTTCTCTTCAGGCTCCACCGGCCTGCCCAAGGCGGCGGTGCACATGCACCGGGGCTTGGTGATGACCAGTCAGCTTTATGGCGAGGACGTTTTGGGTGTGGGAGAGGGCGATGCCTGTTTCTCCGCCGCGAAGCTGTTCTTCGCCTACGGGCTCGGCAACGGCATGACGTTCCCGCTGTGGTCCGGCGGACAGGCGGTACTGTTTCCGGGTCGGCCGACTCCGGACGATATGTTCGATATGATCCAGCGCTACAAGCCGACCAAGTATTTCGGCGTGCCGACGCTTTACGCCGCGCAGCTTCAGGCGCTGGAGGCCAATGCCGACTGGGACCTGTCCTCGATCACGGCCTGCGTGTCCGCGGGTGAGCCGCTGCCGGCCGATATCCTGCGGCGCTGGAAGGACAAGACGGGACTCGACATCCTCGACGGCATCGGTACGACGGAGAGCCTGCACATCTTCATCTCCAACCGGCCGGGCGACATCAAGCCGAGCACCAGCGGCAAGGTCGTGCCTGGCTACGAGGCGGAAATTCTTGACGAGAACGGAAACGAAGCCGCGGCGGGCGAGACCGGCAGTCTCCGCATCAAGGGCGACTCGAACCTGAAATATTACTGGAACAACCCGGAGAAGAGCGCGGCGACGATCGTCGACGGCTGGATCAATACGGGCGACACATACAGCCGGGACGCGGATGGCTATTTCATCTGTCATGGCCGCGGCGACGACATGATGAAGGTCGGGGGCATCTGGTGCTCCCCGGTCGAGATCGAAGCAGAACTGGTCGCCCACCCCAAGGTCCTGGAGGCCGCCATCGTCGGCCGCCCCGACGCCGACGAGTTGATCAAGCCGGAAGCCCATATCGTGCTGAACGATGCCGGTGATGAGGGGGAGGCGCTGGAGCAGGAACTGCTGGCCCACGTAAAGGCCAACCTCGCGCCCTACAAGTACCCGCGCTGGTTCAACTTCGTGGAAGAGTTGCCGAAAACGGCGACGGGGAAGATTCAGCGGTACAAGTTACGGGCGGGGTAACGCACCTTAGGTGCATTAGACACTAAACTTGCGGCCGGAAATATAATCCTCCTTGCCTCGAATCGTTACGCGGCGATCTGATCATCCGGTACGAACCGCAGATCGACCAAGTCTTCCGCCCGTACCGGGTTTTCGATGCCGCCCAGCTTGTGCTGCAGATCGGCGGCCGCTTGCAGGCCGGCCATATCGAGGCGGCAGTCAAGTTGGAAATTCGGCAGCTCGCGTTCGACGGCACGGCGCGCCGCTTGTTCGCTGGCGCCGTACAGCCGGGCCGCCAGCGCGATCCATTCGTCGGTATGGGCGGCCGCGTAATGCGCCGACTTGCGGCAGCCGCGCAGCACCGCGCGGACGAAGTCTGGGTCGCGGTCGATCAGTTCGTCGCGGGCGACGCGGACGATCCATTGATAATCGGGCAGGTAGGCGTCCTCGTAGCCGGCGGCCCAGAAATCCAGTACGCCGCGTTCCTCGCCAACGGCGACGTTGGGCTCGGTAATCATGCAGGCGTCCAGCGTGCCGTCGGCGACCAGATCGACGACCCGGGGATAGTCGCCCAGCAGCGGCACGATCTCGATGTCTTTGTCCGGGTCGAGGCCGTGGTGACTGACGACCTTTCGCGTGATCCAGTCGGAACAGCTGCCGATGCCGAGTACGCCGACCCGCTTACCCTTGAGCGCGTCGTAGCCGTCGATCCCCTTGGCCACGCAGAAATAGAGATGCGCGCGTTGCCGGCAGCCGCTGCCGATTATCTTGAAGCGATGGCCGGACGCCAACGCGTTGATCGCTGGCGGCGAGCTGAATTCTCCGATTTCCAGTTCGCCGCTGTCGTAGGCGGCCGCGATCTCCGGTCCGCCGAAGATGACGCGCACCTCGAGGTCGAGCCCCTCTTCTTCGAAAATCCCCTTTTCGATGCCGAGCCGGACGGTCACCGCGCATTTGTCCGTCGGCGCGCCATATTGGACCGTTCGAAGGGCTTGTTTCCCCGCCATCGCTCTGTACTCGTGGTCGTGGGTAAGGCGTTAGAGCTTAGCACGGATCATTGATGGCCCGCGACGGTGGCCGACTGGGGTCTACTTCCCCCGTTTCGCCTGCACCTGCTCCTTGCCAGATTTCAGCGCACCCGGCGTCATGAACTCGATCAGTTCCTGTCGGCTCTCAACCGCCAGCGTAAGTCCTTTTTCGCTGGCGAAGGTGAGCCACATATAGGCGATCGACATGTCCCGGTCGCGTTCCACCGGGTCGGTGACGTCGCCGATGACGTGCTTGGTAACGGTCAGCATGGCGAGGTTGTATTGCGCGAGGGGGATGCCGGCGTCGGCGGCGATGGTGTAGAGCCGTTTCGCGTCCGCCTCGCTCCGTTTCACGCCGGCGCCGGTTTCGTACAGCATGCCGAGATTGTTCTGGGCGGATTTGTCGCCGCCTTCCGCCGCACCGGCGAAAACGACCAGCGCGTCGGAGAATTTGCTGAGGCCGAAGGACTCGCAGCCCGCCGCCAACGCACCGTCGCAAATGAGGAACTGTTTGATCAAAATCGCTTCGACCGCGTTCGGCTGCGCCCGGACGGGGAGGGCGAATATCAACAGCGCGAGGGTCGCGGCGACGGTCTTCAGCATGGTGGTCTCCTTGTGGACCCAGCCTATACTGCGGGTCCGGCGGCGTAATGGGGAATAACGCAGTCGTGAAAACGCGGAGGGACAACCATGATCGTAGTGGTGTTCGAGGTGTCGCCGAAGGAAGGCCGGGCGCAGGACTATTTCGACCTTGCCGCGGCGCTGCGGCCGGAGTTGGAACAGGTCGACGGCTTCATTTCCGTCGAACGTTTCGAGAGCCTGACGGCGCCGGGCAAATACGTCTCGCTGAGCTTCTGGCGCGACGCGGACGCGGTGGCCGCCTGGCACGGCACCGAAAATCACGCGGTGGCGCAGGCGCGCGGCAAGTCGGAGATCTTCGAGGATTTCCGGATCACCGTGGCGGAGTCGATCCGTTCCTACACGATGGCCGATCGGGTCGGGGGTTAGGACTCCGTCCTGTCACCCTCGTGCTTGACACGAGGGTCCAGGCAGAAGCCGCGTTCCGGTTCGAAGCTGGATTCTCGGGTCAAGCCCGAGAAAGACGGTTGTAAATGCGGTCACTCCCCGCCACACACGTAATCCATCAGCCGCCCCATGAAATCCTCGCCCTTGGCGACCTGCTCCAGCGAAATGAACTCGTCCGGTTTGTGCGCCTGGGCGATGTGGCCGGGGCCGCAGACGACCGTCGGGATGCCGGCGCGCTCCATGAACAGGCCGGCCTCGGTGCCGAAGGCGACCTTGCCGTGGTCGTTGCGGCCGGTCAGGCGCTTGACCAGGGCGACGATATCCTCGCCCGGGTCGATATTGAGGCTGAAATTGGTGCCGATATCCTCGAAGGTGAAGCCGGTCGCGGGATCGATCGCGTGCATCATCGGCTCCAGCGTCTCGCGCGCGTGGGCTTCGATTTTGGCGACGCGGGCGTTCGGGTCGTCGTCGGGCAGGTGTCGTATTTCGAAGTCGAAAATACAGCTGTTCGGCACGATGTTGAGCGCCACGCCGCCCTGGATCACGCCGACCTGGATCGTCGAATGGGTCAGGTCGAACTTGTCGTCGAACGGGCCCTCCTTCTCGATGCGGCGCGCCAGCCCCTTGATGAAGGCGATCAATTCCGCGCCGTATTCGATGGCGTTGACCGCCATCGGCGCGAGGCTGGAATGCGCTTCCAGGCCGCGGACATGCACGCGCGTCTTGCGCTTGCCCTTGTGCGCGACGATGACATCCATGCCGGTCGGCTCGCCGACGATGCACATGGCGGGACGGACCGGCATGTCGCGGATGATCTCGACCAGCCGCCGCGCGCCGAGATGACCGACCTCCTCGTCGTAGGAGAAGGCCAGATGGATCGGCGTCTCCAGACCGCGCGCGAGCATCTCCGGCGCATAGGCCAGGGCGATGGCAATGAAGGCCTTCATGTCCGCCGTGCCGCGACCGAACAGCTTGCCGTCGGCCTCGCGCAAGATGAAGGGGTCGCTCGACCAGTCCTGCCCGTCGACCGGGACCACGTCGGTATGGCCGCTCAGCAGAATGCCCGATTTGTCCTGCGGGCCGAGCGTTGCGTAGAGGTTGGCCTTGCGTTTTTCGTCGTCATAGACCCGCAGGCATTCGACGCCGAGCGTGCTGAGATAGGATTCGACATAGTCGATCAATTCGAGGTTCGATTCGCGGCTCGTCGTGTCGAAGGCGATCAAGTCGCGGATCAGGTCGAGGCTTTTCAATTCGTTACACCCTTCTTGCCGAGCGCCAGGATCGTATCCAGGTCGTAGCCGTACTCCTTGAGTATCTCCATCGTGTGCTGCCCGACCGTGGGCGAGGTCGCAAGCGGCGTGTCCTGGACCAGCGGCTCCATGCCCGGCACGTTCGGTATCGGCACGCGGCCGATGCCGGGCTGTTCCAGCCAGCTGATCAGGCCGGTCGCCTTGACCTGCGGGTGGTCGAGGAATTCGAGATGGTCGTTGACCTTCTCGTGCATGGTGTCGTTCTCGGTCAACCGTTCGCTGAGCCAATTCGCGCCGCGCCTGGAAAATTTCTCGTTGAGCACCGGCGCCAATTCGTCGACGTTTGCAAGCCGCCGTTCGTTGGTGTTGAAACGCGGGTCGTCCGCGAGATGTTCCAGGTTCAGCATTTTGCAAAAGGGCGGCCATTCGGTCTCCTTGAACAGCAGCAAATTCATCCAGCCGTCGGCGGTCGGGAACATGCCGGCGGGATAGCGGCCGGGCTTGATCTCGCCCTGTTCGATGATATTCGTGATCATTCGAACGACTTGCAGGCAGGCGGTTCCCTGCATCAGATTGACGTCGATATAGCGGCCGCCTTCGGTGTCGCGCCGCGCGTAGAGAGCCGGCGCGAGCGCCTGGAACCCATACAGCGCCGTCGCCATGTCGCAGACGATGACGTTGATCCGGTGCGGGATGCCGTCGAACCCCTTGTTGACCGACATCAGGCCGGTAAAGGCCTGCAGGACCGGGTCCATCGCCGGCCGCTCCGCCATCGGACCGGTCTGCCCAAATCCCGATATCGCGAGATAAAGCATGCCGGGATTAAACTTCGAAACGTCCTCGTAGCCGAAGCCTAGGCGCTGGATCACGCCGGGCCGGAATCCTTCGATGAAGACGTCCGCGTCCGCGAGCAATCCGTTCATGATTTCGACGCCTTCCGGCGTCTTTACGTCGAGCGCAATGCTCCGCTTGCCCAGGTTGGCGGGCACGGAGAAGGCGGAATGATCTTCGTACCGGTTGCTGATGCTCCGCGACCAGTCGCCGTTCAGGGGCTCGACCTTGATGACATCCGCGCCGTATTGGGCCATCAGCATTCCTACGTAGGGCCCGGCCACGCCCTGGCTCAGATCAACCACTTTCAACCCCTGATACGGGGTCTCGTAACTCATCGCGCTATCCTTCTTTTGAGACGGTTGATTAGCCCGTCTCAATGGTCATACTCGTGCCCATAAGAGCCGTATTCCGGCGGCGCCGTAAAGGCGTTCGAAATCAGGGAGCCGAATATGAACCTGGAGTTCTCCGGTGAACACCTCGCGTTCCAGCAGATGGTGCGAGGTTTCCTGGATGAGAAGCTGCCTGAAGATATTCGCGACAAGATGAAGGGCGGTTTACGCCTCGACCGTGACGATTACATCCGATGGCAGGACATCCTTGCGGAAAAAGGCTGGATCGCGCCGGCATGGCCCAAGGAATATGGCGGCTGCGAATGGTCGACGGTCGAGCGCTACATCTTCGACGAGGAATGCGGACGCGCCGGGGCACCGCGGGTCATCGCGTTCGGCGCGAAGATGGTCGGGCCCGTCATCTACACATTCGGTTCCGACGAACAGAAAGCGAAATACCTGCCGCGCATCCTGAACAACCAGGACTGGTGGTGCCAGGGATATTCGGAGCCTGGCGCCGGGTCCGATCTGGCGTCGCTGCAATGCAAGGCGGTCCGGGACGGCGACCACTATATCGTCAACGGCACCAAGACCTGGACGACCTTGGCGCAGTGGGCGGACATGATGTTTTGTCTGGTGCGGACCAGTAACGAAGGCAAGCGGCAGGAAGGCATTTCCTTCATTCTGATCGATATGAATCAGCCCGGTGTCGAGGTGAATCCGATCATCACCATCGACGGCAGCCACGAAGTCAACATGGTCCATCTGACCGATGTGAAGGTGCCGGTGACGGACCGCGTCGGCGAGGAGAATAAAGGCTGGACCTACGCCAAGTATTTGCTGGGTCATGAGCGCGGCGGTACGGCCGGGATTAGCAACTCGAAAGCGAAAGTTCAGCGGCTCAAGAAGATCGCGGCCGGCGTCAGCGGTGGCGGTCAACCCTTGATAGAGGATCACGATTTCAAGCGCGACATCGCCAAAGTCGAGATCGAGCTGCAGGCACTGGAATACACCGATTTGCGCTACCTGATGACGGCGGCCACCGGGGCGCCGATCGGTGCGGAAGTCAGCATGCTGAAGCTGCGCGGCACGGAGCTGCAGCAGCGCATCTCGGAATTGCTGATGCAGGCGATGGGCTACTACGCCAATCCCTACCTGCCGGAAGCGATGGAATATGGTTGGAACGAGGATCCGGTCGGCTTCGAAGAAGCGCCGGGCATGGCGCCGACCTATTTCAACCAGCGAAAAACCTCGATCTATGGCGGCAGCAACGAAATACAGCGCAATATCATCGCCAAGATGGTTCTTGGCCTCTAACGAAAACCCGAACGCGAAAGACAGACATGGACTTTTCACTCAGCGAAGAACAACAGCTACTCAAAGATAGCGTCGACCGGTTCATCCGCGAGGAATACGAACTCCCCAAGCGGCGCGAACTCGTGGCGTCCAACGACGGGTACAGCGAGGGCAACTGGGCCAAGATGGCCGAACTCGGCTGGCTCGGCGCGTCCCTGCCGGAGGAATATGGCGGTTACGGCGGCGGTCCGGTCGAGACCATGGTCGTGATGGAGGCGTTTGGCCGCGGGCTGGTTGTCGAACCCTATTTCGCCAGCGTCGTGATGGGCGGGAATTTTCTGGTGCATGGCGGCGAGGAAGCCGTGAAGCAGGAGCTGCTGCCGAAGCTGGCCGAAGGCAAGCTGAAGATGGCCTTCGCCTACGCGGAAAAGCAGGCTCGCTACGATCTGAACGACGTCGAATTCAAGGCGGAGAAGAGTGGCGACGGCTACGTTTTGAATGGCGAGAAGGGTGTCGTGTTCCACGCCGCGTCTGCCGACAAGATCGTCGTTTCGGCCCGGACCAGCGGCGGTTCGCGCGACGAGACGGGCATCACCGTATTTCTCGTCGACAGCGGCGCCGATGGCCTGTCGCGGCGCGACTATCCGACAGTCGACGGTTTGCGCGCTTCTGAACTGACGTTCGCAAACGTCGCCGCGGAAGCGCTTTTGGGCGAGGTCGACAACGGCCTGTCGCTTATCGAGACGGTCGTGCAGCACGGCATCGCCGCGGTTTCCGCCGAGGCGGTCGGCTGCATGGACGTTCTGCTCGACACGACCAACGAATATCTCAAGACCCGCGAGCAGTTCGGCCAGCCGATCGGCAAGTTCCAGGCGGTGCAGCACCGGATGGCCGACATGTTCATCAAGTGCGAGGAAGCGCGCTCAATGTGCTATCTGGCGACCATGCGGCTCGACGAGAGCGATGCGGTCGAACGGGCGAAGACAACCTCCGCGACGAAGGTGCAGATCGGCGAGAGCGCCCGCTTCGTCGGCCAGCAATCGGTCCAACTGCATGGCGGGATGGGCATGACGGACGAGTTGAGCGTCGGCCATTATTTCAA
>CAYLTU010000147.1:0-14184 GCA_964386465.1 uncultured Rhodospirillaceae bacterium
CGCCGGCATCGAGCAGCTGCGCGCGGCAGTCCGGCGAGGAGTCGAACAGCAGCGACGTCGCGCCTGCTTCGACGAGGATCGACGAGCGGCGCCGGCGGTTTCGCGGTTCGTTCGGATCGCAATCGCCCCAATTGCCGCCGACCAAGGGGATGCCGCTCGACGGTCCCGTACCCAGAATCGTGACTTTTACCGTCGTGTCAGGCACTTGCGTCCACGCGGCTGAACAATCGATGGAAGTTCCCGGTGGTCAGGTCTGCAAACGCTCCGGCTCCCAAATCCAGTTCACGCGCCAGCGTTTCCGCGACATGGACGACATAGGCCGGTTCGTTGCGCTTGCCGCGGTTGGGCACCGGCGCCAGATACGGCGCGTCGGTTTCAACCAGGATCCGGTCCGGCGGCAACGATTTCGCGACATCCCTCAGATTCTCCGCGCTCCTGAACGTGACGATACCCGAAAACGAAACGTAAAATCCGATTTCAATCGCTTTTTCAGCGAGTTCCGGTCCGGATGTAAAGCAATGGATAAGGCCTGGATAGGGTCCTTCGCGATAGCCTTCCTCGAGGATTTCGATCACATCGTCGTCGGCGTCGCGGGCGTGGACAATCAAGGGCAGACCGGTTTCCCGCGCCGCCTCGATATGAACCCGAAGGCATGCCTGCTGCGCGTCGCGCGGACTGCGTTCGTAGTAGTAATCGAGTCCGGTCTCGCCGATGCCGACGACCTTGGGGTGATCGGCCAGCGCGACCAGGGCTTCGACCGTCGGAACGGCTTCGTTTCCCGCCTCGTGCGGATGGATGCCGAGCGAGCACCAGACGTTAGGGTAGCGTTCCGCGATGCCGCGCACCGTGTCGAAATTGCTCATCTTGGTGCAGATCGTCACCAGGGTCTCGACGCCGGCGCGTTTCGCCCGCGCGACCACTTCGTCCAGATCGCCATCCCGTTCGTGATAGTCGAGGTGGCAATGACTGTCGACGTACATCCGGAGCCTACTCCGCCTCTTCCACGACGAAACGCGGAAAGACCGGCGCCGGTTTGGGGAGCGCCCTCCCCGTCTCCAGCGCCGCCCCTAGGCCGGCGAAGTCGCGCGCGTCCTCGGGCACCGCAAGCTGATCGAGGATCTTGGCGCAGGCGTCGGGCATGAAGGGCTGCACGAACAGCGCGATGCAGCGGATCGTTTCCGCCAGCGCGTACAGCACGGTCGCCATGCGCGCCGGGTCCGTCTTGCGCAACGCCCAGGGCGCTTGCGCGTCGACATAGCGGTTGGCGTCGCCGATCACCGCCCAGATCGCCCCCAGCGCGGCGTGGAAGGCCTGCTCGTCCATCGATTTGCGCAAAGGGTCCAGCAGTCCCCTCGCCTTGCCCATCAATGCCTCGTCGGCGGCGTCGAAGGCGCCGAATTCCGGCACCTTGGCATCGCAGTTCTTGTTAACCATCGACAGCACGCGCTGGCACAGATTGCCGAGATCGTTCGCCAGATCGCCGTTCATGCGGTGCGTCATGGCGGCGTGGGAGAAATCGCCGTCATTGCCGAACGGCACCTCGCGCAGCAGGAAATACCGCACCGGGTCGAGGCCGTAGGTTTCGATGAGCTGCAGCGGGTCGATGACGTTGCCGAGCGACTTGGAGATCTTCTCGCCCTCGTTGGTCCACCAGCCGTGCGCGAAGACCCGTTTCGGCGGCGCGACGCCGGCCGCCATCAGGAAGGCCGGCCAATAGACCGCGTGAAAGCGCACGATATCCTTGCCGACCATGTGCAGATCGGCCGGCCAGAACTTCTGGAACATGTCGCTCTCGCCGTCCGGATAGCCGACCGCGGTGATGTAATTGGTCAGCGCGTCGAGCCAGACATACATGATATGCGCGTCGTCGTCCGGCACCGGCACACCCCAATTGAAGGTCGTGCGCGAGACCGACAGATCCTTGAGGCCGCCTTTCACGAAACTGACGACTTCGTTACGGCGGGTCGCCGGGCCGATGAAGTTCGGATTGGCCTCGTAGAATTCCAGCAGCCGGTCCTGCCATTCCGACAGCTTGAAGAAGTAGCTCGGCTCCTCGACCCATTCGACCTCGGCGCCGGACGGCGCGATCCGCGTCCCGTCTTCCTGTTTGGTCAGTTCGCCCTCGGTGTAGAACGCCTCGTCGCGCACCGCGTACCAGCCGGCGTAGGAACCCAGATAGATGTCCCCGGCCGCCTCCAGCGCCTTCCAGATGCCTTGTGAAGCCTTGATATGGCGCGGTTCGGTCGTGCGGATGAAGTCGTCGTTGGAAAAATTCAACGCCGCCGGCAGCGAGCGGAACGTCTCGGACACCCGGTCGGTGAATTCCTTGGGCGAAACGCCCGCATCGGACGCCGCCTTCTCGACCTTCTGGCCGTGCTCGTCGGTGCCGGTCAGGAAATGGACATGGTACCCGTCGAGCCGCTTGAACCGCGCCAGCACGTCGCAGGCGAGCGTCGTGTAGGCGTGCCCGATATGCGGCGAGTCGTTGACGTAATAGATCGGCGTCGTGATGTAGTAGGACTTCGGCATGTCGTCCTCGGCCGGTATGGGCGTTGCGGGAGCGCGAAGGGGTGGTTTTACAGCGGCTTGCGGTCCGGGGAAAGCGCTGATGCCGATCTGCGCCACCAAGTCTGATTCCGAAGGAATTCCGGACGCGTTGTGTCGATATGCCGAGCGGCAACCCCCGGCCTCAGAAACGCTCATGGCCGACAAGTGCGGCAAATTTGTTACGGAACGATGGCGGCCCTGAGAATCTCGCGCTCCGCCGCTTTGCGAAAGGCCTGATCCAGTTGTTCGAGGGAGAACCTGGAATCGACGATCTCGGCAAACGGGAAACGGGTCCGGTTGGCGAGGACGAAATCCAGCGCTTCGACCAGGTGCCGCGGGTGATAGTTGTGGACCCCGCGCAGCGTGATCCATCGCTTCAGGATATCGTTGCCGTCCAGGGTGAAATTCGCCTTCGGGTTCACCAGGCCGCCGATCGTATAACGGCCGCCGATCCTCAGCATGCGGATGCCCGTGGGCACTGCCGCCGGTACACCGCACACTTCGATCGCCGCATCCGCACCGTCCGGCGGACAAAGCGCGCGCACCGTGGCAATTTGGTCGTCGGACGACAGGCCCGAAATATCGAGTACATGGTCGGCGCCGAAGCGTTTCGCCATCTCCAACCGTTGCGGCACGGCGTCGAGACCGATCACGCGGCGCGCGCCGCGGACCTTGGCGATTGCGCAACCATACAACCCCAAAAGCCCCAGGCCTTGAACGACCACGCTATCGTTTTCGGCGACAGCCGCAGCCTCGACAACCGCGATCATCGTCGCAACGCCACAGTTCAGCGGCGTCGCTTCCTCGTCGGTGAGCGCGTCCGGCAGCTTGACGATCCCCGTTCCCGGTTGGAGGTAGCAGTACTCGGCGAACCCGCCGAGAAAATGCGGATCCTCTTCGGCCAGGTCGTGACCGTACTTGCGGACGCCCTCCGCCTTCTGCGGCATATCGTGGCTGTCCTTGTAATAGGAGGGACCCGAATGGAAATACTCGGTCCAGGTGATCCGGTCACCTGGTCTGAGCGTCTCGCCGCGCATGTCCGCAGGGACGGACCCACCGACCTGTTCGATCACACCGATGATTTCATGCCCCAGGATACCAGGGCACGGGTTGGGCCGATGCCCGTGGTAGGAGTGGATATCCGAGCGGCAGATCGTTGCCATGGTAACGCGAACCAACACCTCGCCCGGCTTTACGTCGCGCACCGGGTACTCCCGGATTTCAAAGGGTTTGTTCGGGGCGTCGTATACCGCGGCCTTTCCGGTTCTTGCCAAAGGTAATCCTCCTCCCGTCAGCCGCGAAGCTTCGATATCCCCTCACGGGCTATCCGCTCAAAGATATAAAGTGCTTCGTCTTTCGAAGGATAGTCCAATACGAACTCGTTTATGCCCACTTCCATGCATGGCCCTACGATATCCGTAAAGGCATCCACTGATTGTTAAAACCAACTCCCTTATTGGCTCAAGGAATTCGACGGAAATCCCGGTATCCCGCAACCCGACCAAGGCATCACCCTTGAATGGGTAACAGCCCAGCATCATCAGCGGCTGGGCAGGTTTGCCGGACAGAGATCAATATTCGACGGTCAGCAAAATTTCCGGCGTCCACCGCGGTGGTACAAGAGCAGCAGTAGGCCGCCGAATAGAATGAATACGGCCGATGGCTCCGGAACGGAACGTTCGACATCAACGCCGTCCACGATTAACCGCAAAGCTTGCCGGTTGTCGCCGAAGTCGGCGATCAGCACGTCGAAGGAAAGACCGTCGCTCAAATCCGGCAATTCGAACAGGCTCAGCAGACTGGTCACGCCGTCGCCCAGCGTTATTTCGCTGGCCACGACAATGTCGAAGAAATCGCCGACACCGGGCATGAAAAGATTCCCAATTGGATTGAAATCGGCCGGGTCCAAAAGCACGATTTCGATCGTGCTGCCAAATTCAAAAAGCGCGAATCCTTCGACGTCCAGCCGGTCGAATTCCGTGCCGACGGTCAGCCCGGCGAGCTCGATCTCCAGGGCGCCCGGGGCCGCATTGGTGAAGTCGCCTTCAATACTCATGATGCCGGGGGAGAAGCCGGGTGCCCATATGCCCATATTGACGACGCCCCCAACCTTGAGCGTGCCGCCGCCTACGAATGTGCCGCCATTTTCAAATTTGGCGGGCGTTTGAAGATTCCCGCGCACCACCAGTTCGCCATCGAGCGAGTTGTTGGAGCCGACGGTGGTCTTGAACGTTCCGAACACATCCAGCTTGCTGCCTTTGTCGATAACCAGAATGCCGTCGTTCTGGAATAGGCCTTTCGCGTTATAAACAGCGTTGCTCGACAGGCGAAAGGTGCCTGCATTGGTGAAATCTTCGGCCAGTCCGACGGCGTCGTTCGACAGGGCGGAGAACTTTCCGGTGCCGTGCAGGATGATCGACGCGTTATTCCGTTCGACGCGCGCGTTGCTGCTGCGCAAAACGAGTTCGGCGCCATCGTGAATGATCCAGGCGCCGCTATCCAGGATCAGGCTGCTGTTCGTGGGAGAAACGAATGACAGGTTCGGCTGAACGGCATTGAGCAAGTTGAACCTGGTGTTCGCGCCAACCACCAGGGCTCCCTTGTTTTCGAAAATGCCGGTAAAGCCGCGCGTCTCGTTTGGCGCCAATACGTTGAACGTCCCACTGGAGTCGTTGAGGAACCTAGCTTCTACGTCGGCGGATTGAGGTATCATGGTACCCTTTAAATTCACGGTACCTTTATTGGTGACCAGGTTGGCCTCGACCGTCTGTTTGCTTATTGAGACTTCCGTCCCCGCCACAATGTCGATGACTCCGTTGTTATTGTTAAGGAAATTCTTGCCCATGATAATGCAACCACTGCAAGCGGGACTGGAAACCTTAGTTTCAATTCGACCTTCATTGTCAAAGTCGGAAATGCTACCGGCTTGCCACTCGGCCAAACCCTTGTTCAGCGTAGTGCCGCGTATTATTAGCGCTGAGATCTGACCATTGATGACAACTTTGCCACCATCGGTCATGTCCAGGGTCACAACAGGACCATTTTCCGGCGAAAAATGTGTCACAAATCCGTTGGTTTTGAATACGCCGTTACCGTGAACGATCACGCCTTGTTGAAATAACACGTCCTGATCCGCCGCGCTTCGGCGTAAGTCAAGAACGGCGCCTGTGTCGATTTGGATGTCCACCTTACTCCCGGGCTGGGCATCCATTTCGAATTTATCGTTGAACTGAACGGTACCCGCTTGCAGGTGAATTTTGCCCTCGAGACTATCGAAGGGAACATCGATCACCGCTGTACCGGCATCGGATTTGCGGATAGTACCGCCGAAGTTTAGAAATTCGGGCATCAGGGGGTCGCCGTTGTCGTCCTCGATGTCGGGAGACGAGCTTCCGGTCACCCTGAAATTGCCGGTCAGATCAACCACGCCGGTCTTGCCATTTTGAAGCTTGGAACTTGCCAACTCGAGGGCGGGCGTCGCGCCAACGCCCTGTATCTGCCCGTCATTCTTCAGTCCGCCGGCGAGAACCGTCAGATCACCCAGCTTTATGCTTCCACCCGCGCCGTTGCGCATGATGTGTTCGGGCAGCGCCTCGTCGCCACGGAGCACGCCGCCCTGGGCCGTCATGGCGCCCTGGTTGACTAAAAATCCCTTGCCTAAGATCTTGATTTCGTCACCAGTCAGCAGTTTCAGGCCGGAATTAGACTCGGATTCATCGCCGACATTGATCAAAAATTGTGCTGTATTAGTGGCGTTGGAGATCACCAGCTTGTCAATATCGACCACACTTTCGCTGTCTGTACCGGTCACGCTGACGTTGCCCTCGAAAGTATGCTTGTCTGCCAGCTTAAGGCTACCGCCGTCACCCAGCTTGATCGTGTTCGTACCTTTGTGCTCGCCAAAACGTTGAGCCGTCGGAGGGGCGCCAGTGTCGCCTTTCAGAGTCAGTGTGCCACCGCTGACATCAACCGAACCGCCGTCGCCGAACTCGAAGCCCATGCCAATGCTGGTATCACCCTTGGTTTTAAGGGTGCCCTGGTTGATGAAGTTGCCGGGTCCCGTGATTGTCGGGACCTTGGTGCTGTCGAGTTCGACCGTGCCGATGTTATTGAAGTCGCCACCCGTGAGCGTCACCGTGCCGCCCTGCAACTGCATGGTGCCCCGATTGATCACGCGGTCGGCTTCTAGCGACCCGCCCCTTTGCGTATGGAGATCGTCTTCGGAGTTGAGGGCGAGCAGCCCGGAGATCTTGTTCGTGGTGGCCACGTCTTGAATGAATGTCCCTTTGCCCTCGAGGCCGATACTCAGGGTTCCCGCCGCCAGCGCGCCGTCTTGCAAATTATATGTGCCGACGCTGTCTTCCTCCTGCCCGATGAACAGTATGCCGGTAACCGTATGGCTGCCCTTGTGGTTGAACGTGCCGGTGCCGGCGTCGCCGATCTGGGCTTCATTGCTGGTCAGGACGGTGTTGCGGCCCAAATTGTAGGTACCCTTTGAATCAGAACCATCGTCGCCCAGATAGAGGGTCCCGGCGACCTTCACCTTGCTCTCCACCCCTGCGGCGACATCGTTCTGATTAATCGTGCCGGTAGCGCTGTCATCTTCGCCGACCGACAAATCACCGCCGATGTCCCACACACCCTTGGTCATGTTGTAAGTGCCGTTGGCTTCGCGTTCCTGGCCGACGGCGACGTTGCCCAGCACGGTATGGGTGCCGGCTAAATGATTGAATATGCCGGTGCCTTCATCGCCCAGCTGTTCGGAGCCGACGGTGAGGAAGCCGCTATCAAAAGTGAATTCGCCGCGGGCGTCGCTATCGTCGTCGCCCAAATCCATAGACCCTGCGACTCTCAGCGACGTGCCGGCGGATTGGAAGAACTTGCCATCGCCATTGGTTCCGACGGACAGGCCGCCATTCACGACAACGGACCCTCCCTCGAGATGATATTCTCCACGGGAACCGCCATTGAGGGCTATGTCGAGGTCGTCGCCGACAGTGACCACCGAGTTTTCACCGGTCTGTAAGAGCTTGCCAATACCCCCGCGCGCGACCCGGAGGTCGTCGGTCGCGGTAAGGGTACCGTTGCTTAAGTCGTAAAGGCCATTGGAGCCACCGTTACGGCCGATAAATATGTCGAAGGCCGATACATTTCCGCTCAGGTGATTGAAGATACCTTCGCCATTGTGACCGACGTTAAGGCGGGCGTCGACACCGCTAACCGTGACCGTGCCGCCATTCAGATTGTAGATACCTGTGTCGCCCGCGAAGGTGCCTAGTAAAATCGTACTATCGTTTCGGCCAGAAACGATATTGCTGCCACCGAGCTGGGTAAACGTACCCGTGCCGTCTGGATCGGACTCGCTAATTGAACCGATATCCTCGACTTCCGCATTCAGGGTCCTGCCAATAAGTGTGTAGCTTGAACCATTGCCGACAAACAGGTTGCCGTTAACGGTTCGGTCGTCACCGCTTTGTTCGACCGCAACGGGACCGGTATCGCCAAAAGTAAGGTCACCGTCAAACGTATCCGCCGGCGCGGTACCCGGCCCCGCGAGCATGGCGCCAACGAGGATTGCCGCGGCACACCGGAACGAGGTCCTGGACTTTCTGCGCCATCCGGTTTTCCAGGCAGACCATTGATTTAACTTTGAAATCATGGGTGCGTCGCCTTTCGACGTAATCAACGTTTCCAGGGCAGGCTACGTGATAATTCCGGTGGAATTAGCGGAAGTTTTTGTTGAGTATTCTATTATAGTGCCTGTTTTACTTGTAATTGTCGCAGTTGGACGATTGAGTTCTTGAACGTCGAGAACCCAACCTACGCAATTTCTGTGCCTTGCATACAAAATCGTTATTTTATAGTCACTTACCGTCCTTGTATTCTTGGCAGCAACCGAAACTGTAAAGAAATCCGACGCCAAAAAATCATGTGCAGGATGTAACCGAGCCGCGTTGTGAAAATTTGTATTTAAAAAACAAAAACTTGTCTCTTATTGCTGAAAAATCATAGGGCGGTTTGCGATTGTAAAGAATTCCGACGCTTGTACGCGGATCCCGCGCTTATGGTTCAGGTTAAATATTGAGCAGCGGACGCGATACTGGCTGACATTGCCGCGGAATTGGTCGGAGGCGAATGACACCTTTCACGTCCGACATGGGTCAACGGACTAAAAACCGCTCTCGCGGTAGTCAGTGACACCGCTCGCGATGTCCGGCATCGAAGTTAAAGCGAGCCTCGATCAGAGGTAGCGGACGTTGGCTCCGGTCCTCAGCCTCCGCCGAACAACGGCGCGATTTCAGGGTTTTACAGCCGCCTGCAGGGTGAGGAAAGCGCTGACGACGGCCTGCTTGCGGTCGAGATTTGCGCTGTCCGCCTGAGCCAGCAGGCGGTTGACCTTTTCCCACGCCGCCAGGTTTTGCGCGAGGCGCGCCGCGCCGCCGAACGCGGCCGCTTCGGCCTCGCCGGGCACGATTTCCTCGATCGGCGCGCCGCCGGCAGTGCCGCGAACCAGATTCGATAGCCAGTCCGACAACATGCGCGCGAACGTTTCGTAGGCGGCGGCATTGTTCGCGCGTGCCAGTTTGTCGCCCAGCGCGTGCACCGCTTCGAAATTCATGCTGCCGACGGCGGCGAGCAGCTTGACCATTTCCCGGTACAGCGCCAACCCGCCGGCGTCGGCCAGCGCGACGGCCTCGCCGTCCGATAAGAAGTCGCGGCGCGCCTTACAAATTTTCGTTGAAATGTGGCAATGAAAGACCTGACCCCGAGTTTTCAAAGACCTGACCCCGAGTTTTCAGGCGAAGCGTGAGATTGCCGCCGATGTTGAGGTGTCGGAATAATTTACACCTATCGGTATTCGAGGCGTTCCCCCTCTAAGGTACTGACGTAGTGGTTAGATTTCCTTTCAGCAGCCCACATTCGCCGGGATTCAGCGACGGAATTCTTTACGATTCCGCGCACGGCCATCGAGTGTTTTATTTTAACCTATTGAAATATCGTGATAATTAAAGGTGGCATGAATATTGCGCGTTATAGGAGAACTGATGTACCGACTTTACAAATTTGGGAACAATTGGACTGCCAAATTAATCCCAATGGAGCGAAATGCGCGCGTCGATGAACGCGGCCATCGTTTTCTTGAATTCCATGATTTCTCGAATGGGTGACCGCGCAGCCGTTTAACAGGGAGAAAGCGATTGGCCATCATGACAAAGAACGGCAAAAAGCTCCGGAACAATGCGCAACCGGGTTTGCGCGCGCGCTTGGCGTTTAGCACGGCGCTCGCCACCCTCGCGCTGGGCGGCTATGGCGGGCGCGGCGCTTATGCGGGGGTGTGCAATTTGAATGGCGCCGGGACGTATTTGTGCAGCCTCGGCGCGAATGTCGCGACAGACGTGACGCAAATCCTCTTCAGCATACCCCTGAACGTATCGACCGCCGACGGTTTCGGCATCGATACAAGCACGACCGGCGGCGATGCTTTGTTTCTAGACGGCTATGGTGGTCTTACATTTACGGATAACCATGCGTCCTCTATTACGGGTGACGATCATGGAATTTATGCCCGCAACGCCGGGACCGGCGCCTTAAGTGTCACGTCGAGCGGGTCTGTCGTCGGCACAACACGTGATGGGATTTACGCGTTTAATTCTGGAACCGACCTGACGATCGCTGCCTAGACAGGCGCGACACGGGGCACACCAGTTAATGCGGAGGCAGAATGCTTAATGTGAATGAAGCAACCAGGCGCGCAGGAAACGCTTCAAACAATTTCCGGCGGCACCTCGCTTTAAGCACCGCGCTCGCATCGTTCGCGATCTTCGGTTACGGAGGCCGCGCGGCATACGCTGGCAATTGTGGCCTGATTGGGCCGGGCACATATGAATGTAGCGGCGCGGCCGGCACGGATTTGCCGCAGACTCTCGGCGGCACACCCTTGGAGGTCACGACGACATCCGGCTTCGGGATCGATACCAGCGCCAGTTTCGGCAATGCCTTAACGCTGATCGGCACCGGCGGGCTGATTTTCACGGACGATTTCTATTCCGCTATTACAGGCCAGACCATCGGGATTGATGCCCGCAATGGCAGCGGCGGCTTGAGCATTACCACGACCGGGGCGGTGACGAGATCGGGATCGGGACTCGACAACCCCTATGATCGGTTTGGACGGGACAACGCCGGGATTTCCGCGATTTCTTACAACCGCGGCAGTGCGACAATTTCGGCGGCGACGGTCAGCGGGGCCACAGGGATTTATGCCAACGCCAACGACGTGAGCATTACCACGACCGGGACGGTGACGGGCACCGAACGCTCTGGAATTGTTGGCTTCAGCGGCTTCGGCGGCGTGAGCATCAGCGCGGCCGGAACGGCAACGAGCGGCAGGTACGATGGGATTTTTGCGCTTGTTATTGGAGGCTACGGCGCGTTGAGCGTCAGCGCGAGCGGGACGGTGACGGGCACCGATGGCTCTGGGATTTCCGCCCGTAGCTTCCTTACCCGCAGCTTCTATGACGCCAGCGACGCATCGATGCTGATCACCCAGGCGGCGGGCTCGACGACCCAGGGCGGCATCCATGGCATCAAGGCCGAAAATGGCGCCGGCCCGCTGACCATCAACGCCCGTGGCACCTCCATCGGCGGCAGCGGCGATGGCATCCACGCGGTCAATCGGATCGGCTATCCCATCTACGACGGTCGTAATTATGGCAAGGCAACCAGCCTCGCCATCACGGCCAATAACGCCCATGGCCAAGCCGAATACGGAAGCTCCGGCATTTATGCCCGCAACTATGGCACCGGCGCCTTGAGCGTCACCGCGACCGGAATGGTGACGGGCACCGGCGAAGGCATTCTTGCCATAAACGAGTCTGCCGGCACGGATCTGACGGTTACGGTTACGGCGTCGGCGGCGGTCTCCGGCGGGATCCACGGCATTGAGGCCCGCAGTTTAGGCGCCGGCGCCTTGAACGTCACCACGGCCGGGACGGTCACGACCGGGCCGGTGACGGGCAACACTCGCCACGGCATTTACGCCCGCAGCTTTGGCACCGGCACCTTGAACGTTACCACGACCGGGACGGTGACGGGCAACGACTCTGGCATTGAGGCCATCAACTTTGGCGGCACCTCGGTCGTCAACGCGAGCGGAACGGTGACGGGTGGGCGTTCCGGGATCTACGCCGGCAACTTTGGCACGGATATGGCGGTTACGGTTACGGGGGCGGTCTCCGGGAACAATGGCATTTTTGCACGGAATGGAGGCACCGGCACCTTGAACGTTACCACGACCGGGACGGTGACGGGCACCGACTATGGCATTCGTGTCGACAATTTATTTTTTTCCAGCGGCGCCGTGAACGTCAACGCGGGCGGGACGGTGACGGGCGGGCGTTCCGGGATCTACGCCTCAAGTTACGCCACCGAACCGCTATCGGTTACGGTCACCGGTACCGTCATAGGCGGCACAGGCTCCGGCATCCACATCTCCAACGACAAGAGATCTTGTACCACCTGCATCGTCGCACCGACCGTCATCACGCTCAATTCCGGTGCCGCTGTCAGCGCCACTTCCGGCACGGCCATTTCCAACGATGCCGGCGATTCCGCCACCACGGTCAACACCGGCGCCGCCGTCACCGGCAGCATCCGGTTGGGCGATGGCAGCGACGACCTGACCTTCGACAGCGGCGATTTCTCTGCCGTGACCGAGTTCGATGGTGGCGCGAACACAGGTGCGGGTGCGTCGGATGCCCTCACCTTCCGCAACGTGAGCGGCTCCCTCGACGGCAGCACGGCGATCAACTGGGAAAACGTCGTGATCGGAGATGGTGGATCGATCTCGCTGGGTAATACCTTGGTCGCGAACGCCGTGAACGTCGAGGGTGGCGGCGCGCTTGGCGGTACGGGAACGGTTCAAGGTAATCTCGTCGTTGCTGACGGCGGTTCGGTCGGTCCCGGCAATTCAGCGGGTGATCTGACCATCGACGGCGACTTCACGTTGGCCTCCGGCGCGGACGTATTCCTCGAAGTCGAAGGCACTTCGATCGGCGAGTTCGATCGGTTGCTGATTTCCGGCGATCTCATGCTGGAGGGCGATGTCACCTTCCAGGCGGCAACGGGCATCACGGACGATCTCTTCGAGTCCGCGTTCGACATCTTCGACTTCATCGTCGACATCGATCTGACGCCGGGCCCCGAATTGGCGTTCGACATCACGTTCTTCCAGGACGCCAATTACTTCTTCCAATCGGCAGGCAGTACTTTCGGGGCCACCCTCTTTAGCGACGGCACCTTCAGCATCTCGGATATACCGCTGCCGCAAAGCGTGCCCGAACCCGGCACACTCGCACTCTTCGGGGGTGGATTGCTGGGCCTCTTCGGTCTGGGTAGATCACGTCGTCGCAAACAGGCGCTCGCGGCCTAGACAGACGCGACGGTTATAGGCACGCTCTAAGACGCCAACCCCTCGGAGGGGTTCCCGGCGATATTCAGCAAACTGAAATAGACAAAGATCTGATGACGGAAACGGCAGACAGCAGCGACGGCGGCGCACAGAACGAAGCGCCCAAGGTGGAATACTCCGTCTCGGCGGGCCTCGCCCAGCGGCTGGCGCGCAGCAATATTTCGATCGCTTTCACCTCCTACCAGTCCGGGCTGCTCTACTTCGTAGGCCGTAACGCGCAGGGCGGCATCAACGTGCATCAGGCGGGCATGCCGAAGCCGATGGGGCTGTGCCTGGACGGCAAGAACGGCCTGACCATGACGGCCGGCTTCCAGATCATGCGCTTCGAGAACGTGCTGGAGCCGGATCAGCGCATCAACGATACCTTCGACGCCTGCTACGTGCCGCGCCGGGTTCATGTCACGGGCGGTCTGGACGCGCATGATGTCGGGCTCGACGCTGACGGCAACGTGATCTTCGTGAACACCCGCTACAATTGCCTCGCCACGACCTCGGACCGGCACAGTTTTGAGAAGGTATGGCAACCCGACTTCATCACCGCCCTGGTCGATGAAGACCGCTGTCATCTCAACGGGCTGGCGATGGAAGACGGCAAGCCGCGCTATGTGACCGCTGTGTCGCGCTCCGACACGATCGACGGCTGGCGCGACCGCCGCGCCGATGGCGGCATCGTCATCGACGTGGACAGCAACGAGATCATCTGCCAGGGCCTCTCCATGCCACATTCACCACGCCTGCATGGTGGTGAACTGTGGTTGATGAACTCGGGCACCGGGGAACTCGGCACTGTCGATCAGGACAAGGGCCAGTTCGAACCGCGCGCGTTCTGCCCCGGCTTCCTGCGCGGCTTGACGTTCCACGGCAATTTCGCCTTCGTCGGCCTGTCGAAACCGCGCTACAAGCGGTTCGAGGGGCTGGCGCTGGACCAACGGCTCCAAGAGGCGGATTCCGAGCCCTGGTGCGGCGTGCAGATCATCGATTTGAACACCGGCGCCTGTGTCGACTGGTTCCGCATCGATGGCGCAATTGGCGAACTGTACGATCTAGAAGTGATCGAAGGCGCGGCGTGCCCAATGGCGGTGCCGCCCCATTCGGCGGAAGCGGCGAACCTGATTAGTCGGTCGTGAAGAATACGGATTTTCAGGCCAATTGCGCGAATTTCGGCG
>CAYLTU010000148.1:0-14182 GCA_964386465.1 uncultured Rhodospirillaceae bacterium
TAGCAAAATCAGCCAAGAACGTCATCAAATTGGCAATCCATCTGGGGAATCCGGAATAATATGGCCTGGCCAACGCGCGTATCTGCCATGAACCGCCTTTATTGGTCTTCTCATGGGAGTTGCGGACGCCGGATGGCCAAGTTCCCTGTCAGAAAGGGCAATATTTTCCATTGTTGAGACTGTCATACAGTAGTGTAGTTTGACGAAAGGATGATTCACCGCATTCAGCTGTGATGCAGCCGCGCGGGAAAAAACGGAGTCCACCGTAATATGAAAGCGTTAGTTGTCCGCGAACCCGGCCCGCCCAGCGTAATGAAGATGGAGTCGATCCCCGATCCGAAGCCGGAACCGAAGGACGTAGTTATCAAGATAGATACTTGCGGTGTGTGCATGCACGATGTTGCCACTCGTGCGGGGACGCTGAAATTCGGCGTCCAAATGCCGCTAATTCTGGGACATGAAATTGCCGGTGTGGTGGCGGACGTCGGCTCAAGCGTTAAGGATTTCAAATCCGGTGACCGCGTGACGGTCGCGCAGCGCTATCATATTTGCGGCTCCTGCAAATATTGCCGCACAGGTCGTGAGACGGTTTGTGTCGAGCGCAAATTCACGGGTGACTGGGGCATGGTCGGCGGTTACGCCGAATATGTCGCGATCGAGGACGACAATGTCGCTCTCGTTCCAGAAGGCGTTTCGCTCGAAGAGGCTGCCATCGTCTCCTGCGCGATTGGCACGATTTACAATGCGTTATTCGAGATCGGTAAGCTTCGCGCTGGTGAGACGGTGCTTGTAACCGGGGCCGGCGGCGGATTGGGAATGCATTCCATTCAACTCGCCCACCTCGCCGGTGCGCATGTGATTGCCGTCACCTCATCGCCAGACAAGGCCGATCAGATCCGGGCGATGGGTGCGGATGCCGTTATCGTATCGAAGCGGGGGGAGGATTTTTCCAAGCCCGTTCGCGATGCTACCGGGGGCGAGGGCGTCGATGTTGCAATCGACAACGTCGGCAGCCCGGTGTTCACGCCTGTCCGCAGATCGATGGCCTATCACGGCCGCTGGCTTCTGATCGGACAGGTGACGGGTGAATTCGTTCAATTCAATCCTGCTCAACTCTTCCTCAAGGCGATCTCGATGTTAAGTGCGAACAGCACCTCCAGATTGCAGCTTGAGGAGTGCCTGAAGCTTGTTTCCACAAAGAAAATCAAGCCGATCGTTTCGGATTCGATGACCTTGGAGGACGCCGCCAAAGCACATGAACTGATGGAAGCAGGGCAACCCGTTGGGCGCATCGTGTTGCGGCCGAACGGCTAGCTGCAAAGAGAATTGTTTGAAAAGCCGCCGATGATTGATTCCCAAAATCGAACATTGCCTGAGTTTCTCGATGAAATAGCCGAGCGGTTCCCGGCCAGGGATTTCGTTGTTTAGGGTAGCGAAAGGCTGACACACGCAACGTTTGAAAAGCGCGTGCACGTGGTGGCGATATAACCGGCGGTGTCAGAGCAAATCGGCTCGAGTCGCTCACGGTCGATCCAACAGGAACAGACTGATTTCGGGAACATAAGTAATTAACGCCAGCATGAAGAACGCTAGGACCAGGAACGGCGCCGTTCCGCGAAATACCTCGCTCACCGACACCTTGCCGATGACGCTCAGCGTGAACAGGTTCAGGCCAATCGGGGGTGTTACCGCCGCGATCTCCATGTTGATGATGATAATGATCGCGAAATGGATCGGATTGATGTCCAACAGCGCAATCAGCGGCAGGAAGATCGGTAGGGTGATCAGCATGGCCGAAATCACCTCCAGGAACATCCCCAGGAAAATCAGCAGGATGTTCGCCACGAGCAGGAAACCCACCGCCGCCAGTTTCTGATCCGCGATCCAGTTCACCAGCGCCTGCGGAATCCCGCTGTCGGTCATGGCGTAACCGAACACGGCGGCGCCGGCCAGCACCAACAGGATCGCGGAGGAGGTAACGCAGCCGCGGGCGATCACGGTCATAAATGCGCGTAGCCCCTGACGGCGGTATTCCGGTACGGTGATGACAAGCGCGTAAACAACGGCCACGGCGCTCGCTTCCGTTGGCGTAAATAGTCCGCCATAGATGCTACCGAGGATAATGACCGGCAGAAACGAAACGTCGATCGCCGCCAAGAGTGCCGCACTCCGCTCTTCGAAGGAGACCTTTTCGCGCCGGGTTTGGCGCCACGACCAAGTGCGGACGATGACGTAGACACACAAAAACACCCCGAACAGCAGGCCGGGAACAATACCGGCCTGGAACAGCTTGCCGATGGACTCGTTCGACACCAGCCCGTAGATGATCAGCGGGATCGACGGCGGGATCAGAATTCCCAACCCGCCAGACATGGCGATCAGCCCCAAACTGAAGCGCCGAGGGTAACCACGCGCGATCAATTCCGGCAGGACGACGACACCGATCGCGGCCGCCGTCGCGATGCTTGAGCCACACATTGCCGAGAAAATGATGGTCGAAACAACCGCCACCACGGCAAGGCCGCCGGGAAGATGCCCGATCAGGGAATCGACGGCAGAGACCATCCGCTTGATCGCTCCGCCCCGGCTGAGAATTTCGGCGGCGATGATAAAAAAAGGGATAGCTAGCACCGGCGTCTTGTCGAGCGCGCTGAACATGATGCCGCTCGACACCGGCAAAATCCCATTGCTGAGGTAGATATAGGTCGCGCCGGATGCCACCAGTGCGAGCCCGATCGGCACGCCGGCAATGCTCAGCACCGCGAGGGTGCCGACCAATAGGAGTGAGGCTGTGCCTATATCCATCGTAGCTCTGCTTCGGGCTACTAGATCGCGCCCGCGTCGGCCGTGCCGGCGGCTGGGCCGGCGTCAGATTGCCAGACGTCCACGATGGATCGGATCACTTGAATGCACAGCAGAACACCACCCGCACCGATCGCGGCATGAAAGGGCCACACCAGCCAGCGCAATGCCGTCGGCATGACCTCGTTGAACATCATTGTCTCAGCGGCGAATGTATAGCCGGACACCGCAAGGGCGGCCGCGATCAGCAGGGTCAGCACATGGCCAATGGTGCGAATAACCCGGCGGCCGAATTCATTAAGGAGATGCTCCAGCAGCGTGAAGCGGATATTCACGCCATACCGGCTACCCGCCGAGATCCCGATAAAGGTGCCCCAGATCATGCAATAGCGGACGATGATTTCAATCGACGGATCAGACCAGGCGAACCCGTAGCGCGTGACCACCATCGCGAACATTGCGATGGCCCCACCGACGAACAGAATCCCCGTCACGCCATCGCATAGCGCATTCCAGCGGCGCAGCAGGATTCCCATCCCACCGCGCCGCTGTGTATCGGGCATGCTGTCTTACATTTTGATCTTCGCGAGAAGCGCTTTGATCTCGGGATCAAGACCGTCATAGAGCGGTTTGAGAGCCTTGATCCAGCGGGCACGCTCTTCCGCCGAGAACTCCACGACTTCCATGCCGTTCGCGGCGACGTTTTTGTAGGCGTTATTGATGGAGTTGGTGATCTCCTTCAGGTTATACGCCTTGCCCGCGGCGAGCGCGTCCATGATCATCTTCTGGCCTTCGGCGCCCTGCGCGTCGAACCAAGCGGGGTTCACCACGACCACATAGCCGAACGGGAACAGATTGACCTTGGTTACCGAATTCAGCACTTCATAGAGCTTGATCAGATTGCCGTAAGGAGCCGTCGTCCAGGCACCGTCGGCAACACCCTGTTTGAGTGCAAGGTACACTTCCGCGCCGGGAATGGCGGTCGGGGCCGCGCCGAGCGCCTTGGTCGAATTTGCCAGCACCTCGGATGGGAACACGCGGATTTTCTTGTTCTTGAAGTCCGCGAGCGTCTTGATCGGCTTGTTGGACCACAGCGCGACAAATCCGTCATACCAGAAACCGACGCCCTTCAGGCGCTTCGCCGTCAAACGGTCCAGCAGATCATTGCCGACCGGCCCATTAAGCACCGTTTCCATCGAATCGTAGCTTTCGAACAGCATCGGAGTTTCGAGCAGCTTGAACGCCGGCTCGATGGTCGAGACATACCCGATCGTCGGCATGGCCATCTGGACCTGTCCGCGCGCCACGGCGGGAACTTCGTCCTTGCCGGACATCAGCTGAGTCGATGGATACAGTGTGACCTTGTATTTACCGCCCGACATTTTTTCGAGCGCTTCCTTGAAAACGATGGCAGTCCGCGTCTTGATGTGGGCTGCCGGGGTTTCCAGCGGCACCTTGATCTCGGTCTGGGCGACCGCGACGGTTGACATCGAGCCAAAGGTGAATACTGCGGCGAGGGCCGCCGCATAAGCGATTGCCGTTTTCATTTTTGGACCTCCTGCTTGAGTTGGCTAATTGTAGGCCTGCATCGGCCTTGTTTTATTATCATCGTTTTTCACCTGTATCGGTCAACTAATTTACTCGAAGAGTTCGACGTCAGATCCTCTTGCACGCAGCGTCGAGGGCGCGCACGGTATCTTCTATATCCTGACCGGTATGAACGGCGGAAACGAAACGTCGCACGTTCGGCAGCACATACAGGCCTTCATGCATCTGGGCGAGATCGAACGCGCGTCCCGATGCCTGATCGGCGTTCATGACATCGGCATGACTTACCGGCGCCCTGTCCATGAACAGGATCTGCCATAGCGATCCCTTGCCAGCCACAATTGCGGGCATGTTGTTTTTGTCGAGGACGTCCTGGCAAGCCTTGCAGATGTCGTCGGCAAGCGCTTGAAGATCTTTGTAGAAGGACGGTTTTTTCAACTCAGCCAGCGTCGCAAGCCCGGCGATAGCCGCGACCGGGTTTCCATGCAGCGTGCCGTTCACATAGGAATAATTCGCCAGACCGCGATTGCGCGGATTTATCAGGTTCATGTACTCGGCCTTGCCGCCCACGCATCCAAGCGGTCCCCCACCGCCGACAATCTTGCCGTAGCTCGCAAGGTCCGGCAGGACACCGAAATATTCCTGGGCGCCACCCAGCGCCAGCCGGAAACCGGTCACCACCTCATCGAAAATCAGCAGCACGTCGTTGTCGTCGCAAATCTGGCGCAGGCCTGGCAGAAAATCTTCCTTGGGGAAAATGATGCGCTGGACCGGCTCCACGATGATCGCCGCCAAATCGTCGCGATTCTCTTCGACGATGCGGCGCACCGTGTCGAGATCGTTATACGGTGACACAAGGACGTTATCGACCATGTTCGCCGGCAATCCACCGGTTTCGGGACGGCCTTGCGGATAATTAGACAATGCCGTCGGCGTCACGCTGAACGCCGAATAATCGTGATTGCCATGATACGCGCCTTCAAATTTCAGGACTTTGCTTCGTCCAGTCGCCGCACGCGCTGTCCGCATTGCGTAGGCCGTCGCTTCAGACCCGGTGGTCGTGAAGGCGATACGGTCCGCGCAGGGAATTAACGGGACCAGTTGTTCAGCAAGCTGGATGCATTGTTCGTTGAGCGTGCCAAAGAAATGGATGCCGCGCTCGGCTTGGTCTTTCACCGCGTCGACCACGGTGGGAAACGCGTGTCCCAGCACCAGCGCGCCCGCACCGCCCACATAGTCTATATACCAGCGTCCGCGGACATCCTGTAGCCGCGAGCCTTCGCCCTTATGGATGACGAAACGCACCTCGTCGGGCAGCGAATAGCTGCCGAGCCCAGCGCCAGGAAGACTTTCCGTGGCTACAGTGTAGTAATCGTCGTGCGACATGGCGCCAACGGGTTCGGGCATTTCGGAAAGCGCGGTTTCAGTATGTGTCATCGAATTATTCCTTATCCCGAATGGTGTCGCGGGAGGCTACTCCCGGCCCAAAGTGGCGGCAAGAATTCTCAATACTCCTAACCGCGCCGGCAGTCGAGCGAGCCCGATGGGTGCACGGTGACCAACCAACCGGGTGGCACAACGGATGTCCCGCCCGCTTCCTCGATAATCATCGGCCCCTGATAACCCTGCTCCGCCGCCATCTTCGTGCGGTCCATGATCGGGCAATCCGTCCAGTCGTCACCGAACCAGACCTGCCGCTTTTCGATCACCGGATCGCCGCTGACCTCGTTCGCGAAATTCAATGCGGGCTTGTCAATCAAGCCGAGCGAGAACAGGCGGATATTCACAAGCTCAACCTCGTTGTGTCGATCGGCGCGGCCGAATGTCTGTTCATGCCGGTCGTGGAAGGTTTCGCGCAGGTCATCCCAGGACGTCGCGTCCGGATCGCACCGGATAGACAGGGTGAACGACTGGCCAACATAGCGCATGTCCAGGGTGAAGGTATGGGCGTGCCGATCCTCGGAAAATCCGCCTTTCGCCAGCAAGGCCGCGGCCTCATCCCGCATCGCGCCGGATTTTGCGCGCAATTCCGCAATATCTATTTCATTCAACGCGCCCCCCCAGGCCACGACGAAATCGTAGCGAAGGTCGGCCAGCAATTGACCCAGCGCAGACAGATGTCCAGGAAACCGTGGGACGACAACCCGCGGAATCGACAGTTCCTCGGCGACAAGAAACACATGCATCGGGCCGGCGCCGCCGAATCCAAGCAGCGCAAAATCACGCGGATCGAAACCGCGATGGACGGAAACCTCGCGCACCGCGCCTGCCATTTTTGAAACCGCGATGCGCAACACGCCATCCGCCAGCTGCACCGGCGAACCGGCACCGCCGCCAAGTTTCTCCGCAAGATCGAGAAACGCCTTCCCCGAAAGTTCCTTCGACAGCTGCAAACCGCCAGCCAACGCGCGGTCGGTCGGCAAACGACCCAGCATCAAATTAGCGTCCGAAATCGTCGGTTCCGTGCCGCCGCGCTGATAGCAGGCCGGGCCAGGTATCGCCCCCGCACTTTTGGGTCCGACTTCCAATGTCCCGTCCGGCTGTACCCAGGCGATCGAGCCGCCCCCCGCGCCGATCGTATGAATATCGAGCTGCGGCACCTGGAGAGGATAGGCATCGATCTGATTGGAATGGCTGATCCTAGGCGTGAGCTGATGTATCAGCGCAACGTCGATACTGGTGCCGCCCATATCGAACGTGATGCAGTCGTCGATCCCAGTCATCTCGCAAATCCGCACAGCGCCGCCGGCGCCGCCGACAGGGCCGGACAGGAAAGTGCCCGCCGCGAATTTCGCGGCCTGATCAAGTGTCATGGCGCCGCCATTCGATCCCATGATACTAACCGGCGCGCTGATCCCCTGCCCTTCGAGTTCTCCGGAGAGCGTCTTCAGGTAATTGGTGATGATGGGCGTCAGATAGGCGTTCAGGACGCAAGTCGAGAACCGTTCGAATTCACCTTTTTCGGAGACGACCCCCGTAGAGGCGCAAACCGCAATATTCCCTGCGAGCGCCTGGATCTTCCCGAGCGCACTCATTTCGTTTTCAGTGTTGCGATATGCGTTGATGAAGGCGATGGCGATCGCTTCGACACCGCTGTCCCGGAATTTATCAACGATCGGCGCGAAATCGACATCCTCCACCGATTGCAGAACTTCACCATCCGCGGCGACGCGCTCACCGACCTCGACCCGAAGATCGCGACTCACCAGCGGCTTGGGCCGGACGAACTTGATATCGAACAACCCGCCGACTAAACGGCGTGTTCGTCCAATTTCCAGCGTATCGCGAAACCCGTCGGTCGTGACCAGCCCGGTCCGGGCGCCCTTGCGTTCCACCAGGGCGTTGGTCGCTATGGTCGTGCCATGCACGAAGGCGCTAATTTTGCCGTAATCGATGCCCAGCTGTTTGAGCGCTCCAAGAACGCCCTTCCACTGACTGCCCGGGATGGACGCTACCTTTTCGGACAGAAGTTCCTGCGTTTCGGTGTTCAGGCACAGCAAATCCGTGAACGTGCCACCCACATCGATTCCGACGATGTATTGCCGGTCAGCCATGTTTATTGCTCATGCGTACACTTCTGGATGGGGCCGGGCGACGCGGATAAGCACGTGATCACCCGGCGCGGCGCTGAGAATATCCATGCTGCTGGAGCTGACAACCACCGTATCGCCGCCGCCGCCGAGACGCGCCCAGGCACGCAACGGCGCCCCCCGGCCCGTCACCAGTTCAATCAGATCGCCGTCGGTGAATTCCAGCGTCGCCGCGAGATCCCTCGGGACGATAAACTGCCGCTTTGGTCCATCCGAAAGTTCTTCATCGGTAAGTTCGAGTGCGACCGAGATTCTCGCCCCGGAAAGCTCGGCGCGCTTAGCCGCCGTCGCCGCGCCATCCACGGAATTACCTGAAATTACGACGCCGTAGCGGTGCATCGCTTCCAAGGCGGTCAGGTACGCTTCCGAAACATCCGCCAGCACCTTTTCGGGTTCCCGTTTAAGTGGATCGCCATACCCGCCGCCACCGGCGGTTTCCTCACGCACGATATCGCCCGTCCGCAGGGCAAAACCCGATACTTTGCCCGGAACGTCCGACGGCGATGTTATTTCACCGTCGCGAATGACCACAAAATGGTTTGCCGCACCGTTCGATCCACCCTCCACGCCATGGGGCGGGATAACGTTCTTTTCGGACAACACCGACAGCGCCCCCCGTTCGCCGAGAATACGCACCTCACGCCGAAGGCCGAAACCACCGCGGAATTCTCCATCGCCACACGCGCTCGTCCGCACTTCGCAGCGCTCTATGCGGAGCGGAAACTGCGCCTCGACCATCTCAACCGACTGGATCGAATTGAAGTCGCCTTCGTTATAGCTGCGCACCGCGTTCGAGCCATCGGTCCCGGCGGATGCCCCGGTGCCGCCCGCCGGCCATTCATAGTGGATGTAGTTGCTACCGCGCGGGTCAGGGCCCGATATGATGATGTGGTTCGCCCCGCCTTTCAGATCGCCAACCGTCATCTCCGGCGCGACCTTGCCCATGGCTGACGCGACGACGGAATCGATCAGGTATTTACACTCGGCCATGCCGCCACACGGGGCATCATTCCGGGCATTGATGAATGTCCCCTCTTCAGAGATCACCTTTATCGGGCTGAACGACCCCTGATTGATCGGCGTCTTCGGATCGAGGAAAGATTTGACGATCGTTCCGACCGCGTTCAACGCCATCGCCGGCCCGCAATTGGTCGGCCCGTTGGTCTGCGGTGACGTTCCTGTGAAATCGGCGATTATCTCGTCGTCTTTCACAGTCAGCTTCAGATTGAGAACCAGCGGATCCGGGTTGGTGCCGTCGCTTTCGATGTAGCCTTCGGCGTAATAGTCGCCGTCCGGACGTTCCGCAATCCTGGCCCGAATTTGACGTTCCGACCGTTCGATCAGCTCTTCAACGCCGCCCAGAAGCCCGGTGCCAAAACGCTTGTACAAGCGCTGTAGATGTTCTTCGGCCTTGCGGCCGGTGCCGAACATGGCGTTGAAATCGCCCAGCCGTTCCGACCGAGCGCGCATGTTGTTGAACAGCAGGTTCATGAAAGGTTCATTCAGTGTGCCGCGATCGCAGATCTTGGTCGGTTCGATCCGGATGCCCTCCTGGATGACCTCGCTGACGCGCCCTGACAGGCTGCCTGGCGTCATTCCGCCAACATCGTTCCAGTGGCAGCGCATCGCCGCAAACATGCCAAGCCTGCCATCGAAAAATACCGGATGCAGCATCAGAACATCGTTGAGATGCGTGCCCCCGGTATAGGGATCGTTGTGCAGGAACAGATCGCCTTCGTTAATGTCGCCCTTGAACTTGGCGACCACTTGTTGGGTGGAATACGGCACTGCGAAGATATGAATCGGGTGATCCGCCAGCCCCTGTGCAACCTGCCGCCCGTCGGCGGACATCAGTGCGCAGGAAAAATCATGGCCTTCGTAAATGATCGGCGCATAGGACGAATGAATGATGTTCGCACGCATTTCGTTCACGACAGCGATCAGAGACTCGCGGATAAGTTCAAGCTGCACGAGATCTTTCAAGGCGCCCCCGATAATGCCGTGACATTTCTGTCCTATTCGTTTGCTGTGTAACACCTGCAATAATTGATTCCAATAATATTTTACATTGCTGTAAAATTATTGGTTTGGCACAGGCTGGGAACTAGAATTAGGCATGACAGACAAACCCCGAAAAGAGATGCCGTGATAGAACCCACTTCGCATGTGGATACCTTTATCCGGGACAACATGCCGGGCTCCGAATTGTCGCCGGAGATGGACTATTCCGTCCTGCCCGTACTCTCCGCTTACCCGCCGCGCTTCAATGTCGCCGTTGAGCTGATCGATAAACAGGTCACCTCCGGCTACGCCGACAAGCCTGCCCTGATGTTCGGCGACCAAATCTGGACCTACCGGGAACTGATGCACCGCGCCAACCGAATCGCCAACGTTTTGGTAGAAGATTACGGGTTCGTTCCGGGTGAACGCTTACTCATCCGTAGCGAAAACCACCCGATGCTGATCGCCTCCTGGCTCGCCGTGCTGAAGGCGGGCGGCGTGGCTATCACGACAATGCCCGTGCTCCGCGAACGCGAACTGATCTACATAATCGGCAAGGCAAGGGCCAGGTTCGCGATCTCTCACGACTGTCTTGCCGAGGATATCGACAAGGCCAATGAAAACGCCACCGACCTCGAACATATCCTGTATTTCGGTGGCAGCCGCGCCGACGGACTCGAGTCTGCCATGAAGGGCAAATCCGACGGCTTCGCCAATGTCGATACGGCCGCCGACGACCCCGCCATAATCGGTTTCACATCCGGGTCCACCGGAGCACCGAAGGGAACGCTTCACTTCCATCGCGATATTCTCGCCGCTGCGGATTGCTTCATCGGCCAGATCGTGAAAATCCGCCCGGGAGACATCGTCTGCGGCAGTCCCCCGATCGCCTTTCTGTATGGGCTATGTGCGTTTACCGCCGATACGTTCCGGTTTGGCGCGACCGCCGTCCTGCTCGAACGCGGAACACCGGAAGCTGTGTTGAAGACCATTGAAAATTACAAGGCGACAGTCTGCTTCTCCACGCCATCAGGCTATAAGATGATGCTCGACAAAGCGCACAATTACGATCTGTCGTCGCTGCGCGAATGCGTTGCGGCCGGCGAGCCGCTGGCGCCCGCAACTTTCAACGAATGGAAAGACATCACCGGCGTCAAGATCATCAACGGGCTGGGCATTTCCGAACTGCTTCATATTATCATCTCGACCAGCGGCGACGACATCAGACCCGGTGCTATCGGCAAGGCGATCCCCGGTTTTCAAGTAAGAGTCGTCGACGACAACATGAATGACGTCAAACCCGACGAGATCGGCCAAATGATCGTTAAGGGCCCGAACGGCTGCCGTTATCTCGACGATCTCGACCGCCAGAAAGCCTACATTCATGACGGATGGAACAAGACGGGAGATCTGTGCCGGATCGACGAGGACGGCTATCTCTATTATGAGGCCCGCACCGACGACATGATTCTGACCGGGGGCTACAATGTGTCGGGGCTGGAGGTCGAGGCGGTCCTGCTGGAACACCCGAAAGTCAGGGAAGCAGCCGTCGTCGGCAAGCCTGACCGGTACCGTGGGCAGATAGTCAAAGCCTTCATCGTGCCGTCGTCGAAAGAAATTGCCGACGATGACACTGTTTCGGAGTTGCAGGATTTCGTAAAATCGCAGATATCCGCATTCAAGTACCCGCGGGCGGTGGAATTCGTCGACGATCTGCCACTGACCGCAACCGGTAAAATCCAGCGCGGCGCGTTGCGCCAGATCGAACGCGAACGCGCGGAAGAAGCCGGAATCATCTGAGAATCGGAAAACATGTCGGAAGCGCCTGACCCGCGCTCCGGGAATACGACAACATCGTCGCGGAATGGTCGCCGGCGGGTTCGTCAGGCCCCCGTCATAATCACAACCTTACCGCGGATTTGACGGTCCGTCAGGACCTTGCAGGCCTCGGCGATTTTTTCCATCGGGAATACCGCTTGTACCGGTACGTGCAGTGTACCTGCCGAGACCATATCGAAAATTTCCGCCTGGACGCGCTGGACCCGTTCCGGGTCGCGATCCAGGTACTCCATCCTGTTCACGCCTGTGACGGCGATGTTCTTAAGCAGTGGGTAGTTCACCTTCACCGCCGGAATGGCGCCGCTGGTGAACCCGACAACGACGATGCTGCCGCCGAATTCGAGCGCACGGATAGCGCCTTCGAACACGTCGCCACCGACGATCTCCATCACAATCTCGACACCCCCGCCGGTGATCGCCTTGATCTGCTCGCGGATCGAGTTCTTCAAATCGTCTCCCGACAAATCGATGACATGATCCGCCCCGTTCTTCCGCGCCAGATCTTCCTTTGCCATGGTTGTCAGCCCGGCAATAACTTGGCACCCCCAGGCTTTGGCGAGCTGCATCGCGGCCAAACCAACGCTGCCCGAGGCACCGGTAACAAGAACCTTGTCGCCCTCTTTCACATACGCCCGCGCAACCAGCCCAAAATACGCCGTCTGATAGGCGATCCCGATGGCTGCCGCTTCTTCGAACGACACACCATCAGGTATCGGATAACAATGCGATTCCTCTGCTGCAACTTCCTGGGCATAGGAGCCGTATTCCACCTGCACCATCGCGCGGTCGCCCACCTTAAAGCGGGTCACACCGTCGCCCACCAATTTCACAATGCCGGCGCCTTCCTTGCCGGGCGAAAACGGCAACTGGGGACAAAACTGATATTTTCCTTCCATCACCAGAAGGTCGGGAAAATTGACCGCCGCAGCCTTATTTTCGACGACAATCTGGCCCGGGCCTGCCGTAAGCGCCTCCACGTCCTCAATCACAAGATTTTCCGGTGGTCCGAGTTCTTTAGCGATAATCGCGCGCATGGCAGTCAGTTCCTTGCAATAAGTGCGGCTGTTGGAAGTGTTCCCGTTCGCCATACTATCGGCGGACACGGATTTCACACCTAATTCTTTACTAGTGAACAATCTCAATATCAGTGGTTTCGAGGGGAACTTGAATTCACGGCTAATGCGGGTGCCTTGGCGGTCTATCCAGCTCGCAAGCTGCGCAATACCATCCGGTTGTACATTTCGATCAGGTCAGGAACCGGGGTTGATTCTCCGGGCACATACCAACGCGCAACCCAGTTACAAAGACCCAGAATACCCAGATGGGCGAGGCGCGGATCGAGCGTGGCATCGAACACGCCCTTTCTCTGACCTTCCTCGATGATCGCTATCCACAAATCCTCGTACTCATTCCAGATCGGCCCCATTTCCGCGAGCACCACTTCGTTTTCGGTGAAATAATCATCACGCAGGGTGATTTTGGATTCCGCGAACCGGTTTTCGAACCGCATCAGCTGATTTTCGACGGTCCGCCGAATTTTTTCCTCCGGCGTATCGTCGCTTTCGAGAATTTCGCGCGCCCGGTCCCTCAATTGCAGGCCCATTGGCTTGATAATCGTGATCAGAATCTGTGTGCGGTTGGGAAAATAGTAATACAACCCTTCCCGCTTGATCCCGACCGCCCGCGCGATGTCATCCAGCGATGTATTCGCGTAGCCCTGCCGGTGAAACAGATCCCGCGCCACCAGCAGGATTTCTTGGCGCCGGTTCTCCCGGCGTTCCTCGACCGCGGTTCGCGTTTTCGTGGTCGGCACTTTGGTCAAAGCGGTAACCTTTACGGGGGTATCTTTTACGTTGGCGTAAAGAATCGCAACGGCATTGTCATATCTGTCGCCAACCAACCATTTGCCGACCACCCGACGGCGCCCGCAATATCGACTATTCGGTGACCGGGTTTGTTCCCGAATCTAGAGCGCGGAGGTGTAGCTGATCAGATTGGCTGCCGACTGGAACGCACAGAAACGTCTTCTCGGATTCGCCAAATAGCCGGGCGGGGGCAGTTCAGGCGGCTGATAGGCACACACTCGGCCAGGAGGAGCGCAAGAAACATAACCACGGAGACCGGCGCCAGGGAGGTTTTCCGCGGCTACTTTGTAGCAATCGTCGTGCGACATGGCGCCGACGGGTTCGGGCACTTGGAAAAGTGCGGTTTCAACAGGCGTCATCGAGGGCACGCGGTTGTTCTCGGAACTGCGCCGCCCGGTCATGACCAACGCCCCGCAGACGCCGGAGTACTCCGAAATCCGCTTCGCCGGCATCGGGCCTCAAGGTCCTGCGGACACGCAAGATGTCAACGGCGGAGTAAATCCAGACCACCAGGGCGGAGTAAAACTAGGCCACTTG
>CAYLTU010000149.1:0-14174 GCA_964386465.1 uncultured Rhodospirillaceae bacterium
CATCGAGAAGCATACGCCTCATTCTACCGACGTCAGTCGGTAGTGGTTAAATGTGATTCAGATCCAAAAGTTCGTCGCATTTAATGCGACGAACTTCAGAATCATCACACTAGGGCCTAGGTTTCAACGCGTCGTCAAACTCTTCCGGATTTATCCCGAAGGGTGGCGTCGACGAGTAGAAGAAACGGGGCCGCCGCCACCAAAAAATCAGATTGACGAGCCGCCACCACCAATATTTCCACCAGGGAATGGGCGGGTCGAAGTTCGGCTTCTCGGTGCCCAGCGGCGAATGGATGAATGTGAGCTTTATGTCGTATTGCGGTTTGCCATTGGCGTCGTTCCCGGCCGGGTCGACCCGGACCTGAAGGAAGTCCTTGTGCTGCCCATGGTCGACCGACGTCATCGATGGGGCGGCCATCTGTGGGTCCAAAAACGATCCGGCCCGCGGCAGCCAGTTGGCTAGCTTCTCCGGCGGGTGGGGATGCACCTGATGGATTCCCCAACCGAACGCGGAATCCGGTGTCGCCGGTACGGGCTGCTGAAGGAATGCGAATTGCAGGTCCCAGGTCCAGGAACCGCCGCCAAGCTGGCACCACACAAACAGGGGCCCGGTGTAGGGCAGCCCGATCCGGACGATGGAACGATGATAAAGCGGTAGGTCGATAACGACGCGGGACAGGTGCAGCATTTCCTCACTCCTTAAGGATAAGGTGCCGATGGAATACGTTCTCCTCCCCTTGAGAGGCTAAACGGATACGCCTCGGCGTTGCAACGTTTTCCGAACCTGTGCCCAGTTCACGTCGAAGAAATGCCGCACTGGCCTGCCCGGATATCGGCGGCGACTACCGCGCCACGATCTCCCGCATCGCATCCATGCGTTCGCCGTCGCCGAAGCCGCGCAGCAGGGCGTATAGCGCCTGCGCCTGGTCCCCAACACGGCTTCGGCGAGGCGCAAAGTCAACTTCGCTGCAGTCATCTTCATATCTGGCGCGGGTGTCAGTGTAGATCCTGCAATTTACTATCGTGAGAAAATGCGGTATTGCAAGACCTGACCCCTTTCTTCCAAGACCTGACCCCTTTCTTCATCTTCATGTCCGGCACGGGGGTCAGTGTAGATCTCTCCATTCGCTATCGTGAGAAATTGTGGCAGTGCAAGACCTGACTCCAATTTTCATAACGAGCCGTCCACACATGATCCCAATATTTCTTGAAAATCATCTTATGATTTATTGGCCCAATCCAAAAATACCTCTAACATCTCAGTTAAATTACTAGGCCCACAATATCCTTGGAAGTTGCCATCTTCTATTTTGCATAAAACCCAATCATCATCGTTTTTTCTCTGTACGTTCAGGTCTTTGAAAAACGCGCCGTAAAGGTATGTATCTTTCAATTCGACCTTCAGAGACCAACCTGGGTTATCAATGTTACTGATGAATATCCCGTAGGTATGCTCCCAATCTCCGTCGCAAACAGATCGATACCAACGTTGAATTTGTTCTAGCGCGTTTGCATCCGTATCCATTCCTCAAGCCTCGTAGTCAAAAAAATCCGTATCACTGCGTCATTGCTTAGGAATTTCGCTGAGAGTTGCGGGCCTTGCTCAAAATTCGGAAAAATCGCCGTCAGGTCTTGCATTGCCACATACTCACCTGGCAGTTCAATCCCTGTTTCGGTCGTTTCGCCTCAATCTTGCGGCGCTGAATCACACGCCTCAGCCGGCCTACCGCGCCACGATCTCCCGTAATTCTTCCATCCGTTCGCCATCACCGAAGCCGCGCAGCAGGTCGTAGAGCGGCTGCGCCCGGTCGCCCAGCACCGGTTCCGCGAGCGGCATGAACTTGCCCGCCACGTCGTTCCAATCCATCGGGTTGCCCGGATTGCCGAGGGCGAGCGGCGTGTCGTGGCCGACTTCAGTGCCGTCGGCGAGACGCAGGGTCAGCTTGGCCGCCGTCATCTTCATGTCCGGGGCCGGGTTCAGTGTGACCCTATCGACCAGGGCGCGTATCGCGGGATCGGCGACGCGGTCCTCGGCGAAGTCGCTCGCCGTGACGGTGTGGCCGGTCAGGCCGAGCGCGGTGCAGTAGGCCGTGCTGAACTTGCCTTCCAGGCCGGTTTGCGGCTGCGGCTTGCCGGCGAGCTGGATGCAGATCGGGTTGACCTCGACGGCGATCTCCGCGATGTCGTCCGGCGCGACCGTCCCGGACAGGGCGCGCGCGGCGTCGATCACCGGATGGGTCAGCAGGCAGGAGGCGTAGGGCTTCAGCGTGTTGCGGGTGATTTCCATGCTGCCGTCGAAATCGAGCAGCTTCGGCGCCGTCTTGCCGTCCTGCACGAAGGCCTGGCCGAAGCCGCCTTCCGCCTCGATCAGGGTTTGCGCCGCCTCGAAGCCTTCCTTGGCCAGTTCGGCCGCCAATATGCCGTTCATCGCCGCCTTGCCGGCGTGGAACGGTTTGGCCATGGTGCCGAACGAGCCGGTCAGGCCGGCGCCCTGGGTCGCCGCCGCGCCGAGCGCGTTGCGGATGCCGTCCTCGTCGAGTCCCAACAGAACGGCGGCCGCCGTCGCCGAGGCGAAACAGCCGAACAGGCCGGTCGAATGGAAGCCGCGCTCGTTGACCGCCTGGCCCATGCCGTGGCCGAGCCGCGCGCCGACCTCGAAGCCGGTGATGAAGGCGCCGAGGATTTCCCGATCGGTCGCGCCGACCTGCTGGCCGACGGCAATCGCCGTGGCCCAGGTCGGGTTGCCGAGATGGGCGACCGCGCCGACATGGGTGTCGTCGTAATCGAGGCAGTGACCGAGGGTCGCGTTGACCAGCGCCGCGAAGGCGGGGGCCGAGCGGCCGCCGAGCAGTATCTGCGCCTCGCCGCCGGCGCTCCAACCGGCCGCGACGTTGCGCACGGATTGCCCGGCGCCTTCGCCATGCGCCCCCAGCGCCACGCCGACCGCGTCGACCAGCGCCATGCGCGCCGCCTCGATCGTGTCCGCCTGATAGTTCCGGCCCGGCGCGGTGCCGATGAAATGGGCTGCCGCATCCGCATTTGGTGTCTGGATCGTGGTCATGACGGTACCGCTCCCTTCGCGTGTAAGTCTCTCCGTTCGGCCTCCGAATAGCCGAGATCGGCCAGTATATCGTCATTGTCCTGCCCGAGTCCCGGCGCCGGTTTGCGCCCCTCGACGGTCAGGCCGGTACGGTCGAGCGGGTTGGTCAGGTGCGGGATGCGCCCATCGACCGGATGGTCGATGAATTCGACCAGGCCGCGCTGTTTGACGTTGTCGTCGGCCAGCGCCTCGTCCGGCGTGTAGATCGCGCAGACCGGGATCTGCTCGGCTTCCATCTTGGCCAGCAGGCTATGGCGGGTGTGCGCCTTGCAGTAGCTCTCGATCGCCTCGCGGTAGAGCGGCGCGCGGTCGCCGTGGGTCGAGTGGCGGTCCTCCGGCCCCTCGTCCTCGTCGATCAGGTCGGGCCGTTCGATGAAGTTGCAGAACTGGCGCCACTGCACCGCTTCCAGCAGCGACACCGCGACCGGCTTGCCGTCGCCGCACAGATAGGTGGCGTAACGCGGATTGCCGCCCCAGGGCTGCATCGCCGGCTCGCCGCTGTGCCCGGCCAACCGCGACATGCCGCCGGTCTGGACGATATTGCACATGTAAAACAGGCAATCGAACATCGACAGATCGATAAAACAGCCTTCGCCGCTTTGCTGCTTGCGCATCAGCGCGGCCAGGATCGCCGTCGGCGCCATCGCGCCGCCGGCGTAGTCGGCCGCCTGGAAACCGGGGACCGGCGGCAGCGGCTCGCGCTCGACCGACATGCCCATCAGCCCGGTCATCGACTGGATGACCAAATCGTGTCCCGGCACCCGCGCCAGGGGTCCGTCCTGGCCGTAGCCGGTGATCGCGCAATAGACGATGCCCGGGTTCAGGGCGCGCGCCTTCTCGAAGTGCACGTCGAGTTTCTTCGCGACGCCGGTGCGGAACGACTCCATGATCACGTCGGACTGCTCGATCAGCCGGTGGGCTACGGCCTGACCGTCCGGATTTGTGAGGTCGATGGCGATGCTGCGCTTGTTCGAATTGACGCTGTTGTAATAGACGCCGCCCTCCTTGTAGCTGGGCGGGTTGTGCCGGCTGTAATCGCCGACTTCCGGCTGCTCGACCTTGATAACGTCGGCGCCGAGATCGGCGAGCATCTGCGTCGCCCACGGACCCGGCAGCAGGCGGCTGAAGTCGATTATGCGGATGCCGGAAAGGACGCGGGTATCACTCTGTGTCATCGATGATCCTGAAATGGTATTGGAAGTGCGTGGCGACCCGACAATACAAAATCATAGCCGCTTGCACAGCCCAAGACGATGAGAGGCGGAGACCGGACAATGGCGCAAAATGAACTGATTCTGGAACGGCGCGAGGCGGTGCTGTGGATGATCGTGAACCGGCCGGAACGGCGCAACGCCTATACCAAGGACCTGTTCGAGCGCATGGCCGACGGGTTGGCCGAAGCGGAGGACGACCCGGCAATTCTCGCCGTTGTCCTGACCGGCGCCGGCGACAAGGCGTTCTCGGCGGGCGCCGATTTGAAGCCGGACACTGATTACAGTCCGCTGGAGATAGATGAGCTGGAGCTGGTGCATCCGGCGGTCGCTTATTTTCGCGCCGCCGATGCTTTCAGCAAGCCTTTGATTGCACGGATTAACGGCGATGCGATGGCCGGCGGTATGGGCGTGCTGGCGCTGTGCGACCTCGCTATCGCGGCCGATCACGCACGGTTTGCGTTGCCGGAAGTGCGCATCGGATTGTTCCCGACCTTGATCGTCGCGTCGCTGCGCTATTTGATCCCGCGCCGCGTGATCATGGAGATGACGCTCAGCGGCGAGTTCTTCGACGCGGGGTTCGCCAAGGAGGTCGGGCTCGTGAACTATGTGGTGCCGTCTGCGGGTCTCGATGCCAAGGTGGAATGGCTTGTCGGCCGCATCATCGACAAATCTCCTACGGCGATCCGACGCGGCAAACACCTGCTGCGGCACATGTGGGACATGAGCCTGGACGCTTCCTTCGCGCACGGCCAGAACGAGCTGGCGCGGCTTTTTGCGACGGTCGATCATAAGGAGGGGTTGGCAGCCTTCAATGAGAAGCGAAAACCGGTCTGGCCGAGCCTCGGATGATCAGGGCCGTCGTCGTGGCGCTCCTTCTGACATCCGGTTGCGTCGCGATGCCGGAACGCCCCAGCGAAGGACCGCTGGCGCCCGGCTCCGGCGTTGCGGTCTTCAAGGGCCTGCCGGGCAAGACCATGCGGGTCTATTACCACCGGCCCGCGGCCTTCATCCCGGAGTCGCCGATCCTGATGGTGCTGCACGGGGTCAACCGCAATGCGGATTGGTATCGCGACGCCTGGAGCGGCCTTTCGGACCGGCATGGCTTTCTCGTCCTCGCTCCGGAGTTCGATCTGGGACAATTCCCCGGCGGACGCAGCTACAACCGCGGCAATATGCGGGCGAAGGGCGGCGATCCTCTCCCGCCGCGCGAATGGGCCTTCAATGCCGTCGAGGCATTGTTCGACGCGGCCCGGGAGTGGACCGGTTCGACGCGGGAGGGCTACCTGATGTTCGGCCATTCCGCCGGCGCGCAGTTCGTACACCGCATGGTCACTTTCATGCCGCGCCTCCGGCTGGAAAGGGCGGTGGCGGTCAATGCGGGCTGGTACACGATGCCGGACACCGATCAGAAATACCCCTACGGACTGGACGGTGCGGGTCTGACGTTGGCGCAGCTTCGAACCGCGTTCGAGCGGCGGATGGCGGTGATGCTGGGCGATGCGGACAACGATTCCAATCATCGATATCTGCACAACACACCGGCGGCAAAACGGCAGGGGCCGCACCGCTACGCGCGCGGGCAGGCCTATTTCGATCGCGCGCAGGCCGCCGCGACCCGGCACGGCGCCGATTTCGCCTGGACGCTGGAGATCGTGCCCGGCGCCGGACATTCGACCCACGACGTCAAGGAAGAAGCCGCCGGTATTCTTCTACGGAACCCCTGAACCTTGACACCGGTCGCGCCGCATGAACACGATTCGCGAACACGATGATTGGAGGCACGCATGGCGAAGCTTAGGCATATTGCGGTGACCGTTCCCGATATGGAGGAAGCGGCGACGTTTTACGAGAAGACCTTCGGCATGGAACGCGTGTTCGAATCGGGCATCGTGATCATGCTCTCCGATGGCACGATCAGCCTGGCGATCCTGAAGTTCAAAACGGACGAGCAGGCAGGCGACGAGCGTGGCAAGGATTTCCACGGCCTGCACCATATGGGTTTCGTTGTCGACGATATTCCCGAGGCAGGCGAGGCGATCAAGGAAAATGGCGGCCGCTACCATATGCGACTCCCCGGTTCGCCGGAAGGCGCGACGGAGGTCAAATTCCGCGATCCCAACGGCGTCGTCTTCGACGTCGTGACGAAGGAATACGCGGAGCGCGCTTGGGGCGCCAAGGTCTGAGTGGATTTTCGCGTGTTGGCACAAGACCCTCACCCTCCCACCGCTACGCGGCGGGCCCCTCCCTCTCCCACTCTGCGGGAGAGGGTAAATGGCATGTCTTCTAAAAACTTATCCCTCTCCACCCGGATGGGGGGAGAGGGCAGGGTGAGGGGGGTGATTGCGCCAACGCAAAGTCGTTTTAGAATTCTCCTAAATGGAGCACTCAAAAGATGAGCATCAAACTCGGATATCTGTTGCCGACCCGGGAGCAGAACATGCAGGGGAAACCCGAAGCCGCACCGCTGCTGACGCTCGCCGAGCGGGCGGAGGGGGCGGGGCTCGATTCCGTTTGGGTCGGCGACTCCCTGCTGGCGCGCCCGCGACATGAACCGCTGACCCTGTTGGCCGGTGTCGCCGGGAGGGTCGGCCGTGTCGAGCTGGGCACGGCGGTGCTGTTGCCGGCGCTGCGAAATCCGGTCGTGCTGGCGCATCTGGTCGCGACGCTTGACCAGGTCAGCGAGGGACGCTTCATCCTAGGGGTCGGCATCGCCGCCGACGCACCCAGCATCCGGGCCGAATTCGAAGCCGCCGGCGTGCCGTTCGACAAGCGGGTCGGCCGGATGATGGAAGGTCTGCGGCTCTGCAAAGCGCTGTGGTCCGGCGAGCCGGTTGATTGGGAAGGACGCTGGAAGGTTGTTGACAGTGTGCTGGGCCCGACGCCGCACCGCGCGGGGGGGCCGCCGATCTGGGGCGGCGGCTCCGCGGAAGCGAGCCTAACGCGGGCGGGACGCCATTTCGACGGCTGGTTCCCGACCGGCCCGGATGCTGAAGGTTGGGGCAAGCAATGGGCGACAGTTTGCGAGGCTGCTGAAGCAGCCGGGCGCGCCGGCGCGGTCACGGGTGCGGTCTATCTGACCGTCTCCATCGACGAAAACGCCGAAAAAGCGAACGATCGGATCAACGACTATCTTGAGCAATATTACGGGGTGCCGGGCGAAGTCATAAGGCGTCGACAGGCTTGTTTCGCGGGACCGGAAGCCGAATTCGTGCCTTGGCTCAAAGGCTATGCGGAAGCCGGCGCAAGCCATCTGATGATTCGCGTCGTCGGCGACCACGATCAACATATCGGTATCCTGGCCAAGGCGCGTGAAGCGCTGTTGGCCGGCTGATGCCGTTCGGACAACATTTATTGCGAGTTTCGAGGTGCACTATGGCGAGTATGGATTTTGATGTCGTTGTCGGCGGTCTGTTCTGCGGCAACTATCCGGGTGGCGGCGGCCTGATGGCGGGTTCCGTTTTCGGCAAGCTCGCCGTTGGAAACGGCTGAGCCATGGCTGTCACGGACATTCTGGAGAATAATCCGCTGTGCCGGATGCTCGGCATCCGGTATCCGATCTGTCAGGCCGGCATGTATTCTGTCTCCTACGGCAGGCTGGCGGCCGCCGTGTCGAAGGCCGGCGGTCTGGGCGTGATCGGCTCGGCCTTCATGGACCCCGAGCAGTTGCGCCGCGAAATACAGCTTGTGAAGAACGAGACCGACAAGCCCTACGGCGTCGATATCCTGTTCGCCGAAGTGCAGGGCGGGGACGCCACGACCAGCGGCTACACCCAGGAAGTCGAAGACCATATCGAGGTTACGTTCGAGGAAGGCGCATCGGTCATTGTCTCCGGATTGGGAAATCCCGGCCGGATCGTACCGCGGGCGCACGCGGCGGGCATGACGATGATGGCGCTGGTCGGCACCTCGCGGCAGGCGCAAAAAGTGGAAGCGTCCGGCGTCGACGTGGTTATCGCCTCGGGCAATGAAGGGGGCGGCCATGTTGGTCGGGTCGGAACCTTCCCGTTGGTCGCAAAGGTCGTCGATAGCGTCGATATCCCCGTGCTGGCCGCCGGCGGCATTTCCGATGGCCGCGGCCTTGTCGCCGCCCTGGCCTTGGGCGCGCAGGGCGTATGGATGGGCACCCGGTTCATCGCGACGGAAGAGGCGCGCGGCCATATCAACTACAAGCAGAAGATCGTCGATATCGACGAGGACGGCACGACCGTGACGCGCGGCCATTCCGGCAAGACAGCGCGTGTCATCGGCAACAAGTTCACCGAATACTGGGCGGCGCATGAGGAGGATATCAAGCCGTTCCCCTATCAGCTCCGCGAGGTCGGCGAACCGGCCTCCGTCAGGGGCCGCGTGGAGGGCGATACGGAGAACGGCTCGCTCGCGGCAGGGCAGGGTTCCGGCGTGATAGGCTCGATCCCGCCCGCTGGCGAGGTCGTTGAAACGATCATGTCGGAGGCCAAATCCGTTCTGGAGCGGTGGACAAACAACGCGGTGTGAGAAAAACGCAATTGTATATTTACCCGTATAGGCGTAGCGTTTCAGGTCCATGGAGAAGGAGGTCTAGACCAAGTTTTACGCGGTGAAACCAGACTGGAGGAGGCTCGAAAAATGACGCCACCGGACAGTACAAGCGACATATCCACGTAAACAAATCTAGGCCCGGTCAGGGATCGGGCGGTGCCGAACTAGGTACCCAAAAAAAAGCCCCGTCACGGACGGGGCTTTTGCGTTTCGAGTTACGGCGCAGGCGCTTTCATCCAAGTGACGATGTCGGCGACGACATCCTCCTCGATACCGTTGAAGCCGTGATAATGGGCAACGTGGCAGGGATTTCCGGTTCCGTTGCCGCCGCTGTAAAGCGCCACTCTGACCGGATCGGCCGACGTTAGCCGAGATACGAGTTCGGGTACCTTCTCCGGCGGTGTCACGAAGCATTCGTCATCCTCGTGATGCGCGATGAAAACCGGTCCGGTTATTCTCTCAAGCGGGAAATCCAAGAGGTTGTCGCCTTTTTCGTTCCAGGCGAGCATGGAGGCCGTGAGAACGATTCCGTCCGCGCCGGCATCGCCAAGCCTGGCGGCGGCATTCGCCACGGAATTCGTGCCCCGACTCGTCCCCACGAGCCAGATCGGCACGTCGAACGAGGCCCGCAGATGGGCGACGGCGGCGGCGACGTCCGTCGCGTGGTCGTCGGAACCGCGAAAGCCATGGCGCAAATCCCGTTTATGGTCCGTCGGCGCATCGATGATCGCGGTCACGACCCCGTTTTTCAGGAAATAGGGCCTGCTGCGGATCAGAAAGTTTCCGTTGCCCCAACCGATGTCGCCGTCCTCCGAAAGGCGCATCGCGCCCTTGCCCCCGGCGAACAGGACGGCGACGGCCGATGGATGGTCGACGGTTTCGACGAGCAACCGGGTCCGCTCGCCACGCGATGAAATATCGTGGACTTCGCGCGTGCGAACCGGGGCGGAATCGGTTTTGGTTCGGACGATCGTGTCGCGCGAGACGATCCGGACGGATACCGATTCCGCCGCGCCATCGCCGGGCAGCGACCCGAGCATGGATGCGGCGAGCGCCGCCGCGCACAACCAGGCCGTCCTTCGCGGCCGCATCAGCTTCCGCTACCGGCGAGCCAGTCGTGGCGCAACTTGCCGCACCCTTCGAGCTGCGCGCCTGTCTCGATATCGAGCGCGCGATCGGTCAATCCCATGAGCCGTTCGACGCTGAATTCGCCGTAAACCTGGCCGCCGGCGTTTGCGAAATCGACATACCGCGAACCGAGCACGCTGCCGTCGCAACCTGCGTCGCGGATCGCATCGACCTCCGCATGCGCTGTCGGATCCGTATCGGAGTTCACCCGGTTGCGGCCGACGCCGATAACCTCACCGTTTCGTACGATGACCGAGCCGACCGGCAAATTGCTTTCCGAAAAGAATCAAATTCCTCCTTATTAGACAAGCGTGGCCCGCACTTCATCGTCGGTCGGGAATCGGCCAGTAAGTTTTTTTCGAATAGGCGCGCCGCCCGTCCACATCGATATCGAAAACGCCGCCACCGCCGCCGACGAGCTCGATATCGGCGCTCGCATGTTTGTCCAAGATCAGGTCTCTCGCACGGAGAGCGTTCGGTTCGTAATTTCAAACTACGCAATATTCGATACGTACTTTCATAAGGGTTGCCCTTTCCAAACGAGGCGCCGCATACCCTATGATAAGGGATTGTCTTCAATCCGTCAGGAGCCGAAATGTCCGACATAACGTTAAACCGAGTTCGAGAAGGCAGTGGCGCGCCGCCGATCGTGTTCGTGCACGGCTTTCTGTGCCGGCACCAGGATTGGCGCCACCAGGTTTCCCATTTCTCGAAGTGCCACACCGTTGTCGCCTGTGATTTGCGCGGCCACGGGGAGACGCCGCGCGGCGATGCGCCGATGACGATCGAAACCGTCGGCGGCGATGTTGCCGCGATGCTTGCGGAGGAGGATTTGACGGGCGCCATTCTGGTCGGGCATTCGATGGGGTGCCGCGTCGTCATGGAGGCGCGGGCGCAGGCGCCGGACCGGGTCGCCGGTCTGGTTGTCGTCGACGGCAGCCGGGTCGGCGCCGAGCGAGCAGCCGGGCAAAAGGCGTTCGATGCCGTCGTCGCGGAAAAGGGTTATCGGGCGGTTATCCAGAAGCTGTTCGAAGACATGTTCTTCGATAACCCGCCTGAGTGGAAAGACGATGCGCTGGAAAGAGTCTTTGCGATTCCCGAAAGCACCGGCGGTCCATTGTTCCGGGACTTGGTCGGTTGGGACGCGGACAGGCTCGAGGCTACTATGGCCGAGATCGATATCCCCGTGCTGGCGATCCAAAGTACGACCATGGATATCGAACGCAACCGGCGACCGCTTTCACAGGGTGAAGTCGGGCCATTTCAGGCGTTAATACTCGACAAGATCGCCGGATCGGAAAGCGAGACGGTATCGGGGCCTGGGCATTTCTGTATGACCGAGGCGCCGGCCGCGATAAACGCCCGGATAGAGCAGTTTATCGCGGCGCGCCTATAGCCATTTAGGTCAGCAGCGCGGCGTATTCGTCGAGCAGCGGCAGGATCGTCTCGCGGTCCGCCGACGGCAGTTGGAACAGGCCGCCATCGATTCCCGCCTGCGCGCAGGCTTCCAACTGTTGCGGCTCCGCCGGTGCGCGGAACAGCGTCACCGAAAGCTCCTTCGGGTCCCGTCCCGCTTCTTCCGCGGCTTGACGGAGACGCGCCATATTCTCGGACGGATCGAAATCCGGGGTTACGCGCGGCAGCCAGCCGTCGCAGAATTCCGCGACGCGCTGCAGGGTGTATTTCGTTTCGCCGCCGAGAATTATCGGGGGATGCGGCTTCTGCAGCGGTTTCGGCCAGGACCAGGATTTCTCGAGCTTGACCATTTCGCCGTCGAACTCGGCTTCTTCCTCGGTCCATAGCGCCTTCATCGCCAGCACGCGCTCGCGCATGAGCTTGAAGCGGGTCTTGTAGGTCGCGCCGTGGTTTTCCATCTCTTCGACGTTCCAGCCGCCGCCGATCCCAAGCGTGAATCTGCCATTCGACATCATGTCGAGGCTGGCGACGACCTTGGCCGTCACGATGTGATCGCGCTGCGGGATCAGGCTGATGCCCGTGCCCAGTTTCAAGTTCTTCGTAGCCGCCGCCGCGAAGGACAGTGAGATGAAGGGATCGAGCGTGTGGGCGTACTCCTTGGGCAAGTCGCCGCCGCCCGGCCAGGCCGATTTACGGCTCACCGGTATATGGGTGTGCTCGGCTACGAACAGTGAAGCGAACCCGCGGTCTTCAAGGGCCCGCGCGAGTTCGTCGATGCTGATGCTGTAGTCGGTGTCGAAAATAAATACGCCGAGTTCCACGGCCAATCCTCCCAGGTCGATTGATGGTGATGCGCAGGCCCTGCTACGCGGTAGGGCTCCGCTTTAACCGCCACTATATCCCCACTCAACCGCACTGGCTCAAGGTGCGTCTCGAATGTTTTCTGGTTAACTAAAACAAAGTAATTAAAATATTGAATAAACTTAATTAATGGTAAAAACTAAATAAATGGAATGTTAGTTGAATTAAATTACAATATAGATACGATATTACTTTCTATATACAAATATAGATGGTAGCAAGAACCAGAAAATAACAGGTGTGCTATCGGAAATGGGAATTTTCGGGAAACAATTGCTCGCGCGGTCCGGCGGCAAAGCTGCCCTGTCATCGAACCATGGCGGCATGTTGATAGAGTTCGCTTTCGTCGCCCCGTTTGTCGTGCTGCTTCTGACAGCGACGGTGGAAGTCGCCGTGACGTTGTTTGCGGAGGTGACGATCAGCGGTGCGGTGGAGAGCGCCGCGCGCGATATCCGCACCGGACGCGTTCAGGAAAACGAGGATCCGATCGACGCGTTTCAGACCAAACTGTGCGATTCCCTGTTTGGAATCGTTGACTGCAGCGCGGTTGCCTTCGATGTCCGGACGTTCTCCGATTTCTCGTCGGTCGACATGACGTTGGAAGTGGATGAAGAGGGCAACATGACCGGTGGTCAATTTACGCCCGGAGAAAGCGGCGAGATTACCGTCGTCAGGGTTGCCTACAGATGGAACTTTCTGACGCCGCTCGTCGGCCACGTTTTGGCGTCGGACGGCAGCGGCGGCGTGCTGTTGCTGTCGACGATGGCTTTCCAAAACGAACCCTTCGAGTTGGGCGGATGATTGCGGCGATCTCACGCTTTCTTCGTTGCCGAAAAGGATCGGCCATAACGGAGTTCTCCTTGATCCTGCCGATGATGGCGCTGCTGTTCGCCGGCACGGTCGAAGCGACGCGCCTGTTGCGTCTCGACCGAAAGCTACAAAGCGCAGCCTACGCGACGGCGGATTTGGTCACGCAGAAACCGAGTATCGACGACGGCCGCATGTCCGATGTGCTGTTTGCCGCCGACCTTGTTATGGAGCCGTTCGTTGTAGACGGGCTTTCCGTCGGTGTTTCGAGCGTCGTCTTCGATCCAGCCGATGGTTCAGCAGCGATCGATTGGGCCGAGAGTCACCGGGGCGGCACCGTTCCCGATGCCCTTACGCAAGCCGCGGGCATGGGACCTCCTGGCGACAGCGTCGTGATCGTCCGCGCGACCTACGACTACGTGCCGATGTTCGGCGAATTGATTTTTGGGACGATCGCGCTTGAGGAACTGGCATTCGCCAGGCCTCGGCGAAGCAGTTCCGTTGCACGAGAATAACTGGAGATAATGGAAATGACCTGGTTGGAAAATGCTTGGGAACACGCCCTGAAACCGTTTGCTGAATTATTTCGCTCTCAGCGCGGCGCGGTCATCATTCTATGGGCTTTGGCGGCCGTACCCGTCGTTGTCGGCGTCGGCGCGGCGGTCGATCTGTCCCGTGCGTACATGGCCCGATCCCGTTTGGCGTTCGCCCTCGACGCGGCGGGGCTCGCCGCAGGGGCCGCCGGCGATACCGAAGCTCAGATGCAGTCGATCGCCGAGCAGTTCTTCTTCGCCAATTATTCGTCCAATTCGCCCGGAACCCCCGCGACGCCGACCCTCACCGTCGAAGGCGGCGTCATCAAGGTCTCTGGTTCCGTGACGCTCGATGCGACTCTGTTGAGGCTAATCGGACAAGAAGAATTCACCGTCGCTGCGTCGGCGGAAGTCCTTCGAAAAGGATTGGAAGTTGCGCTGATACTGGACAACACGGGTTCGATGAAAGGTGGTAAATTGAACTCATTGCGACAGGCATCCCAGGACCTCGTCGATATCCTGTTCGAAGTGCCGGAACTGCAGTCTAATATCCATGTTGAGGGTTAGATCCTCCGTCTTCAGACGGACAGCTTCAGC
>CAYLTU010000150.1:0-5429 GCA_964386465.1 uncultured Rhodospirillaceae bacterium
AACCCTCGCCGTCGCCTATTGCGCGATGGGGGACGCACTTGCCTACGAAGGTCACTTCAACGAATCCATCGACCAATTCGAGAAAGCCATCTCGCTCAGCCCCAATGACCCGCAGTTGTGGGCCTTTTTGACCTATGGCGCCCTAGCGCTGATATTTAAAGAGGATTTCGAGACCGCACTGGAATGGACGGAAAGGGCGAGTGTAATTCCCAATCGCCAGTATTGGACGTTGGCGCACATGGCGGTGGCACTGGCCCATATTGATCGACTTAAGGACGCGGAACAAACTGTCGCAAGACTAATTGCCGAAAAACCGGAATTCACCTGTACATTCGCTGAAAAGAAGCTGTTCTTTATTCGGCTACCCGAGCAACTGGCGCTGTATCTTGACGGCTTACGCAAAGCTGGCGTGCCGGAATAAAAGCCTTCCCGTTGGCCACGTTCAATGTCCGTTGGCCCAATCCAGACATTTGCGTACCTCGAAACTGAAGCGGGCGTCAGTGGGTTGTTTGGTTCTGCCCTGAACGGACATGCTGATGGGTGTGGTAATACGAGCGAATACCGCCTCGATTGATTTGAATCAATGAGTTCTCGGTTCAGATGACAAACGCTAATAGTCTGGGAGTGTAGCGGTTCATTTTACTTGAAGCGATCATTTGGAAGGATTGAACACACTGCCGAATATGGAGTAGGGGGACGCCGGTTCTTTAAGTAACGGAATTGCATAATCTCGGCTTAGGAAATTAGTCTCGTGGCTCCGGATCGCATTGATCGGCGGCTAGCGGCGATATTGTCCGCGGATATGGTTGGTTACTCGCGACTAATGGAAGTCGATGAGACCGGGACGATTACGCGGCAACGAAGCCACCGAATCGAACTGATCGACCCCACGATCGAAGCCTTCAAGGGACGCATCGTGAAAACCGCCGGCGACGGCATATTGGTGGAGTTCGCCAGCGCGGTCGATGCGGTCGATTGCGCGGTTGAAATTCAGAACGCCATGGTTGAAAGAGAGGCGGACCGATCCGTGGATCAGCGCATCCAGTATCGCATCGGCATCAATGTTGGCGATATCGTCATCGACGGCGACGACATCTTGGGCGACGGCGTGAATGTCGCGGCTCGCCTCGAAGGCTTGGCCGAGCCGGGTGGCGTCTGCGTCTCGGCCAAGGTCCACGGCGAGGTCCGCGGCAAGGTCGAGCTGGCTTTCGAGGATCTGGGCGAGCAGACGGTCAAGAATATCGTTACACTGGTCCCAGTCTACAAGGTGCGGTTCGATGGAAACGGAACCGGCGCTACGGAGGCAAACGCGGGCTCGGCCGAGCCGTTGACCGAACGACCATCGACCTGAGGACTATCCGGAAGCCGGCGAACCGGCGTCCGAGAGGAGGGAAAATCATGGACAAGAACGGCCGCAACACCGGGGAGCTCAGCGATCTGGATATCTGGCTGGAGAAGGCCGAGGCGCATGGCCAAATTAAGCGGATCACCGCCGAGGTTAATCCAGATCTTGAAACCTCCACCATCGCCTATCTGAGCGGCAAGGAAGTCGGCAGCCCCGCCTTGATGTTCGAGAACATCACGGGGCACGAAGGTTTTCGCTCGCTGTACAACATGATGGGCAGCAGCCTGACCCGGGTCTGCCTGTCGATCGGTGAGGAACCGACCGACGACTCGGTCAAGGTAGTCGAGATGCTGAAGACCAAGATGGGCCGTAAGATGCCGCCTAAATTGGTCGAGCAGGCCGACGCCCTGGTCAACCGGAACGTCGAAACCGGCGACGAGATCGACCTTAGGAAGTTCCCGGCGCCCCGGATGTGGCCGCTGGACGGCGGCAAATACATCGGCACCGGCGACGCGGTGGTCACCATGGACCCGGACACCGGCCGCATGAACCTGGGCACCTACCGGCAGATGATCAAGGATCGCAACCAGGTCGGCTTCTACGTCTCACCCGGCAAGGACGGCCTGCTGGACCGGGAAAAATGGTGGAAGATGGGCAAACCGGCGCCGGTGGCCGCGGTCTACGGCGTCGACCCGCTGTTGTTTATCGTCGCCGCCACCTCATTCCCCAAGGGCGAATCGGAATACGACTACTACAGCGGCATCAACGGCAGCCCGATCGAGGTTTTCAAGAGCGAGCTGACCGGCCTGATCCTGCCGGCCCGAGCGGAGATCATCGTCGAGGGCTTTTGCTATCCGGACGAAACCTTCGACGAAGGACCGTTTGGCGAGTTCACCGGCTATTACGGCCGGCCGGAAGCGCCGACCCCCTACATTCGGATCGAGAAGGTGCGCTACCGCGACAATCCGATCCTGACCTGCGCCCTGATGGCGGATTGGCCGTCCAACGAATGCGGCCTTTTCTGGGCGATGGCGCGGGCGGCGAAGATCTGGAATGACCTGGATAAGCTTGGCGTGCCGGGCATCAGGGCAGTATGGTCGCCGCCCGAAGCGGCCGGCTGGGGCATGACCGTGGTCTCGATCGAACAGATGTATCCGGGCCATGCCGCCCAGACAATGGCTCTGGCCGCGCAATGCATGGGCGGAGCCTATTTCTGCAAGTATGTGGTGGTGGTCGACCACGACGTTGACGCCACCAACCTGGCCGAGGTGGTCTGGGCCATGGTTACCCGCTCTCGCCCGGCGCATTCCATCGACATCCTGCGAGAGACCTGGAGCACGTTCCTCGATCCCAGTCAGAACCCGCCGGAAATACGGCCCTGGGGCTCGAAATGTCTGATCAACGCCTGCATGGAGTTCAAGCATATCGTCGACTTTGCGCCGCGCAGCAAGCTGTCGGAAAAGGCCTACGATAGGGTCGCAGCGCGTTGGCAGGAGCTAGGCTTCGAGGATAAACCTCCGAAGGTCCTGGTGTTCGAGGACAAGCCCTTCGAGGAGAGCGTTTGAGTATCCGATTGAGCCGCATAACGGCCGCAAGTCCGAAGACAGCTAATTTCTGCGGTTTGGACCACCAGCCGGCGTCGCATTGTAGTTGATAGCGGTTGATATAGAGGGTAAGCGCTCGGTCTGGGCGACCTTGCGGGCGATGATGTGATCGTGATGCTTGGTCCGGATAGAGGGCGCTGGTGTCCACTATCGCAGGTGGACACTATCGGGCTTTATCGATGGCGCAGAAGCGTTGCAAGCGTCGGCATTGGGAAGCGGACGAGAAGCGCCGGATCGTGGCGCAAACGCGGGTGCCGGGCGTTTCGGTTTCGCAGGTCGCGCGGCGCTATGACGTGAACGCGAACCTTGTGTTCAAATGGCTTCGCGATCCGCGGTTCAATGCGGACGGCGCAGAAGTGGTTTCATTTTTGCCGGTGTCCGTCGTCGCCGATCCGCTGCCGGCGTCCCCGGATGTGGTGTCGCAAGACACGAAGATCGAGATCACGTTGGCCAACGGTCATCGGTTGATCGTGAGCGGTGTGTTCGATCCCGATGCGGTGTCGCGTCTTGTGCGCGGTCTTGGCGGATGATCCCGGTCCCGTCGTCGACGAAGATCTGGCTTGCGGCTGGCGTGACGGATATGCGCAAGGGGTTCGTGACGCTTGCCGCGCAGGCCGAGAGGGTATTGCGGCAGGATCCGTACTGTGGCCATTTGTTCGTGTTCCGAGGGCGTCGCGGCGACCTGCTCAAGGTGATCTGGTGGGACGGCCAGGGGGCGTGTCTGTTCTCCAAGCGTCTGGAGCGCGGGCGGTTCGTATGGCCCTCGGCGAAGGACGGCAAGCTTTCTCTGACGCCGGCGCAACTGTCGATGCTGCTGGAAGGGATCGACTGGCGGATGCCCAGGCGAACCTGGCGGCCGTTGACGGCGGGGTAAGGAAAGCCGTTTCACAGCAATGACTTGTCGATTGGCGAGGATTCCAATACCGGTCCGGGTCTGATAGATTGCCGACATGCTCGACAGCGTCGATACACTGCCTGACGATCCTTCCGTTCTGAAGGATATGATTGCCTCTCTGGCGTCTGAACTCACGAACCGCGATGCCGAGCTGAAGTCCCGCGATATCCTGATCGAGAAGCTGAAGCATCAACTTGTAGGACTGCGTCGCCACCAGTTCGGTTCGAGGTCGGAGAGTCTTGAGCAACTCGAGCTGACGCTGGAAGAGGAAGAGATCGCCCGGGCGGCGGAAGCGCCGGTTCTACAAGACACGGCCGCGCCAGCTGACAAGAAGCGCCGGCCAAAGCGGCGACCGCTGCCTGATCACCTGCCACGCAATGAGACCGTGCTCTCGGCGGGCGATGCTTGCGCCGCTTGTGGTGGTAGGCTGAAGCAACTGGGCCAGGACGTGACCGAAGAGTTGGAATATGTCCCCGGCCGCTTCATCGTGAACAAGATCGTGCGTCCACGCATGCCCGAGATGAATGACGCCGGCGGGCAGGTTCAGGACGATGGCGCAATCGCTGTTCTGCCGCAGCGTCCGCGCCCGGTCCCGCAGACCACGGTAGTAGCCAGGATTATCCGGGTCGGGCCAGCTGTAGGCATTCAGATCGGCCAGGCTCGGCCGCTGGCCATAGAAGGGGCCGCCGACATTCAGATAGGGGCCATCGCCAACCTTGTTCCAGGCCGCCCCGGTCTCGTCGACGAAATTGTCGTCGTCGATCTCGCGCTGGTGGCCGGCGCCATCGTAAACGCCGAGGGTTAACAGCACCGGGCGTGACGCGCGCAGCGGTTCGACGGCTAAAGTTAACACAAGACGGAAGTCAGCGCCCTGTTCCCGTCCGCGATTTCCAGGCTCGCCCACGCCGCTCATTCTGCGGTTAAAAATAGACATTTTCTGAGAATCCCCAATGGCCCACCCAAACGAGTGACGCGACACCCATCGATCCACGCCATAATCCCACCATCAGGTCATTGCCGTAACGCCATACCATGTTTGGCCTTTTTTATCCGACTTTTCAGCACTTTGGCTGTTGTTTGCCATTTCCCCTAAAACTATTTGGCAACTATTTTTGACAACAATAGGGAGTATAAACCGGAAAGGAATAGAAAATGAAAATGAACAATATATTCAGGAAAACCTTCATCGGAATCGTCGCGGGATTGACACATGTAGTCATTCTGGGAACGGCGAATGCAACCCCAATTGGAATCGATGCCTTTAGCGGATCGGAAACCGTGACGACGTTCAACAACCTCGGGCTGCCGTTTTTAAATACTGGATCTTTGTCGCTTGACGGAAATACGTACACCACTGACGATATGGCGCCGGTTGTCTCGCTTTCATCCCCGGCGACGGGGCGGAGCGATCGTTGCGTCAAGCGATGAAGCTGGACTATGCCGGCGCGCTGGTTTTCTTCCAGCGACTGCTGACGCCGATGTTCTTTGCGCTCAGCTTCCTGGCGATCTTCTACCGCTACCGCCGGCCACGCCGGCGGAAGGCCGCTGACCGGGCGTTGGAAAAAGCAGGGTCGCTCGCCGAATA
>CAYLTU010000150.1:5529-14002 GCA_964386465.1 uncultured Rhodospirillaceae bacterium
GCCGGCGGAAGGCCGCTGACCGGGCGTTGGAAAAAGCAGGGTCGCTCGCCGAATAGGCTACCGCGGATCGGCGATCGCCTCGCGCAACAGTACCGGGATGTCGCCGAGGCTTCGGGCGATCAGCGCGCCAGCCTCCGCCAACATTTTGCGTTTGGCGGAGACGGTGTCGCCTTCCGCGTTGATCATCGCCGCAACATGGCCGAAGCTGACTCCGTCCGGATAGTTTTCCTGAAATTCGCCGGCCAGCAGGGCGACCACCGGCTTCGCGCATTCGCCGCGGCGTAGCATGTCCGCGACCTCGTGTTCGGTTCGCGTTCCCGGCTCGCCGAAGATCACCACGGCGTCGGTGTCGTTGTCGGCCATGAACATCGCGATGTACTCAATCATCCGGGTTCCGGGGATCACGTCGCCGCCCATCGACACGCAGGTGGAAACGCCGAATCCGCCGGCCTTCAACGCCAGCGCAAGCTCGGCGGACATGCCGCCCGAGCGCGAACAGACGCCGATCCGACCGGGTTTGAACACCTCGTCCGGATTGTCGCCGCCGATAGCGCCGAGTTTGCTCTTGCCGGGCGAAATAATACCGTTGGTGTTGCAGCCGACCACAGCCGCACCGGCGGCGCGCGCGGTCGCCGCGATCAGCGCGGTGTCGTGCCGGGGCACGAATTCGGCCAGCGCCACGACCAGCTTCAAGCCGGCCTCCAGGCTTTCCAGGACCGCGTCGCGGGCGGCCAGCGGCGGAACGTAGACGACGGCGGCGTCGATCTCATGCGCCGCGACCGCGTCGGCCACGCAATCGTAGACCGGGACGCCATGCACGCTCTCACCCGCCTTGCCCGGCGTGACGCCGCAGACGACCCTGGTTCCGTAGTCGAGGCAGAAGCGCGCGTCGCGCCGGCCCTGCGCGCCGGTCAGTCCCTGCACCAGGACGCGGGTGTTTTCATCGATCAGGATGCTCATGCCGTTTCCGCGGTCAATTTTTTATTGATTGCGACGATTTCGCGCACCGCATCGTCGAGCGACGCCTCGGTTGGCATGTAATGAACGCCCGGTCGGTCCGCGATCAGCGCGCGCGCCTCCTCCTCGCCGGGCCCGACCAGTCGAATGACGATGGGAAATTCACGGCAGTCGATCCCTCGCGCATCCAGCACTTCGACCAGCGGTTCGACCTTCTGATCGCAACGGGTCAGTTGCTGATGGTTGAAGCCGACCAGCAGGCAGTTAGTGTTGGGGTTGTCGAGGATCGCGTTGATGACGGTCTTGAATTTCTCCTGGATGCCGGCGCCGGGGTTAGTGTCGGTGTGGTTCGCTGGCCGCCCCCCCGCCGCCAGCATCAGATCATGTTGCAGCAGCCCGGCGCCGCCGCCGCCGACCAGCAGGCCGATGTCGCCGTCCAACTCGGTATAGCGCACCGCGCCGCCTTTGATCTCGCGGTTGGCCGCCGCGACCCGCAATTCGCGTTCGTTGAATTGCCGCCACGCCGCGATCAGGCTGCCATCGGCGTTTTCCGCCCAGTCGGGATGCCGCGCCAGTCCATTCTCGTCAATCGCCATCATCGCGCCGACCAGGGACAGGCCGCCGTCCCGCGTCACGGCGAGCGGATTGATCTCAAGCGTCACCGCTTCGGCTTCCTTGAACGCGTCGTATAGATCGTGCGTCAGCGTCGCCAGGGCATCGAGCGAGCTTTCGTTAATGCCGGCGCGCCGCCACAGTGCCTCGGCGTCGGCGATGGACAGACCGTGGCGCGGTTCAATTTCGGCGACGACTACGGCGGCGGGATCGGTACGGTGAGTTTCCTCGATATCGACGCCGCCATGGCGGCTCGCCAGGACGCGGGGCGGAAAACTGTCGAGCGAGAAGCCGAGATACAGTTCGTCCGCGATCCCGACCTGCGCCTCCACATAGACCTGTTCGACGGTAAACCCATGCACCGTGCTCCCGATCATGCTCGCGGCCGCCGCCGCCGCTTCATCGGGTGCGGCGGCCATTCGGATAGCGCCGGCTTTGCCCCGCCGCCCGGTCGGAACCAGCGCCTTGACAACCGCGCCGCCGCCGAGCGCGCTAGCTAATTCAGCCGCTTCATCAGGAGTCGCGGCGGGGTTGCCTTTGGGTGTGAGGAACCCCCGAGCGGCGAGCCATTGCTTGGTCTGGTTCTCGGTGAGCGTATACAATATTCGCCTCTTTCCGGGCGCATCGTCTTGACAGAATGGTTCCTCGCGCCGCTAGTAATGAGCCTCCGATCTACTTGAAATCATACAATCAGGCAATGCGACACATGAGCTGGAAACCGGAAATAGACGAACTTAAACAGCGTGAAGAATTTGCCCGCGCGCTCGGCGGCAAAAAGGCCGTCGACTACCAACACAGCATCGGCAAGAACACCGCGCGCGAACGGATCGACATGCTGGTCGATGATGGCGCATTCCGGGAATTCGGCATGGCTGCCGGCCGCGCGGCCTATGACGAGAACGGTAGATTCGTCGAATCGACACCGTCCAACGCGATCATCGGCACGGGCCGGATCGACGGACGCAAGACCGTCCTGTCGGTGGATGACTTCACAATTCGCGGCGGTTCCTCCGAGGCGACGATTTCCGATAAATGGGTTTACGCCGAACGCTACGCGCTGGAAATGCAACTCCCCTTCATACGCCTGGTCGATACAGCCGGCGGCAGCGTCAAGCTGCTCGAACAATCGGGCTCCACCAAAATTCCGGGCTATCCGACCTGGCCGGTCATGCAGCTGCTCGGGACTGTTCCGGTGGTCGGGGTCGCGATGGGGGCGTGCGCGGGGCTCGGCGCGATCAAGGTCGGCGCGTCGCATTTCTCGGTCATGGTCAAGGGGACGAGCCAGGTTTTCGCCGCCGGCCCGCCGGTCGTCGCGGCGGCGATGGCGCAGGACATCGACAAGGAAGACCTCGGCGGATGGCGGGTGCAGACCCGTGACGGCGGCGCGGTCGACAATGCGGCCAAAGACGAAACCGACGCGCTGGCCCAGGCGCGGCGGTTCCTGTCCTACATGCCGAAAAACGTTTATGCGGTTCCGGTTCGAGGTCCCGCGAACGACGATTCCGATCGCCGCGAGGCGGCGTTGCTCGACATCGTGCCCCGCGACACGCGGAAGGTTTATAAAATGCGCGACCTCCTGGCGCTGGTGCTGGACCGGGACTCGATATTCGAGATCGGCCGCCACAACGGCCCGTCGATCATCACCTGCCTCGCGCGTCTGGACGGTTATGTTGTCGGCGTGATGGCGAACGATCCCTATATGTCCGGCGGCGCGATGACGCGGACTGCCGCGCAAAAGGTGGAAAAATTCGTTGATCTTTGCGACACCTTCCATATTCCAATCGTCAATTTCACCGACCAGCCGGGCGTCATGCCGGGGCTCATCGCGGAGAAATCAGGCACCATCCGTTCGGTGCTGAAGGCGCTGGGCGCGGTCGAACAAAGCGAAGTTCCGTGGGTGTCGATCATCGTGCGCCGTGCGGTCGGGCTCGCTGGCGGCATGCACGGCCGTAAGCGGTCGATCAACCTCCGCTTCGCTTGGCCGTCGGCGTCCTGGGGGTCGCTGCCGCTCGAAGGTGGCATCCGCGCCGCCTACCGCAAGGAGATCGAGGCCGCGGCCGATCCGGATGCCCGGCTGGCCGAACTGGAAGACCACTACGCGCGATTCACCTCGCCGTTCCGGACGGCGGAGAAGTTCGGCATTATCGACATCATCGATCCGCGCGAAACCCGGCCCTTGCTTTGCGACTGGGTCGAGGAAGCGCACGCGGTAACCCAGACCCAAATGGGGATCGTGCGCCGCACGATGCGGCCGTAATTCGGGGCGAAGGGCATCGGCAACGAACCGAGCGATACCGCGTTTTGGTAATTTATAACCGCTTTCGCACATTCACTATTGCGGGTACTGGTTTTCTCAACGCCGTAAGCTATTGATCCAGCGCGGCTGTCAGGCGGTTTCCATTAAGCGGTTCCGGTGCAGAGCACCATCTTTCATCACCAAAGGAATATGGGCACCGTCGTCCTCCATCAGCTTGAGGTCTTCAAGTGGATTGCCATCGATCAATATCAGGTCGGCCAAGGCTCCTTCCTTAACCACGCCAAGCTCGCCCTTCATGCCTATTATTTCGGCGTTCATTGCGGTCGCCTGGTGCAAGATCTCGAAGTTCGTGAAGACGTTCGCGCGTAGGCCGAATTCGATGCACTGACGCGGTTGAATGGCGCCAATCAGATCGGTACCGAAGCCAATGCGAATGCCGGCGCGCTTCATGTGGTTCAGGCGTTCAATGGCCTCGTCCTTGATCAGTTCGAGCTTGTCGAGCGATTCGCGCGGATAGCCGAACACCTCACCTTCTTCGGCCAGTGCGGCGATCACGGCAAGTGTCGGTACGATGGCGGTGCCTTTGTCTGCAGCCATGTTGGCGGTGTCCGGCTCGATCAGCGTGCCGTGTTCGATGCAATGAACGCCAAGCTCTATCGCCCGTTTGAGTGCCCGGTCGGGATGTATGTGGGCGGTGCAGTAGACCAGATGGTTTTCCACTTCCTCGACAATGGCGCGCACCTCGTCGTTGGAAAATTGGATGCCCTCGAGCGGATCGGAAACTGTCGATATACCGCCCGAGCCCATAAATTTTATGAATGTAGCGCCGCGGCGCAGCTGCTCGCGGATTACCTTGCGCACCGCGTCGACGCCGTCCACGACAATGCCGAGCGGATTGGCGAAACAGCACCCGCACATGACGACGTGGTCGTCGTGCGGGTGGTATTGGTGATGGTGGCGCAAATCGGTGTGGCCGCCAGTCTGGCTAATCGCCTTCTCGCAATAGAATAGCCGCGGCGCGGTGATTAGGCCGTCCTCGATGGCCAGCCACAGGCCGAAATCGGCGCCGCCGGTGTCGCGCACGGAAGTAAACCCGCGCTCCAGCATGTCACCCAGCATGTTGGCGGCATGGTGCGCGTACATTGTGACCGGCAGGTGTTGCAACCGGTTCACGTTCATGTCCTGGAAGTAGGCGTGAATGTGCGCGTCGATCAGGCCCGGCATCAGTACCCGACCACCACAGTCTATAGTGTCCGCTCCCGCTGGCGCCGGGGCTTCGGAAAAGGTCTTGATGCGGTCTCCATCTACGATGACGGTGCAACCGTCTATAAGCGTTTTGTCCTCTCCGGTGAAAACCCTGGCGTTCGTAAAAGCGATCATTTTTCTTCTCTCCTACCCTCGGACATCGCCCATCGTCTTGACTCCGACAGCCGCCAATCTACGTTTGCGTGTCCCCCGTCTTATAGGGAGTGTAGCGGCGCGTGTTCCGTAAATCTACGCGCGACGACGAGACGGCCTGAATGCCTCTTCTCGGCTATGAAGCGAACTCGCGGCGTTCCGAATTGACTTCCGCTGTTCCCCCAACCTCCGACATCGGCGCGATGATTTCCGCGTTCGAGCGAATTTCGTCCGCTATCCACCAACTTCATACATGGCCGACACGGTCACGGCGGAACCATATGACCCGTTCGAGACATGCGGCATACGAAAACGGCAGGTACGGGCGCGGTCCCCGCGCAGCGCGGCGAACCGGCAGCCAAAGACGTCCTACCCCGACGGCGCGGCGCCGTGCGTCTGGATGAATTTGCGCACGCGCTCGATCGTGCGTTCCTTCAGCTCGGGCGGCGTTTTCCAGGGAAAGACGGTGATCTCCGCGTTCGGCGCCAGCGAGGCCACGTCGACCGATGACTGGTGCGGGTGCGAGGGAATGTCGTCCGGCAGCACGAGAATCGGCGTCCGGCAGTCGCGGATGAAGTCGCGCGACACGCTGTAGAGAAAGTCGGGGTTCACCCGGTACAAATTGTGCAGGTACTTCTCGATCGTGTCCTGGTCCAGGTCGGGCCGCCGGGCGAGCAATTCGGGCCCCCACCCCTCCAGGCCGGACCGGTACATGACGTCAGGGTCTTCCGGCCGGTGCCCCACCGTCTGGCAGAACACCGCGACGGCGACACGCTCGGGCGCGCGTTCGAGAAGCGTTCCGGCAAAGCAACCGCCGATGCAATACCCCATGAAGGCGAATTCGCGGATGCCCAGATGGTCCATCAGCCCGAGCTGGTCTTCGGCGAAGCCGCCCCACGGATCGTCGACGGCGATCGGCCCCGTGCTCTCGCCGCCGATGGCGTTGCGCTGATCCATCGTGATGCAGCGGAAGTCGTCCTTGAAGACCTCCATCGCGTTGATGACCGCGGTCGGCCAGTTGTCGACACGGGAGTTGAGGCCGCCGCCCGGGGTGACCAGCAGCGGAAAGCCGCTGCCGGCCTCCTCGTAGCGGATGCGGACATGGCCCTTCTCGTAGAACGGCATGGTTGTCTCCTCCCTGGCAAAACTGGTGGTGCGCGGACACGGTGCGTCACGCTTCGGGGGCTCGGTCCGATCACCCCCCATCCTAGCCTTCCCCCGCAAGGGGGGAAGGGATAGTTTTTAGATTCAACGAGTTAACCCCTCCCCCTTGACGGGGGAGGGCTAGGGTGGGGGTGGGCCACGTCAAAGTTCACCATTTTGCCGAGGTCTCGCAGTGCCCTTTGGCCGCCCTGAGTGACATTGCAGATTCAGTTCACAACCGTACCATTTAGGGCGGGTGAGCGGACACGACGGGGCCGCCCACATATGTCACTGTATTCACGCACCGTATTCACGCGCGGTGTTGTAGTCTATTCGACCGCGATCCCGTAGTTTCGCCCTATCAGTCAGTACTGCGCCCGCCCGGCCCCGCCGCGGCGGGTTTTCTGTTTTTCAAGGGAGGCGCGCATGGCGTCAGGACGACGGGAACCGGACGGGTTGACGGATTTCGAGCGCGAGGTCTGCCACGCCGTGGACAAGGGTCTCACCAACCGGGAGGCGTACCGGCTTGTCCGGCCGGATTCGAAGGCGGCCGACATCACGGTCGAGCACTATGTCTGGCGCGTGCGCCAGCGGCCGCAATGCGCCGCCTACCTGAAGGAGCTCAAGGCGAAGTCGCTGGCGCGCCACCTGCACGCCAAGGACCAGATCATCGAGGAGCTGGCGACCCTCGCCTTCGCCGACATCTGGGACCTCGTCGTCAAGGGGCCGGACGGGCTCATGGTCAAGCCGCTCGAGGACCTGCCGCCGGGGCAGCGCCGCGCGGTCTCCGGCCTGTCGATCAGCCGCACCCACTATGGCGGCACGATCCGCCTGAAGATGCACGACAAGATCCGCGCGCTCGACAAGCTGGGCCAGATGTTCGGCCTGTACGATCCGGCGGACCGGGCGGGCGACAAGGCGGCGGCCGAACTAAGCGACGTCGAACGCGCGCAGCGGCTGGCGGCGCTGCTGCGGCTGGCGAGCGATGCGGAGACCGTAAATGGAGAAGGAGTCTGACGCCTCCCATTTTCCTGCCCGTGCCCGGGGCGGTTCCCTTGGCGATGCAACGAGAGTACGATTTCGAACGTCATCCGGCACATGCCGCGTTGCCGGAGCTTTTCGCCGCCCGTACGACGATCGAAGGAATGCGATCATGACCGATGCCGCGCACGCGCTTGAAACCCCCGCCTACCGTTCGCCGAAGGACGTTGCCATCGCCGCCGCCCGGGCGGCGCGGGCGGAGATTCGGGCCGGGCGGCACCGGGACGTGACCTCCGGCCTGGCGCCGGCGATCGTGCAGGCCAATCTCGCCATCCTGCCGAAGGAATATGCGAGCGATTTCCTGCGCTTTTGCCAGCTCAACCCGAAGCCCTGTCCGCTGATCGGCATGACCGAGCCGGGCGACCCGATGCTGCCGATGCTGGGCGAGGATATCGATTTACGCACCGACCTGCCCGCCTACCGGGTGTTCGAGGACGGTAAGGAGACCGACGAGGTGACCGACCTTGGCGATTACTGGCGCGACGATCTGGTCGGCTTCGCGATGGGCTGTTCGCTGTCCTTCGAGGCGGCGCTGAGCGATGCCGGCCTGCCGCTGCGGCGCTACGAATACGGCATGAAGGTCTGCGCCTACCGCTCGTCGATCGAAACCGCGCCCGCCGGACCGTTCAAGGGCGGCATGGTGGTGTCGATGCGAAGCTTCACGCCGGCGAACGCGATCCGAGCGATCCAGATCACCACACGCTTTCCGCAAGTGCACGGCGCGCCGGTGCATTTCGGCGATCCGGAAGCGATCGGCATCGCGGACGTCCTGAAACCGGAATATGGCGGCTGGGCCAAGATCCCCGAGGGCGACACGCCGGTGTTCTGGGCCTGCGGCATCACCCCGCAGGTCGCCGTCGAACACGCCAAACCGTCCTTCTGCATCACCCACAAGCCGGGCCACATGCTGATCACCGACCGGCTGAACGCGGAATTGGCGGCGCTGTAGGGGGAGCGGCCGGGCGACGCCTGTTCGGCGAAGGCCGCTGGAGGCGTGTTGAGATAAGTATTGTTGTCTAATTGCGCGTGAAGTTTCTCTCCGAGTTTTGCTTGTCCTGACCGGGT
>CAYLTU010000151.1:0-13890 GCA_964386465.1 uncultured Rhodospirillaceae bacterium
ACCGAGGATGGCCATTGCCAGGGTGACCCGCCGGTCGTCCGACGTGAAACGCGTCGCGCGGAGTCGATGGATTTCCGAGGCCGGATGGGGAACAGTCGAGAAATGAGCCTCGCCTTCCTTGGGTTTCGGCTTCACGGTTCCATGGCCGAAAACGGCCCGGATGCCGCTTTTCTCGAGACCGTCGACGGCGGCGTCGGTGTGGGCGGGTGTGGAATTGTTGTGGCACCAGTCGAAAACGGTCGTAGTGCCGCAATCCAACTGGTTCAGGGCACCGACAAGGGTCCCGATATAGGTGTCTTCCGGGCGATAACGAGGCGTCAGGTTGGCGTGCAGATAGTTGTAATAATCCGAACCCGCCCAGTCGGACCCAAGCCCGCGCAAGGCGGTCTGCCATAGATGGATGTGGGCGTTGACCAGACCCGGCATGACGATCATGCCGGCGGCGTCGATCACCTCGCCGGCGTCGACGCTAAGGGATGGCCCGATATCGGCGATCCTGTCGCCTTCGATCAACAAATCGCCCCGAGGCAGATCGCCGATCCCGGCATCCATGGAAACGATGACGCCATTCTTGATCAATGTCCTCGACACAGACATCTCCACCAACTCCCCCAAAACGGATCGCGGACGACCTAGTGCCGCACGCTGCGAGATCTCTCCCGGATCACAGCACGCCAACACCATGGCTACAAACAGAAACGCTATGCGTCCGGTTTGCATCCGCCTTCAGCTTGTCATTCGGCGGACCGAATAGATATCATTCCGTAGCCTGCCTGCGACAGTTGCGGCATGAAGCGAATGCGATAGGCGGTCTAAGCGGTCAGGGTTTGGTTCTTCGGACCCATCAGGACATGGCTGCGGACATGTCCCTTCTTGTCTGTAACGATTTCATCTCGGAACTTCGTTTCGAACCGGTCACGGACACGGTTAGCCGTGCTATCGGAGAGTAATATATTGCCCGGCTCGGTATTCGCTTCCATCATCGCGGCCATATTCACCGCGTCGCCCCAGATGTCGTATGCGAACTTTTTCTTGCCCACCACGCCGCCGATAACGCCGCCTGTGTGAAGACCGATCCGGATCTCCCAGTGTGGTAGTCCCATCTTGTCGCGGTCGACGTTGACGCGGGCCATATAGTCGCGGATGTCGAGAGCGGCGGCGCAGGCGTCCTCGGGTATTCCAAACTTGCCCTTGTACCATTCCCATTTGTCTGCAACCAAGTTGATGACCGCAACCGGGCAACCGCAGATTTGGCCTGCCAATTCGGCGATCTCATCGAAATTCATTTCCGGCGGCGTTCCAACGACATCGTAAGCGTCGAGCGCCGTAAGACGATCGCTTTCGTTCTCGGGAATCGGGTAGACCATGAAAAAATTGTCCTGCGCTATACGTCTGGAGCATTCGTAGCTCATATCGTGCGCAGGCGGCAATCGCAGCGCTGACCTTGCGCAACCGTCCGAAACTTGCCGGCGTAGTGCCGGCACGCCGCAACGCCCAGGAGACCCTTAAGGTCTATCTCGATCCTTCGTCGAATACCGCAACGCCGCACTCGCGTTCGACGATATCGTTGCCTAGGACATAAGGACGCTCCGGTAGTTTGCTACCTTTCGCGCGGTTGGCGTCGCCGGTATATTCGTCGACGCGCGCGGCGGACGCCGTTAGTTTGCAGAAATTTTCAACGGTTACCGGTATGGCCACACTCGAAGAAGCCTTACAGCAAGCTGCCGCGAGCCGCGACGCAGGGAACCCCGACGTCGCGGAGAACGTCTATCGCGCGATTCTGGCGAAGTTTCCGCAGAACGAGGAAGCACGCGAAGGCCTGAACGACCTACTGGCCGCGCAAGGCAAAGCCGGGGCTCCAACGAATCTCCTCGAGGAATCCGAATTGCAGGCGCTTCTGGCCCTGTACGACGGCGGCCAGTTAGCCGAGACCGTGGAGCGCGCCACGGCGTTGATAGAGCGCTACCCCAGCATTCTGGTCCTGTACAATGTCCTTGGTGCCGTGCTGCTCGACCAGAATGAGGACGCACGCGCCATCGATTGTTTCCACAAAGCCCTGGCCCTCGAACCGAACGCGGCGGAGGGCTACAACAACCTTGGCATCGCACTGCACCGAATTGGGTCGCACGAGGAGGCGATCGAGCGATTTAGCAAAGCGATCGAATTGGATCTAAATTATCCGGACGCGCACAAGAACCTTGGCGCCCTCTATGCGGATCAGGGGCGTATCGAAGAAGCAATCGCCGCCATGCGAAGTGGTGATCCCGACAATCGGGACCCGGATTCGAGCGCACTTCTTCTGGAGTGTTTTCTTCGCCAGGGCAACAAGACCGCGTTCGATATTCAGGCGCAGTTCATCAAGTCGAAACAGGAGGCGATCAATATCCGCGCTTGCGCCGCGGCCGCCTTCGCGGCGCAGCAGTACGGGTCGCAAAATGTCTACGATTTCTGCCCGGATGCCATAACAAAGATCGGACGCTTCGATCTTGCCGTGGACGGTCAGTTGGATACCGCCTTCACCGTGGAATGCGCCAACGCAATCGGGACGCTCGATGCGATCGAAACTTGCACCGCCAACCTGCAGGGCCCCGCCGCCTTCCTGGAGCGCAACAGCGATAAGCGTTGGCAGGCACTTGATGCTGCCGTGCGCCGCTGCGTCGAAAAGTACCGCACAAAGCATGAAAATGACGAAAGTCTATTCATAAGCGCCTGGCCCCGAGAATTCGCGGTTGCGGCTCGGCCAATCCGGCCGTCCGAAATGGCGGAAGCCGTCGCGCACGTCCACAGAAGCTGGATGAGCGGGTTCCTATGCCTCGGGACGGGCGCGTCCGACGGTGTCAAAGACGGTGCGGTCGAATTCACGTTGCGTGGCTACGACTTGCCTGTCCTGCGCGAGGAATATCCGTGCGAAACCACCGAGATCGGACCGGGTAGCTGTGTGCTGTTTCCCTCGTCGCTACCGCACCGGGTAATTGACTTGCCGAAAGACGGGAGTGCCGTGTTCCTCGCCCTGGACATCGTTCCAGACTGAATGCGGCGGGCACGCGCCCGCCGCAAACCCGGTTCGATCGCCGAGAGCCAGTGTCCTGATCGTGAAATTCAAGGGATTGAATTTCGCGTGAATCAGCACACCAACTATTTGAAACTAGTGTGATTCAGATCCAAAAATTTGTCGCATTCAATGCGACAAACTTCAGAATCATCACACTAATGTCAGTCTGCGGCTTCGGCCATCCGCATCTTCGGCATGACCTCCTTGCCAAACCATTCAAGTTGCTCGATCATGACCTTCTCCGGCGTACCCATGGCGGACTGGGCGTTGACGTCCTCCAGGCCCGGATATCTTGAATTCAATTCGTTCAGGAAATCGACAAACCCTTCGGGCGGGCCGCAATACCACGCGCCGTTCTCGCAGGCGTCCTCCAGGGTCGGGATGCCCGAATCGGCGATTCCACCGCGCCGGCCGATCGCCTCGATCTGCTCCGGCTTAAGTTTACCGAGGAATCCGAGCGGCCCGAACATCTTGGCGTGTTCCTCGTAATAGGGACGTGCTTCCTTGATCGCCTTCTCCTTCGTGTCGGCGATGTGGAAGGAAATACCGAGGGCCAGATCGGTGCCGAGTTGGGATTCGAGCCCGGCGCGTTCATGCGCTTCGTGAAACTTGGTGATCGAGCTGTTCAGCAACAGCGCGGACCCGCCGCCGATGACACCTTTGATGCGATGTTTCATCATGAAATCAAGGCCGCGCTCGGTCGCGCTGACGACCGGTTGCCAGCACTCGACCGGCAGATGTTTCGGGCGCGGCGTGATCGTCAGTTCCTTAAGGTCGTAGCTGCGATACGGTACTTCGGGCGGCAGGGTGTAGTACTTGCCCTTATGCGAGAATTCCGGCTGGTGGAAAGCCTTGAAAATGATATCGACCTGTTCCTCGAAAATTTCACGGTTCGCCTCCTTGTCCAGCATTGGGCCACCGAAGGTCTCCACCTCGCGCGTGTGATAGCCGCGGCCGACGCCGAAGATGACCCGGCCGTCGGTCAGATGGTCCACCATCGCGAAATCCTCGGCCAGGCGTAGCGGATGCCACATCGGCGTAATATTGAACCCGCAACCGTAGCGGAGGTTTTTTGTAATGTGCGACAGATGCAGGCCGAGCATCAGGATGTTCGGAATGACCTCGTTGCCCTCGCGCTGGAAATGATGCTCGGCGAACCACAGCGTGCTGTATCCGAGCTCATCCATGCATTTTGCCAACGCCTCCGATTTTCCGAAGACCCCGGCCAAGCGCTCGTCCGAAAGGCGCCGCTCGTTGACCGGTGTGGCGTCCTGGCCGATGTCGTCCAGGTCGAAATCGACATGGCCGGCGAACAACGATGAGAACCGTTTTATCATTCCTAGTCTCCTATCCCGCGGGGTGCGTCACGCAAATCGTTCGGTTACCGAAATGGTAACAACTGAAACCCGCAAAAAACAGACGTTACTGTCGATATGTCAAAATTTGTCCAGACCTACCGAAATTCAGCGGATTACGGTGTCGGTATGAAGTGTTCGTTCACCAATGGACCTTCACACGCGACGCAGGGGTATTATAACGCCGATCGCCGAAGCCCTGGCTTTTCGGCGCGGTAAATCGGGAAACAGCCGGTATGGAACCAGAAGAGACTACCGGGTTCAGGCCCGCGAAAAGGGATGATCTCGAAGAAATCGTCGCGCTTTTGGCGCACGATGAACTCGGGCAGACCCGCGAATCGCAGCGAGCCGATCTCGACCCCGCCTATATTGCGGCATTCGACGCTATCGAGCGGGATCTGGGGAACGAAGTCATAGTCGGCGAGGATGCAAGCGGGATATTTGGAACCATGCAGCTCAGCTATATCCCGAATTTGACGTTTCAGGGCGCCACCCGCTGTCAGATCGAAGGGGTTCGCATAACGGGCCGGGTGCGGGGCCAGGGTTGGGCCGTGATATGATCGAATGGGCGATTGGCCGCGCCAGGGAAAACGGCTGCCGCATCGTACAATTGACCTCGAACAAGGCGCGCGACCGCGCGATCACTTTTTATGAAGGTTCCGGCTTCGAAGCCAGCCACGCCGGATTCAAGATGTATCTCGATTAGGGCAGGAAATTCCGCGACCGGGTTAGAGTTCAGTTCAACGCGAAGAGAACGAAATTGCACATTCCCGAAGGCCTTACCGACATTTTGATATTCCTCGCCGCCGCGATCGGGATCGTGCCGTTGCTGAAACGTATGCGGGTCAGTCCCATCCTCGGTTATCTCGCCGCCGGGGTGATCATCGGACCGCACGTCCTTTCGCTGGTTTCAATCACGCCGGGCGCAAATGCGCTGGCGGAATTCGGTATCGTTTTCCTGCTCTTCATGATCGGACTCGAACTCTCCATCGAGCGGCTAAAGGCCCTTGCGGGAAAGGTTCTGGGATTGGGAACGTTGCAGGTTCTCGTCACGGGTGTTGCAGCGGGCGGTTTGGCGTTCGCGCTCGGCGCCACGGCGCGCGAAGCGATTGTCATCGGCGGCGGTCTCGCGCTGTCCTCGACGGCCTTCGTCCTGCAATTGCTGATCGAGCGCGGCGAGCGCATGACCGGTTACGGCCAAGTCTCGTTCGCGATATTGCTGCTGCAAGACCTTGCGGTGGTTCCCCTGCTCATCGTCGTGCGGTTGCTCGCGGATACGGAAACCGGGCTGACACAACTTGCCTTGATATCCGCTGCCGAGGCCGCCGCCGCCATCCTCGCCATCGTCGTCGTCGGACGGCTGGTGCTGCGGCCGCTCTACCGCGTCGTCGCCGGCACCGGCAGCTCCGAAATATTCGTCGCCACAACGCTGTTCGTCGTGCTGGGCACCAGCTGGCTCGTCGCGTTGGGCGGGTTTTCGATGGCGCTGGGCGCGTTCCTGGCCGGCCTACTGCTGGCGGAGACGGAGTACCGCCACCAGGTCGAGGCGGACATCCGACCCTTCCGGGGCATCCTCGTCGGCCTGTTCTTCATGATCGTCGGCATGTCGATCGATTTGCCGCTGATCGCGCGCCATTGGTTCGACATCGTCCTGCTCGTCCTCTGCCTCATGGCCGGGAAGAGTGTGGTGACCGCCCTACTCTGCCGGGCGGTCGGCCAGAACAACGAGACGGCTCTCCGGACGGGCCTGTTGCTGTCGCAGGGCGGCGAATTCGGCATCGTCATATTCGGCGCCGCCGCGCTGACCGGCGTCCTCTCGCACGAGACCGGTCAAATACTCGTGGCCGCAATCTCGCTCAGCATGGCGGCGACACCCGCACTGCATTTTCTCGGCGCGCGCCTGTCGCCTTTGGTCGACAAAGGGCCCGCCCCTAACCTCGCCGCGGTCGGTCAGGAGACCCAGGATCTGAGCGGCCATGTGGTCATCATAGGGTTCGGACGGGTCGGCCAGACGGTCGCCAAGGCGCTGTCGCTCGGCGGCGTCGACTACGTGGCGCTCGACCTGCACCACCGGCGGGTCGCAAAGTGCCACAAGGAAGGGATGGCGGTGTTCTACGGCAACGGCGCCGATGTCGGCATTCTGAGCGCTGTCGGCGCGGGCCGCGCGAACGCGGCGGTCGTGACCATCGACCAGAGTGCATCGACCGACCGCGCCGTCAGGGCACTGCGCGACAGCTTCCCGGACCTGCAGATATTCGTCCGCGTGCGCGACCTGCGGCACCGGCAGACGCTCACCCAGGAGGGCGCGACATCGGTCGTGCCGGAAGCCCTGGAAGCGAGTATCCAGCTTGCCGGAATCGTGCTGCGCGCGGTGGGGAGCAGCGTCGACACAATCGATACGGTCGAGCAGGAATTCCGTCGAGACGATTACCTCGCGCTGCAGGAAATCGAGGGCGATAGCTAAGTTTGGCGTTATTTCGGTTTTCCGGGACCCAACATCCAGGCCGGTATCATCGCGATCATGAACACGATTACGAAAAACAGAAACCCGTCCTGGAACCCCATGGTCCGAGCCTGCGCCTCGATCACCTGTCCTAGGAAATGAAGGGCGCCCGGTTCGGTCACCGTCTCCGGAACTCCCGCTTCGCGCAGCATCTGCCCCACCCCTTCCAGCAATTCCCGGCTCGCGGCGTTCGAGGAATCCTGCGTCGCCGTCAGGGCGTCGCTGTGGAACTGGGTTCGCATCTGGACGAAGACCACCCAGGCGTTTGTGCCGAGCGAGCCGCCGAGCTGGCGGCAGAAATTAACCATGCCCGCCCCCGCATTGAGCTGTTCCGGCGGCAGGCTCCGAAGCGCCGAGTTCATCAGGAAGGGCATGGTGAAGGCCATGCCGAAACGGCTGATCATGTAATAGGCCATGATGTTTAAATAGGGCGTGTTCACGTCCGCATCGATCATCAGCGCGGATCCCATCGCGAACAGGCCGAGCCCGGTCATGATGCCCAGCCGCGGAGATATCGTATCCGCCAGCCGGCCGGTGAACGGCAAGGCCACCGCCACGGCCAGCGCCGCCGGCATGACGACGAGGCCCGCGGCAAAAGGCGTCATGCCTTGAACGAGCTGCCCGAATACCGGTACGGCATACCCGGTCCCGAAATTACCGATCCCGAAGATCAGCGTGATGATGATGATCGAGGTATATTCCCGGTTCCTGAACAGGCTGAGGTCGACCAGGGTCGATCCGCGGCGCAACTGCGAGCGCAGGAAGGCGACGGCGGCGACGGCCGCGACGACGAAGTAACTAACGATCGTGTTCGACACCCAGCCATCGCGCTGGCCGTCCGTCAGACCCGTCATGATGCAGTAGAGGGTCACGATGATCAGCCCGTAACCGGTCCAGTCGAACGGCTGTTCCTTCGCGTCGCGGTAGGACGGCATGAAGACGAGCCCGGCGCCGAAGGCGATGACGACCAGCGGCAGCGGCACGAAGAAGATGGAACGCCAGTTCAGCGCCTCGATCGCGATGCCGCCGAAGGCCGGGCCGATCGCCACCGCGAGCGAGAGCGCCATCCCATACAGCCCCATTGCGGCGCCGCGCCTGTCGCTCGGAAAAACCTGGAAGATCGTCACCATTACCAGGGGCTGAATGACGCCGGCGGAGAAACCCTGCATCGTCCGCCCGAGGACGACGAAGCTGAAATCGTCGGCGAAACCGCAGATCAGGCTGCCGATGGTGAAGATGATCAGGGTCGCCGTGAAGCCGATGCGCTGCCCGAACACGGCGATGACCCAGGCGTTGAGCAGCTGGCTCGTCGTCATCGCCACGTTGAAGGCCGTGGTCATGAGCTGCGCCTGGTCGAGACCGATACCGAACGTTCCCATCACGTCCGGCACCGCCACGTTGACGATGCCGCCGGAGATTACCATCACAAAGGATGCCATCATGCCGGTGACTGTGACGAACATCTGGTAGGACGGACCGAAACGGGCGAACAGTTCGTCGACGGATTCGGTCCTCATCTGAGGGACACCGATTCGAATTGGCGCCGGCCGTGCGGCGGGATGATCGAATTAGATAGCAAAACGGCGCGATGCTATTGCAACCAATCCAATATGCCTAGGGCGCAACGATCCGCTAGACTATCGTAATTCTGGAAAATCCCACCCAAACCCCGGCAGAGCGGAGCAGAAATCGATGCGCGAGGTCAAGGTTCTCAATATTCAACGCATGTCGGCGGTGGAAACCGAGCGGGTCAAGGCGGTCAGCCCTTCCATCCGTTATACCGATGCGGCAGGCTGGTTCGATGGGGAGATCCGCGAGACTTGGCCGCTTTTCACCTCCAACCGCTACCTGTCGCCGGACGCCGACGGCGAAGGCACACGCGCGGAACGCGACGCCTTGCTGGCGGAGGCCGAAGTCGTGCTGGGCGGCTGGCCGTTCCCGCTCGATTTACGCGCCCGCGCGCCGAAACTGAAATGGTTCCACCAGCGCCCGGCCGGGGCCAGCAATCTGATGCTTGGCGATCTGTGGGGTAGCGACGTGACCGTGACCACCTCGCGCGGCTTCGGCAACACGCTGCCGATCGCCGAATACGCGATCGCCGGCATCCTGCACTTCGCGAAAGGCCTCCCGCGCACCGTCGTCGACCGCGAGAACGGCATTTTCGATCACACCGCCTACAAGCCGGTGCTGATCGAAGGCAAAACCATGTGCGTCATCGGCGCGGGCGGGATCGGCCAGGATGTGGGACGGCTCTGCGCGGCGCTGGGCATGCGCGTCATCGGCACGCGCCGCCATCCGCCTGAAACCGGCGAAGCTTTGCCGGAGGGATTCGACGAAATACGCAACCCGGCCGACCTGCTCGAAATGCTGAAGGAAAGCGATTTCGTCGCCGTGTGCTGCCAATGGACGCCGGAGACGACCGATCTGATCAACGCCGAAAGCCTCGCCGCGATTAAGCCCGGCGGAATCCTGGTCAACGTGGCGCGCGGCGAGATCATCGACGAGGCGGCGCTGGCGGACTCGCTGGATGCGGGGCATCTGCGCGGCGCGGCGCTCGACGTCTATACCGGCGAGTTCGAACGGTTGCCGCCGGAAAGGCTCTGGAAACACCCGAAAGTACTGATCACGCCGCACACCTCGGGCATGACCGACGTCAACCGGCACAGGGCCATCGAGGTGCTGTGCGAGAACATGGAACGCTATCTACGCGGCGAGGCGCTGCGTAACGTGATCGACTGGGACGCGGGGTATTGATGCGCCTCGCCGTCATCAACGACTACCAGGATCTGGCGCGCGAGGCGGCGGACTGGACGGCGCTGCCGGACGACATTGTGACGGACTTCTTCCCGAGCCGTCTCACCGACCAAACGGAAGCGGCAAGCCTCCTGGCCCCGTACGACATAATCGTCACAGCGCGCGAGGAAACGCAGTTCGACAGCGAGCTGATTTCAGTACTCCCCAAGCTGAAACTGCTGGTCACGCACGGCCAGCGCAACGCCGCGCTCGACATGGCGGCACTGGCGCAACGTCAGATCACCGTCTGTGGCACCGGTTACGGCTTCCCGATCGCGACGGTGGAACTGGCCTGGGGCCTGATCCTCAGCCTGTTGAAGTTCATCCCTCAGGAGGATCGGGCGATGCGCGAGGGACAATGGGGCGTGCATCTGCCGCTCGGTCTCAGCGGCCGGACCCTGGGCATTGTCGGCCTCGGCACATTGGGCGGAGGTGTCGCCCGCGTCGGCAAGGCTTTCGACATGGAGGTCATTGCCTGGAGCCAGAACCTCACGGGCGAACGCTGCGCCGAACTCGGGGTGGAACGCGTCGGCAAGGACGAGTTGTTCCGCCGCGCCGACATCGTCAGCGTGCACCTGATCCTGGGCGAACGCAGCCGCGGCATCGTCGGCGCGCGGGGGATCGGCCTGATGAAACCCACCGCCCTGCTGATCAACACGGCGCGCGGGCCGATCGTCGACGAAGAAGCGATGATCGCGGCCCTGGAGAGCGGCGCGATCGCGGGCGCCGGCCTGGACGTCTTCGACCAGGAACCCCTGCCCGCCGACCACAGGCTCCGCACCCTGCCGAACACGGTCCTGATGCCCCATGTCGGCGGCCGCACGCGGGAGAATTTCATCGCCCGCTACCGCGACAGCCTGGAAGACGTCCAAGCCTGGCTCGCCGGCGATCCTGTCCGCGTGCTGAGTTAACTCTTTCGACGGGAGATCCCAATGACCGAATTCGACCCCTTCGCCGGCGCCGTACAGATCGCGGGGGATATCCGCACGAAGAAAACCACGGCGCGTGATGTGCTGGAGGGCTATCTCGACAGGGTCGAGCGCTTCAATCCGGCGCTGAACGCGATCGTCGTCAGCGATTTCGAGGGCGCGAGGAAACGCGCGGACGAACTGGATTCGTTGGCGGCGAAGGGCGAATGGCAGGGACCGCTGCACGGCGTGCCGATGACGATCAAGGAAAGCTACAACGTCGCCGGCATGCCGACGACCTGGGGCGTTCCCGCGCTGAAGGACAATATCGCCGAAACGAACGCGATAACGGTCGACCGGCTGAACGCGGCCGGCGTCAACCTGTTCGGCAAGACCAACGTGCCGCTGCTGCTGGCCGATTGGCAAAGTTTCAACGATATCTATGGCGTTACGAACAGTCCCTGGAACCTTGAATTAAGTCCCGGCGGATCGTCCGGCGGGTCGGCGGCGGCGCTGGCTAGCGGCATGACCGGGCTCGACGCGGGCAGCGACATCGGCTCGTCGATCCGCAACCCGGCGCATTTCTGCGGCGTCTTCGGCCACAAGCCGAGCTACGGCGTGGTCACGCCGCGTGGCCACGCGATGCCGGGCGCACTGACCTATGCCGACATCTCGGTCGTCGGCCCCCTCGCCCGCACCGCGCAGGACTTACGAACCGCGCTGGACGTCATGGCCGGCCCGGACGAGACGGACGGTCCCGGCTGGAAGCTGAACCTGCCATCGGCGACGAAGACCCGGCTGGCCAACTTCAAGGTCGCCGTCATGTTGTCGGAACCGAATTCTGCGGTCGACCGGGAGATGACGGACGTGCTGCAGGCGCTGGTCGACAAGCTCGCGGCAGCGGGCGTCACGGTCGATGACGCGGCCCGGCCCGAAATCGATTTCTACAGGGCGCACGAACTCTACGTCCTGCTGCTGCGCGCCGCGACCTCGTCCCGCATGGACCCGGAATTGATCGAGGCCCAGAAGGCCGAAGCTGCCGCGCTCCACCCCGGCGACGACAGCTATTACGCCCGCATGCTGCGCGCCAACACGATGAGCCATCCGGAATGGCTGCGCCTCAACGACGAGCGCGCCCATCTGCGCCGCGCCTGGGCCGCCTTCTTCGAGGAATACGACTTGCTGCTCTGCCCCGTCGCCGCCTCGGCCGCCCAGCCGCACGACCATGAGGGGGAACGCTGGACCCGTACGATCACCGTCAACAACGAACAGGTACTCACGACGGACCAGCTGTTCTGGGCCGGCATCAGCGGTGTGGTCTATCTGCCCTCCAGCGTCGCCCCGGCGGGCCTCACGCGCTCGAACCTGCCCGTCGGCATCCAGATCGTCGGCCCCAATTTCGGCGACCACACCTGCATCGAATTCGCGAGGCTTATCGAGGAGAATTTTGGTGGCTTCGTCCCGCCGCCGGGGTATACCCTTTAGCTGTAAATCAAAACTCTTACGAAACGTGGCAAGATTGGTGCGTTTCGATAGCGAATTGAGTTCCAACTTTTACATAGAAAATTTACCGTTAAATTATGCGGCTTAACCAATCTCAAAGTAAAGAACCTAAACAGATTCACTTCTATATAGTGTTGGTCGCTACATTATTTCTCTTGTTGTTTGGATTTTTCTACGCGGTAAGGGATATCACACTGACACGCGATCTTGTTAACGGTGGCTTACTTAGCATGGCTATTAATGTTGGATTGGCTCCAAATGCTACGGATGTTAAGAACTATCTTTCCTTTCAAATGGACGATCGAAATATTGGCTGTGGTAGTTTGAATAGCGAAAACTGGTACGATCGTACGAGCTTAGTCCAATGCGAGATTGTAAGGTCTACTCATCAGGCAAACAAATACTGCGGTTGGTTTGACTTGGGAAACACTTGCGTTGGCATCGCTGTACCTTCCTACTATTTCAATAATACGGAGTTTAGATTACTGCTATTCGAACTTGTTAAAACTCCCTGTGCTCGCCTTCACAAAATTCCATTAAGTAAGGGGAGTGTAGTATTCTACAAACTTTCCTGTGAAAAAGGCCTGCGTCATCAGAAGTTTGACGTTTCAGTGACAGTGATCGAGCAACGTTGGAGTGAATTCAATAGTTTCGGGGGTCTAGACAAAAATGCTGATGTGGTTGAGATTTATTTCTTCGATAAAGACGAACAAAAATTTTCCAAACGCAACAAGTTTTTCCCGATTTTTTAATATCGAATTCGCAAAGTCGATCTAGGGAAATTCGGTCGATTTATACCACCGCCTGATTGCGCTTAAGCACGTTACTCGTAGCTAACATCCTCCGCAGGTAAATGCCGCCAGCGCGTTCCCTGCTGTTGCTCCTCGTAGTAATGCGCCGCGAAGCTGACAGAGCGTGGGGTGATGAGGAACATGCGGGCCAGTTGCCAGGGGAAACCGAGATCGAGGATTACAGCGGCGCCAACGCCATCGAGGTTGAGCGGGATGGTCTTGCCGGTCTTGGCGGTGATCTCCCGTTCGATCAGTTCCGCCAGCCGGCTGTGCGGACCGAAGCAGCCTTCCTCGCGGGTAACTTCAAGAAGTTTCGGGGAACGCGGATCTGCGCCATGCAGCGGAATGCCGTAACCGGGCACCCTGCCCTCCTGCGCAACGATCTCCTTCGCCAACCGTTTCAGGTCGTCGTCGCTCGGTCCGCCCTCGACGCTCGCCACCGCTTCGGACAATAGTTTCGCCAGCGCCTCCCCAGCACCACCCATGGTGTCGCCGAAGGCCATGATGCCGCCGGCCATCGCCGCCTGGATCGAGGTGCCGTAGGAGGCATAGCAGCGCGCGATCATTGAGGGCGGCGCGATGCCGTGCTCGATCGAGGCGACCAGCAGCGCGTCGAGCACGCGGGCCTGCGGCTTGGTCGCCTCCTTGCCGGTCAGCAGCAGGAACATCATCTCGGCGAAACTGACCGAGCCTATCAGGTCGCTCATCTTGCGGCCGCGGACCAGGATTTCTTCCTCGCTCTCGGTGCTGACGACCTTGGCGATCGAGGTGCGCCAGTTCGCCATGCTGTCGGCGCTCATTTCCTCTCTCCCTTATGGAGACTTCCGCAAAATATCTTCAACGTCACCGTTTCACCCCCCATCCTAACCTTCCCCCTCAAGGGGGGAAGGGATAACGCAGAGAATCCAATTAATTAACCTCCTCCCCCTTGAGGGGGGAGGATTGAGGTGGTCCGAACCGGCGACATAGGTAACAGAGTAGACCG
>CAYLTU010000152.1:0-13872 GCA_964386465.1 uncultured Rhodospirillaceae bacterium
CTTTTACGAGCAGGACCAGCAGCACGTCGGATCGGTCGTCTACCCCGGAAACCGATCCAGAAGCACGCCCGTGATTTGCTACCTGAAGGTGTCGGACCGGCCTATTGCGTCCATGTCGACGAATTCCGAACCGACCGAGGTGATTGTGTTTTGGGACGGCCTACTGCGCGTGGCGGAGAAAAACGGCCACGAGGCGGTTACGGACGCCGTCGCGCAGCTCCGCAACGGCACCCTGATCGTGAACACCACCCGGGCGCCTGAAGAATTAGACCTCCCCTTCGAATTTACCGGGACGCTGGCCACGGTGGACGCCGCCGGCATTGCCGAAGCCCATCTCAAGCGCAACCCGCCACCCGTCGGCGTCACCCTCATCGGCGCCTACGCGGCGGTAACCGGGGCGCTGGATATGGAGGTGATGAAGCGGCTGGTTCGCGAGCGATTCAGCAAGACGGTGGCGGAGGCGAACATCGTCGCCGCCCAAGAGGCCTACGAGAACGTCAAGGTGCTTCGCGATGTGGTGCGTAAGGGGACCTGGGCCGGATCGAATAAGCGCCAGGTAACGCCCGAGGATCTTCCGGAATGGTTCCCGCTCGATAAGCCGCCATTGCGCGGCTACCGGGAGGGAAGCCCGAATATCTGGCGAAGCAGGATCCCCGTTTGCGACGACAGTAAATGCCTTTGCAAAAAGACCTGCATCAGCGAAACGCTCTGCCCGGACAGCACCGGCTTCATTGTGCGTGACGGTTTCCAGGGCTATCGCATCGACGTGGATTATTGCCGTGGCTGCGGAAACTGCGCCGAGGTGTGCGTCTATGACGCCCTGCGCATGATCGACGAAGACGAGGCGCTGCGGACGCATCCCGATTACGACAATATAACGGTGGCGCCCTATCGCCACAGGGCGAAGGGCTGACATGAAACAAATGACGGAAAAGAAGCAGAACGCACCGCAAGTGGAGGTGATGACCGGCAATCACGCCGCGGCCGAAGCTTGCAAGATGGCGCGCGTGCAAGTGGTGGGTTTTTTCCCCATCGGGCCATCCGACGAGGTCGGCGAAACACTGGTGCAGATGATAAACCGGGGAGAACTGGACGGCCGGGTCGTTGATCTGCAGAACGAACGCAGTGTGGTCAACGCACAGATTGTCGCGACGCAATCAGGGATTAGGTCATCTTTCGCCACGAACTCCGAGGGCATCGTCTTCGCGTATCAGCCGCTTTTCTGGGCCGCCTACGGACGCGCGCCGATCGTCGTGCATGTGGCCCATCGGGCGATGGAACCACCCACCACCATCGTCTCGGACGACCACGACACCATCATCTTCAGAGACACGCACTGGATGCAGTTCTACTGCGAAAACGCACAGGACGTATTCGATACCACGCTTCAAGCCTATCGCGTGGCCGAGGATCATGAGGTGCTGCTCCCCGCGTTCGTCACCTACGCCGGTTGGGAGGTATCCCACGCGACCTACCCGTTGAGCCTGCCGACCCAGGAGCAGGTGGACAGCTATTTGCCGCCCTACCAGGTACCCCCGGGATCCGACCCGCTGACAGTTGATATACAGGATCTTTACGGTCATCCGCGAGCCGGTATGGAAGGATGGTGGTCCAACTACATGGCGCTGCGGGGCAAGATCGACCATGCCCTTAATGTGACCGCAAAGGAGAAACTTCGGGAAGCGCACAAGGAGTTTCAAAAAATCTTCGGGCGCGGCTATGGCGGGTTGGCCGAAACCTACGAGACCGAAGATGCGGAAGTGGTGTTGACGGTTATGGGCAATGTGGCAACCGTCGCCCGGCAAACCGTGGATATGCTGCGCGCCGACGGCCATAAGGTCGGGATGCTCAAGATCCGCACTCTGCGGCCCTTCCCTCTGGAAGAGACGCGGGAGGCCTGCGCTCGGGCCCGTGTGGTCATCGCGTTGGATCGCAACCCCGTCTATACGCTTTTCCAAGAACTCCGCTCCTCGCTCTACGGGCGCGAAAATCCGCCCATGGTGCTTGGCCGCGTGATCGCGCTTGGCGGGCGCAGTTTCAGTATCTACGACATGCGCGAAATCGCATTGGAAGGCGTTGAGGCCGCTCGAACGGGGCGCGGCGAGGAAATATCCTGGCGTTACCACACGACCACCGACGGAAAGGACCAAGAGCATGGCGCAGGGTAAGGGCATGAATCTCGAAATGGTGCTCGAATCGGACAGCCAGCTGGGATATCGCAACATCGATGCGGGTCAATGTCCGGGATGTCCGTCCAATCTCGCGTCCAAGCTGGTGATGCAGATCGTTCTCCAGGCCGCCGAACGCGAAGAAATCAACGTGCCGCTGATATTCGGGCAAGGCTGCGGGATCGGCCGAAATTTCATGCAGCGCTCGGGCATCGGGCTTCACGACAGTCAATGCGTCGGGCTGTGGTTGGCTATGGAATTGCGCGGAATTGAACGGCCGATCGTCGTGATCGACGGCGATGGGCAGATCGACATGGGGTTGGACGACGTCTCCGGCTCATTTCAGAAGGGTTACCCATATCTCCATATCGTTTGCGATAACCAGGGCTACTCCTCCAGCGGCACCCATAGCACGGGCATGACCGATCCCTTGGCCCGCACCAGCACACGCCCGAAAGGCCGCATTGACAAGACCGAACGCACGGTTGTCCGCAAGCAACCCGCGATGATGATGAAATTCAGCGGAGCCCGTTACACCGCCACCGCTTCCACTTCGCATCTGTCGGATTTCTTCAAGAAGGTGGAGCGTGGTCTCCGCGAGGGCCCCGCCTTTATCCAGCTCTTCACGCCCTGCAATGTCAGTTGGGGCTATGATGATAATCAATCCTCCCGCATTACCCGACTCGGTGTGACCTCGGGTATCTGGCCGATGTGGGAATGGGGGAATGAAGGTTTTCGGCGCACCGTAAGCTTCAAACGAGATGACTTCAGCGATTCACTGCGGGAATTCCTGGGCGGCCAGCGGCGATTCGGACACCTCGAGGATCAAGACGTTTCGTTTATGGAGCGTTACGTAACGGACTTGAACGAACTTGTGGACCGCCTCGAAGAGGGCTGGGGATCCAAGGTTGCGTGATATGACTATTAAATTTTGCAGCGCGTTTCTCCGGCTTCGAAGGCTGCATGACCAGTGTCTTACCTGCCGTATAGGCCTGCTCAAAGTGTCCGGCATCGGCGCCAGCTACCGCTAACGGCGGTCAGGCCAATCTGACGTATTGGTCGAGATCAATTCAATGAACCGGCTTGCGCAGGCTGAAGGCGCGTCGCATCGTCCATTTGAACGGCCGTACCCCGGACCTTGGCCTCGGCTACGGTCGGAGTATTTCCTTGAGCAACGTGGATTACCCCTGCCGCTTCCTTAATGCTTCCTCCAGCATCGCTCCAAACTGACCGTGCGGCAGCGCATCCATCGCCTCCTTCAACTATGGCGCCGTGTGATATGATTTTCACAATCCTGGACGATACCAGGCAAATGTCGGCTAATACCAAAGGTCAAAGATAAACTGCGCTATCGGGATGCCTCAAGCGGCGCAATTGGCGAAGGAAGGCGGGCGATGGGTATAGACCAGGTTACATTGCGGTCGCGGTTGCGCGACGTCGAGGACGCGCTTGGCGGCGCGGGTCATGCCGCGCTGGTGGTTTACGGAAACGGCAGCGCGCTTGGCGCCGGCAGCCGCACTCATGGTTATCTTCGCTATCTAGTCGACTGGGACGGGCACAACTCGCCTTCGGTTTTGGTCCTCGCTCCGGGACAGGCGCCGCGACTCCTGACTTCGAATATATTTTTAAGCATCCTTGGCCGGGAGCTCATGTGGTTCGACGACGTCCGGTTCGTCAAACCGCCTAATTTCGCCACCGCCGTCGCGCAAATTCTGGACAACGCCGGCTGTAGCGACGGTCGCGTGGGCTATGTCGGACGCGACGAGACGCCGGTACCGATATGGGAGGGCTTGGTTGGCGCGCTGCCGCGCGTCGAATGGGTCGATTTCACCGCCGAACTCGATCGGCGGCGCGTCGTCAAGGACTCGCTCCAACTATCCCTCCACCGGCGCGCGGCGGCACTTTGCGACGATATTTTCGAAACCGTGGCCCGGGAAGTGCGCGGCGGAAAGCGAACCTATCAGATTCAGGCCGAGATGGAGCATACCGCGCGCTTCGCCGGCGCCGAGTACATTCTCACCTGGCTTACGGTGCAGCCGGTCGCCGACTATTCACGATTTTACAAGGAAGAATGCATGCGCGTGCCCGAACGCGGCGATCAGGTGCTGGCGGGCATCTATTTAATTTTTGACGGGCATTGGGGCCATGCCATACGCACCGGAACCTACGGCGCGCCGAGCGACGAACAGCGCCGCGTTTTCGATATCGCCTTGCAAATGGAGGAAGCGGGTCTCGATCGCCTGCGCCCCGGCGGCAATCTTTACGACGTCAACGCCGCCTTTGACGCGGTTTTGCATCGCCATTATCCGGAAACCGAGGCCATATTCCGGTTCCGCGCGGCGCATGCTCTTGGCCATTCCTACGAAGACCCGATCGCGAGCGCGCCGTTCCCACAGCCCTATGACGATTCCCCTCAGGCGCCCGAAGAAGGTGCCTTTATAGAAATCGAACCGGGAATGCTGTTCGAATTTCATCCCAACCTTTTCGTGCCCGGCGTGGCCGGCGCCGTCATCGGCGACATGGTCGCCGCGACCGACGGCGCGCCGGAGATCATGAATCAATTCCCACGTGAATTGATTTCGTGGTAGCCGCGCCGCGGCACAAGTGGGTGGGTACCCGTAATCCCGGGAACACAAATTCGCGAAACGAGACGCGATTCCGGGACCTTTCAACGAAATTCGTCACGCTCTCAGGCTGTCCTCTGGGCGCAAGGAGCCGACTGCGCAGTTTCTAGAGCGTCGGGGCGAAGGGTGGCGAGCGGGCGGCATCGCGGATACTCTGTCATACTGGCGTTCCTTCGATCGGCCGCCGACGGTTCAAACGACGATGCAGGCAGCAGATGATTATCGATTTTCGCGGACGTCCGCCGACACCGGAATATTTGACGTATTTCGACGCCCCGCGGGTGGAGTGGTTCGCCAGACGGGTGGGCGCGAAGGGAATGTCCCAGGCGTTCCTGGACGCGTCGCTCGACGGCTTCTTCGAGGAAATGGAAGAGGCCGGGATCGACTACACCGTCGCACTCGGCCGCAACAGTCCGGAGATGATGGTCGGCGAAAGACGTTTCCCCGCCGGCATCATTCCGAACAGCCACGTACTCGACCTGCAAACCCGATACCCCGACAAGGTCATCGGCTTCGCCGGCGTCGATGTGACCAACAAAATCCACGACGCGCTGGCGGAAATCGACGAATTCGTCGCGGAAAAGGGTTTGAAAGGCGTCTTTGTCGAGCCGCAACGGTCCCGGGGCCATCCGGACGATCCAGGCATCTTCCCGATTTACGAGCGATGCATTGAACTCGACGTTCCAGTCTCGATCATGTCAGGGCCGTTCGCCGGACCCGATATCGGGTTCAGCGACCCCGCCCGGATCGACGCCGTGGCGACCCGCTTCCCGTCGCTGAAAATCATTGCCGGACACGGCTGTTGGCCCTACGTGACGGAAATCATCGCCGTCGCCTTCAAGCATGCGAATGTGTACGTCTCGCCTGATATTTATCATTTCGCGCCCGGCTCGGAAGCCTACGTCGAGGCGGCCAACGGGTTCATGGCGGATCAATTGCTCTTCGGCACCGCCTATCCGATCCGGCTGTTGAAACAAACGGTCGAGGATTTCAAATCCCTGTCCTTCAAACCGGAACCGCTGGAAAAGGCGCTTGGCGGCAACGCCCGGCGACTGCTTGGGATTTAGAAGGCAATCGAGGAGAGGCGAGGATGATCGTCGATATGCGCCTCAGGCCGCCAATCGAGAGCTGGGTCGACAAGCCGCAGTTCCGCAAGGGCGCGAAGTTCTATCCCTCTCGCATCGGCTTTCCGCGCCCGCCTTCGGCGGAAAACCGGTCTATGGCGATGTTGATCGAGGAGATGGACGCGGCCGATATCCGGCTCGGTGTCATCATGGGCCGTCAATCGGCCGAACCGCATGGCGTCATTCCAAACGACGATATCGCGGACGTCATGGCGAGCTATCCGGACCGGTTCGTTTCATTTGCCGGCATAGACGTCAGCCGTACTATGGATTGGTGCCTCGCGGAAGTGGACCGTTGCCTCGAGAATTCTGGCTTCAAGGGGGTATCGATAGAGCCTGGCGCCTCGCCGACGCCGATGATGGCCGACGACGAACGGCTCTATCCGCTCTACGAACACTGTGTGAAGCGTGGCGTTCCGATATCTGTAACGTTGAGCAGTCTTCTGAGCCACATGGCAGGGTACGGCCACGAATACGGATCACCGCTGCCTCTCTATAAGGTCGCGCGCGATTTTCCGAATTTATCGATTATCGTATCGCATGGCGCATGGCCCTGGGTGCGTGAAGTGCTCGGTCTCGCATTCGTCGCCGCCAACATTTACCTATCTCCGGATCTGTACATGGTTGGCGTAAACCTTCCAGGCGCGGAAGACTATGTGAAGGCGGCCAATATGTATTTGTCCGACAGAACGTTGTTCGGCACCGCCTACCCAAGCCGCCCCTTGGTCGAAAGCGTACAGGCGTTCGACGAATGGACGTTCGCGCCGGGCGTCAAGGAAAAGGTGCTGTCGGGTAACGCACTTCGGGTCATGAACATGTCGGATTGAACCGAATTCGCGGCACCGATTATTACCATATCGCAATGCAGGTTGAGTTTGTTTAAGGTGATTGGCTCCTTGGTATCACTGGCCAGTTGGTCGAGGAGAGCGTGAAATGGCTTTTGAAATCGTGCCGGGTTCACCGGCTGGTGGCGCCGAGATACGCGGGTTGGATTTGCGACAGAAACTCGACCCGGCCACCGTTTCCGCGCTGAACGACGCTTGGCACGAAAATTTGGTGCTGCTTTTCCGCGGCGCGGATTTCAGCGATGAGGAACTGGTCGATTTCAGCCGATATTTCGGCGAACCCGAAAAGGCGCCGCCGAACGAAGCCAAGAATACAACGAGCGACGGGTACGTTCCGGGCCTGCCCGAAGTGTCCGTCATTTCCAACGTGATCGTCGACGGGGTGGAAATCGGCTCGCTCGGCTCCGGCGAATGCTTTTGGCACGCGGACATGTCGTACAATCCAAAGCCAGTGAAGGCGGCGGCGCTATACGCGCTGGAGCTGCCCGCAACAGGCGGCGAAACGAGCTTTCTCAACCTGTACGCCGCGTACGAGACCATGCCGGACGCGCTCATGAAGAAGATCGCGGGGCGTCTCGCCGTCCATGATTTGACCCTTTCCAGCGCCGGAACGCTGCGCAAGGGTTACGAGCCGGTATGCGATGTCACCAAGACGCCAGGCGCGCGGCACCCCATGACGATTAAGCACCCGACGACCGGGCGGCCCGCGCTGCTGCTGGGCCGGCGATCGAACAGTTATATCGTCGGGATGCCGGTCGCTGAGAGTGAGGCGTTGCTCGACGAAGTGTGGGCCCACATGACTCAGCCGCAATTCGTTTGGACGCACAACTGGCGGGTCGGCGACGTGATAATCTGGGATAACTTCGCCGTGATGCACCGGCGCCTCGAATTCGACGCCGACGACCGCCGCATCATGCATCGAACCCAGTTGAAGGGCGTGGCGCCGGTGGCGGCCTGAGAGCCTGGCCGGCAAAAGGGAGATGTCAATGACGATCGACGAAATCAAACTCCATCGCCTGAGCGTTCCACTCTACAAGCCGTACAACTCATCGCTGGCGAAGATCACCGCGCTCGACTCGATCGTCGGCGAAGTGCAGGATTCCGAGGGTCGGTGTGGATTCGGCGAGACGACGGTGATAACCGGCTATACTCACGAAACCGTCGATGGCGCGTGGGCGTTCCTGCGCGAACATGGCGCGCGCATCGTCGGCGGCGAAATTTCAGCCGCCAAGGAAAGCTTCGATCCCTATCGGGAAAGCGAGCCCCATGCGGTCAGCGTCCTGCAGGTGGCGCTGGAGATGCTGGAATCGAACGTTATTTTGGATCCTCCCGACGAAGAGATACGTGTGCCGATTCTGGCGCCGGTGAATAGCAAGGATCATGGTGAAATTCCTGACGAAATCGAGGCGCTGCTTGAACAGGGGTTCGATACCCTCAAGGTCAAGGTCGGCTGGAACGTCGACCAGGATCTTGAACGGCTGCGCTTGATTCAGCGAACGAACGCCGGGCGCGCGACGCTGCGCCTGGACGCCAATCAAGGCTTTACGCGAAGCCAGGCGCTTCGGTTTTCCGGCGCGCTGGACACGGATTCGATCCAGCTCTTTGAACAGCCTTGCGACGCGGACGATTGGGACTCGAACGCCGCGGTGGCCGCGTCGTCGCCGGTTCCCGTCATGATGGACGAGTCGATCTACGGGTTCCGCGACATCGAGCGGGCCGGGGCGATGATGGGCTGCGGTTTCGTCAAGCTGAAGATTTCCAAGTCGACCGGCGTCGATCTGTTGACCGAGGGGCTGCAACGGATCGCAAGCCTTGGCATGGGAGCGATTCTCGGCAACGGTGCGGCGACGGACATCGGGTGCTGGGTCGAGGCGTGCGTCGCCCGCGCCGCCACGCCCCATGCGGGCGAGATGCACGGCTTCCTGAAAAACCGGGAACAGCTTCTGCGAGAACCCCTCGTCTTCGACGGCGGCGCGATCGTCCTTCGATCCGGATACGTGCCTGCGCTGGACCAAGCCGCGCTCGCCCGTCTAACAGTGCGCTCGGAGCGTTTCGCGACGACGCGAACGGCGGTCGCAGCCGGTTCGGGGTAGATGGATTAGTCCGGACAACTTGACGCCGAAAATTCAGTGTGGAGAATGAAATTCAGAACTTTGCCGTAGAGCAAACAATCATCGTTTCTTAATTGGGTTGAAAAGAAAAATTTGGTCAGGCGGCACCGATCGATGCCGCCGATGGGTCCACAAGGAGGAGGCATTATCATGCGAATTTTGAGCACAGCGTTACGTGCGTCCGGTGTGGCGGCGTTAGCATTAACCGGCGTGTTCGCGGTCGCGCTGCCGCAAACGGCCATCGCCGGTTCGAAGGAGTTAAAGCCCGGCGACTACCCCAATCGGCCGATCACGGTTCTCGTCTGTTACGGCAAGGGCGGCGGCTCGGATCAGGCGGTGGCGGCCTTGCAGGGTCCGGCGTCAAAGATCCTGGGCGTCAAGATCAACAAGATCAACAAGCCCGGCGGTGGCGGCCTGAACTGCCTGCCTGAATTCTCGCAAACGCCCGCCGACGGTTACACCATATTGCAGCACTCCGACGGACTCGTATCGAGATACGTCAAGGGCGACCATGACTTGAACCCGATCACCGATCTGGAAAGCCTGTTGATCATGAACGTCGCGCCGACCGGCCTGTATATCCGTGGCGGCGACGAACGTTTCTTGACCGGCGGCAAGCCGGACTGGAGCAAGGTCGTCGCCTACGCCAAGGCGAAAGGCGGCCAGATGACGGTTTCCAACCTGCATGCCGACATGGAAATGGTGACGCTGGCCAAGGTTTCGGAATTCTTCGGCTTCAAGGCGAAGCAAGTCATGTTCGACAAGCCGGCCCAAAGGTACGGCGCGGTGATCGGCGGTAAACTGGACGTATTGATTGAGCAACCAGGCGATGTCGCCAAACACGTTCAGGCTGGAAAGCTCATGCCGGTGTTGAGCATCTGGCCGGAACGCTTCAAGATCGCCCCCAATACGCTGTCCACTGGCGCCGATTTGGGAATGAATTGGAAGCCGCTGCTCAGAATGCGCGGGCTCTGGGTCCGAAAAGAAACGTCAAAGGATATCGTTCGTTATCTCGAAGCGGTTTTCAAGGAAGCCTATGATACGGCCGAGCATCAAACGTTCATCAAGCGCAAGAGCCTGGATATCGTGAACTCCTATTTAAACGCGGCGGATATGAAGAAGGCTCTGGCGTCCGGCATGAAGGATTATGCCAAGGTTTTCAAAGCGTCTGGGACTAAAGTCCGTAAGGGCATGTAAGCCCCTAATAGACCATCCGCATCGGAGGGCGGCGGACCACGGGCCGTCCGTCCTCCATCCGGCCAAGGCGTTCGCCGCGCCGCCCATGTCTCGCGCGCGCAAGCACCGGGACCTCATCGCAATCTAGGCTGTGTCATGGATAACGACGCCACACCGGTTCGACGTCTGACCTGGAAATCCTATCTCGAACCGCTGGCTTGGCTCGCCCTCGCCGTCGTCGGCCTGACCATGAGTTCGGAATTCGACGCGCCGAACAAGATATTCGCGCTCGGTCCGGCGTTTTGGCCCCAGGTCATCCTGATCGGGATGATTATCGCCGCCGTCATCTTGGGAATTTCGATTTACGCCTCCGGTGGCAACCCGATCGAGGACTCCGCCGAGGCCGCGCAATTCGAAACACCCGTTGGCAACGCCGTCGCGTTTTCACCCAGGCTCGTGGCGATATTCCTGCTGCCGCTGATTTACGTTTACGCGATGCATAAGCTCGGGTTCTACCTGGTGACCCCGGTCTTTTTACCGGCGTTCATGTATACGCTCGGCGTCCGGCGTTGGAAGACATTGATCCTGGTCACGGTCGGGCTGTATGCCATTCTCGTGTTGCTGTTCGTTAAATTGATCTTCACGCCGCTTCCCCAGGGCGCAGGGTACTTTCATACCCTGAACGGGCAACTGATGGGTTTGATCCAGTAGGCGGCATGGAAGATTTTTACACCGGAACCGCGCTGCTCTTCACCAATCCGTACGGCGTCGCGATTTTCGCCGGCGGCCTAATCAGTGGTCTCGTGTTCGGCGCAATTCCAGGCCTGAACGTTCTCACCCTCGCGGCGGTGCTGTTGCCTTTCACCGCATGGATGCCGGCTGAATACGCCATCATGCTTTACGGCGTCATATACGTCTCGGGCGTCTATGGGGGCGCGATCACGGCGATTCTGTTCAATATCCCGGGCTCGGTCGAGAACGCGCCGACGGCGTTCGACGGCCATCCCATGACCCAGAAAGGTCAGGCGGGCAAGGCGATCGGTTACGCGGTCACCTGTTCTGCGATCGGCGGAACCTTGTCGGCCATCCTCATGATGATGGCGACCGCGCCGATAGCTGATTTCGCAATTTCCACCTTCGGTCCGGTCGAGATCTTCGCGCTGATTTTCTTCGGGCTGACAGTTGTCGCCGGGGTGGGGACATCGTGGCTGTCTAAAGGCTGGTTGTCGCTGCTGCTCGGCCTGTTGATCGGCAGCATCGGCGGCGACCCGGTAACGGCTGTGCCGCGTTTTTCGTTCGGCAGCCTCTACCTGCTCGGCGGCATCAGCTTCATCCCTTTAATTCTTGGCCTGTTCGCCGTTAGCGAAGTGTTTATTCAAGGCCAAAGAATCGCCACCGGCGTGTACCGGGCGCCCAAGTTGTCGGTCGAATTCCCGTCGCTGCGTGAATTCTGGACCATGAAAGTCGCGGTCGCGCGCTCCACGGTCATCGGTTGGTGTTGTGGCATCCTGCCGGGAATTGGCGCCACTCTCGCCGCCTTCGTGTCATACAGTGAAGCGGTGCGCTGGTCGCGCCATCCCGAACGGTTCGGCGGCGGCGAGCCGGAAGGCGTCGTCGCGCCGGAAACCGCCAACAACGCCGCGACCGGGGCCGCCATGATTCCCTTGCTAGCCCTCGGCCTTCCCGGTGGCGCGTTGACTGCGATGATGATCGGCGTGTTCAACGTGCACGACATGGACGTCGGCCCCCTTATCATGGTCGAAGCGCACGATCTGGTCTGGGTCCTGTTCGCGTCGATGTTTTGGGCCAGCCTAGCAATACTGTTTCTCGGCTATGCCGAATCGAAGACCATCGTACATCTGCTTCGTATTCCGTTTTCGATCCTGGCGCCTGGCATTCTGATATTTTCCACCATCGGCGCCTATGCGTTGCGGGGCAACATCACCGACGTCTATACGATGTTCGGCGCCGGCATCGCCGGTTTTGTCCTGCGCCGGAGCGCCTATTCGGTTCCGGCGATTGTGATGGGTGTCATACTCGGCCAATTGGGCGAAAATTCCTTTGCCCAGGCGATGACGATGCTGAACTATAGCTTCCTCGGGTTCTTCGAAAACTGGATTTCAGGCGTGCTTATCGGCATCGGGTTGCTGACGGTGGCCTGGTCGATCGGCCGCAGGGCTGTTCACATCTTTCGCAGCAACCGAAAAATCGATTAGCCGCGCCAGCGACGCGGTTTCCCTGAACGGATCGCAATCGGCGGGCCTAGGCGACGGCCGCTCCGCCAGTTCCGTCCTCGGCGATGAACCAGTCGGCAATCTCACTCCCGGTAACGAAGATCGTGTGACGTTGCCCCCTGAAATGTCTTCGGATTGAGGTTAGGGTCTGTTTCCATCGAAGGAGACGGACGATGAAGCGCAGCAGGTTTACCGAAGAGCAGATTATCGGTGTTCTGAAGGAGCATCAGGCAGGGATGTCCGCAGCGGATCTGTGCCGTAAGCATGGGATTTCCGATGCGACGTTCTACACGTGGCGCTCGAAGTATGGCGGTATGGATGTGTCGGACGCGAAGAAGCTGAAGGCGCTTGCGGCTGAGAACGGCAAGCTGAAGAAGCTGCTGGCGGAGCAGATGCTGGATAATTCGACGCTGAAGGAAATGCTCGGAAAAAACTTTTGACGCCCGGTTCGAGGCGGAAAGCCGTGGACTGGGCGATCGAGGAAAGAGGCTATTCGCAGCGTCGGGCGTGCGGGTTGGCGGGTATATCGGCGCGGGTTTACCGCTACCGCTCGACGCGGCCGAATGATGCGTCGATCCGACAACGCCTTCGTGCGCTCGCGTCGGAACGTCGGCGGTTCGGATATCGCCGCCTGCATATCCTGCTAAAGCGTGAGGGCATGGAGTTGAACCACAAGAAGCTGTACCGGCTCTACAAGGAAGAGAAATTGACGGTCCGCAAGCGTGGTGGGCGGAAACGCGCGCTCGGCACCCGGGCGCCGATGACGGTCCCACAAGGGCCGAACCAGCGCTGGTCTCTCGACTTCGTGTCTGATGCCCTTGTAGACGGCCGCCGGTTCCGCATTCTTTGCATCATCGACGACTTCAGCCGGGAATGCCTGGCAACGGTTGTCGACAACTCGATCTCCGGCGTCCGTGTGGCGCGGGAACTCGACCGGATCGCCGAGATGCGGGGCTATCCCTGCATGGTGGTCAGCGACAACGGCACGGAGCTGACCTCGAACGCGATCCTCCAATGGCAGGAGGAACGCCGTGTCGAATGGCATTACATTGCGCCGGGCAAACCGATGCAGAACGGCTTCGTTGAATCATTTAACGGGCGGCTGAGGGATGAATGTTTGAACGAGCATCTGTTCCGCAGCTACAGCCAAGCCCGCAGGATCATCAATCTCTGGCGACACGACTATAATACCAAGAGGCCCCATACCAGCCTGGACGGCCTCTCACCAAAGGAGTTTGCAACCCGGTCCCAGGAGGACCATAACCAGAACAGACTCTGCCTATAAACGGGTACAATTAAGGGGCAACGTCAGCACGATCGAACCGGCTTTGTCCAGCTCGGGTTATTGGCTATAATTTAAATAAAACAATGTTATATATTTCTTATTCGTCTTCCAGAATACCGCATAGAGCCTGGACGGCTTGATCCAAATTCGTGGTTACAGGCGCCGGTGCCGGGCCACCCCTGCTAAGGTCACGAAAAGCGCGCTCTGGATCGTCAATAGCCTCGATTCCCGCCAATTGCTGCCAGACGCCGCCGCCGATCGCCAGTACGGGTTTGTTCGCCGCCCGATATTCCGCCAGTTTGCCC
>CAYLTU010000153.1:0-13752 GCA_964386465.1 uncultured Rhodospirillaceae bacterium
AAATGTATGTGGTACACGTGTGTGGTATTTACTTTTAGTAAAAACTATTTATATAATTTAATCAACTAGTTATGTGACTATAATATTTATACCACAGGAAGACGAGGACTGCGCCAGCGCGGGTGTCGCGCTGCTCTAAAAGACCAAGTTTTATTCTTTTCGCTCGAGACCGGATGTATCGGGCGGCACGTGAGTCCCCGGCCCTTACCCGATGCACTTGCAATGATTGGTGCTAATTGCCGTATACTTGAAACTAGTAGGAGTACGCTACCGTCGATTTGATGGGAGTAGCTCGTGAATTCATCATTCGAACTGCCAAAGCAGTGCGCCCCGCAAATCCGAAAATTTTTCGAGTATTGGGACTCGGTGCGCGGCGAAAGAAATTGCCCGTCACGAAGCGACCTCGAACCCTCGGCGATACCGGATCTTTTGGAATATATTTCCCTGGTTGACGTTTCGCCCGAGACGCCGCGGTTTATCTATCGTCTGATGGGAACGCGTGTTGTCCGTCTGCTGGGAAATGAACTAACCGGAAAACCCGTCGGCACGGGCGTAAAGTCCAGCGAACTCGAAAGCGTACTGCAGAGGTACGAAAACGTCGCGGACAACATGACACCGTATTACCACACGGACCTTCTGCAAGAGGAAGTCAACGACTTCACAGAGGTTGAACGGTTGATGTTGCCGCTTTCCGAAGACGGCAAGACGGTCAATATGATTCTCTGCCTCGTTTACCCCCGGCCGCAAAGGTTGGACAAAAACCTATTTTGACGCACCGGCGGCGGCGCGCGCATTTTCAGCCGCAATCTCGGCCCGACGTTGGACGGCCCAGCGGTATTGATTGGGCCACATGCCACAATCCGGATCGGCACCCAGGTAGTGCGCCGCGTGCAGCGGCCAGAACGGGTTGTACATGATCTCCCGTCCCAGCGCGACGAGATCGGCCCTACCCTCCTGCAGGATCGCTTCCGCCTGGTCGGGTTCGGTGATAACGCCGACCGCCATCGTCTTAACCTCGGCGTCGCGGCGCACGCGATCGGCATAGGGCACCTGGAAGCCCGGCGGACGGTCGGAACCGGACCTCAAGGGCGCACCGGCTTCATTTGTGCGGAACGCCGGGGCACCGCGGATGCCGCCGGCGGAGCAGTCGATCACGTCGACGCCACGGGCCGCCAACTCGCGTGTCAGGACGACGGAATCGTCCAACGACCATCCCTCCGTCGGGGAATCGACGGCGGAAATCCGATAGAACAACGGCAGGTTCTCCGGCCAGGCGCCGCGGACGGCTTCGGCAACTTCCAGCGCGAACCGCATGCGACCCTGGATATCGCCTCCATAGGCGTCGTTGCGCTTGTTGCCAAGCGGCGACAGGAAGCTATGGATCAGATAACCATGCGCACCGTGCACCTCGATAACCTTGAAGCCCACTTCGGCCGCGCGGCGCGCGGCATTGGCAAAATCGTCCACGATCCCCGCTATCTCAGCGGCTTCCAGCGCGTGCGGCACGGGCCAACCCTCGGCCACCGGATCTGCCGACGGTCCCACCGTCCGCCAAACGTCCGGGTGGTCCGCCGCCAAAGGCGTACCGCCACGGGACGGCGGTTCGGTTGAGGCTTTGCGCCCAGCGTGGGAAATCTGCATGCCCGGCACGCAGCCCATCGCTTCGATGAAACGTACCGTCGGCTCGATCGCTTTGGCCTGTTCGTCGGTCCAGATACCAAGGCAAGCAGGTGTGATTCGCCCACGCGGCTCGACCGCCGTCGCTTCGGTAAAGACCAACCCGGCCTTGCCGCGCGCGAATGTGCTGAGATGGGCGAACAACCAATCCGACGCGACGCCATCCTTGGCGGAGTACATACACAGCGGAGATACGACGACACGGTTCGGCAGAGTGACCTCACGCAATTGCAGCGGCGTGAAAAGCAAGGGAGTTTCGGACACGGGTAAGCTCCTCGAATTATCGCAATTCCAAGCAGGCTTTATAGAACGTCCGCGACGGCGTCGCGATAGCGTTCGATGCCGGCGATATGATCGGCGAAGCTACGCCCTTCGATACGTTTATGGTGTGTGCGCTGGCGGGCATTATTCACCGTAATGTGCGTGACGCCTGCCTCTTTCCAGAATTTCGCCTCGGCGCGCCAATCCTCCGGGCCGCCTTCGGCGACCGATGTCCATATCTCGATGCCGACCGTTGCCGGGTCGCGGCCCTCCTCGGCCACATAACCGCGGAGTTTATCGAACAGCGCGACGGCCTGCTTGCCTGCCGGATGAGAGAGCATGATCCAGCCGTCGCCGTATTTCGCGGTGCGCCGCAGGGTCGCCTCGACATGCCCACCAAACCACAATGGCATCGATCCCATCGAGGGCCGCGGGTTTATCCCCGCGTCGGGAATCTCATGCCATTTTCCGCTGAAGGTTACGTGTTCCTCCGCCCAGAGCCGTTTCATCACCACGACCTGTTCTTCCGACCGCTTGCCGCGATCGTGGAAGTTCTCGTTCAGGGCCACGAACTCCGCCTCGTTCCAGCCGATCCCGACACCGAGCCGGAACCGACCGCCGCACAGGACGTCGAGGGAAGCCGCCTGCTTGGCGACGAGTACCGCCTGCCGTTGCGCCAGAATCAACACTTGGACGGAAAATTCGATACGCCGCGTCGCGCCTGCCAAGAAGCCGAACAGGACGAAGGGGTCATGGAAGACATCGGCCGAGGTATTGCGGCTCATATCCCAATCCGGGCGGCTGGCAACATTCACGCCGAGCACGTGATCGGTCCCGGTTAGATGATCGTAGCCCAGCGCTTCCGCGGTCTGTGCGAAGGCCGTTACGGTCTTCGGGTCGTAGCCGATATCGTTGAAGGGCAGCGCCGTGCCCAGTTTAATCCGTTCGCTCAAGACGTTTCCTCCTAATCCATCGCTCGCCATTGTAGGATTTCGGGCAGGTTAGGCACCGATCCGCTCTAACCCGCCGATACCTTGCAAAGGCGGGTCTTCAAGTTCGTCTGATCCGCCATCGGATCGCGCTGTGTGTGATCGGTCAGATAGTTGACCGGCCGCCACGGGTTGTAGGGCTGTTTCTCGCCCCAACCGAGCGGCACGTAGACCGTTTCAGGGCGTATTCCGTCGCGCACCCAGGCGCGGGCCTTGATCGTGCCGTCCGTCGTCTCGACCCGTACGAGCCCGCCGTCCTCAATCCCGAGGGCAGCAGCCTTGTCCGGGTGCATTTGGACGTAGAGGTCCGGCCACATCTCCTGCGCCTGCCAGAAATCATGCGTCCAGGAATGGAAATGCGGCGCCGGAGGGCGGCCGGTGACGAGTTCGGTGTCGTATCCCTGCGCACGCAGTCGCGCGCCCGGCGAATCGTTAGAACCCTGCACGATACGCGCCAGCCTACCATAGGTGCGCCGCTCGGAAAATATCGACGGCTGCTCCAGCGCCCCAATCTCGCCCTCACGCTCGATATAGGGCAGCTCGATGAGTTGCTCACGCTCGCTGTAGAATTCCGGTAAGGCCGACAGACCGAGTTTGGCGAAAGCCGCTTCCTGATCTTCGTTCCAGAACTCCAGCTTGCCGCTTTCGGTCGGGAACCGTTTGCCTTCCGGTTGCCCCATCGCGGTTGTGCCCTCGGCGTAGAGCGTCTCCGGCGCCACGCCGTTCTCGTCCATCGGGATGCGCAGGGTCCGGATCGGGCTGGCGCGGAAGGCTTCCGAGGTGCAGCCGCGCAGAAATTCGCTTCCTGCGCACATCTCGTCCCAGAAAATAGCCGTGTCCTTGTACTCGTCCTTCAACACATCGCCGAAGCCGAGCCGCTTGCCGAGTTCGATCCAGATCCAGCCATCGGATCGGGCCTCGCCCGGCGGCTCGATCAGCTTGTCGTTCCAGACGATGCGCCGCTCCTCCGACGCCCTGCTGATGCCGCCCTTCTCCACCCCGCTCGCGACCGGCAGCACGTAGTCGGCGTACTGGTTCGCCTCGTTTTCGAACAAGCCCATATGAACATAGAGTTCGAGCGCTTGCGCCGCCTCGCGGACATGTTCCTGCGACGGCCACAGAGAGAACGGGTTGTTCGAGCCGATCATCGCAGTGATCGGATAAGGCGTGCGGTCGGTCATCGCCTTCAGCCAGGTGGAGGGCGAACGCCCGATGGCTGGGCGCTCCGGCGTGACGCGTCTGTCTTCCGGCGCGTTGGCCTGGATGAACATGGCGGAAGAAATATTGAAGTAGCCGCCACCGGGCCGGGCCCAGTTCCCCGTCATCGCGGCCAGGAACATCAGCGCCCGGTTGGTCTGCGTGCCGTTGGAGTGCTGGTTGATCCCGCGGCTGCCATAGATCATGCAGCCATCAACCGTCGCGATCTCCTCGGCCAGCCGCTCGATCGCCTCCTGCGGCAGATCGGTGATCGGTGCCGCCCAGGCCGGCGTGTAGCCCTGCTGGTCCAGATAGTCGCGCCATTCCTCCCAGCCCTGAATCCAGTTTTCGCAGAAATGCCGGTCGTGCAGGCCGTTGCTGAAGATGTGATTGATCATGGCGAGGACGAGCGCCAGGTCGGTGCCGGATCGAATCGCCAGCCACTCGTCGGCTTTGTTCGCGGTCGCGCTGAATCGTGGATCGATCGCAACCATCCGCGCGCCGCTCTCGCGCCGCCATTCGTTGATCATGCCGAAATAGACCGGCCGCGTTTCCGCCTGATTGTCGCCGATATAGACGAACAGTCCGGCGCTGCCGATGTCGGTCGGCGTGTAGGTGTTCGGCAAGACCCGATTGCCCTGCACCATCCCGAAAGTGAGATTCTTGGTCGAGGAGCAGTAGGGTTCGGTACTTTCCTGATTGGGCGTGCCCCACATCTGCTGGAACACACGCACGTAGCCCTGATTGGTGATGATGCCCGAGCGCGTGCCAGAGAACATCGCCAGTGTTTCCGGACCGTATTTGTCGCGCAACTCCATCAGCTTCGCGGCGATCTCGTCCAGCGCCTGTTCCCAGGGAATCGGCTCCAGCCGCCCAGAACCTTTCGGCCCGACCCGCTTCATGGGCCGGGTCTGTCGCCGCTCGTTGTTGTAGAGCTGCAGGGTCATCTGCGATTTCGGACAGACATGGCCCTTGAACGCCGGGTCCTCGTCGTTGCCGGTAATGCCGACGACCGTGCCGTCCTTGATATGGAACTTCACCGGGCAGCCGTTGAAGCAGATATTGCAGGAACCGGGCACGACGCGGTCGGCGGTCCGCATCTCGCGTTCGGCGCCGTAGGGTCCTTCGCGGGTCACGTTCTTTAGCGGATCGCGGCTCGACTCGTCCGCCATCAGAGCGATCAGTTTCGGCGCCGCTTCGTCTTCGGCCCGAGGCCGTTCCGATTTTAGATAAACCGTCGCCGGCCCCATCAGGAAATGATCGTGATCGACGGGGCTGCGCCCCTCTTCCTGTACGGCGGCCAGGTGCGTTTCGCGTTCGCCGAACCGGATTGCCGTCGTAGGGCAGACGCTGGCGCAGGCCGGTTTCTCGTCTCTGCCGCGCCGGTCGGCGCAGAGATCGCACTTCACCGCATGATGATCGATCGGATCGAAACCCATCGCGCCATAGGGGCAGGCCAAGACGCACTCGCCGCAGCCGGTGCAACGGTTTTCGTCGACCGCGACCACGCCGGTCACGGGGTCTTTACGGATCGCCTTCGGGTTGACCGGGCAGGCGCGCAGGCAGGCGGGCCGGTCGCAATGCTGGCAAGTCACGGTCAACAGGTCGACATGCGGCCGCCCCGGCGCTTCCAGCCACAGAACCTTGTTGCGGTATTCGTGCGGGCCCAGCCCGTGCTCCTGCTTGCAGGCCGCCTCGCAGCTCTTGCAGCCGATGCAGCGTTCCATGTCGATCATCAGGGCGAGCCGGCTCATGGCGCGCCCCACGCGGCGAGGTGCCACCAGGTGACCGGGCCGCCGTCGGCCACGTAGCCGGCGAAGAACGTCACCGTGACCACATGAATGACCAGTCCCAGCAGAAACAGGAACGCGACCGCTATGTGCAGCGCCCGCCAATAGGCCAGGACGGATGAAACCGCTCGACGCTGGCCGATAAGACCGATCTCGGCCTGGGCCAGCAGGCTGTAGCGGAAACACGACATTGGATGACGGCACCAATTCGACAACGTTGGCGAGAACTGCGCCTCGTCCGCCGCCGGGTCGAGCCGTTTCAGCAAGACGGTCTTCGCCGCGATGATTTCCCGCAACCTGATTTTGTCGATCGCGGTCGCTCCGACGATCGCCGCGTATTTGCCGCCGAACAGGCCTGAAATCCTATGTGACAGATAGGTGCGCACGAACGCGCCCTGCAGGACGAGGAACAATCCACCGGCAAGCAGCAACGCCGGCGGCCGCCGCAGGTACAAACCGGAATGGATGATCAACAGGGCCACGCCGACCGTCCCGGCGATGACGTGAGCGACGAACCAGGCGGGTGGGCTGTCCGCTTTTCCCGAACGTTTCGCCACAGAAAAAGCGAAAGGTATCAGCGACAACACCGCTCCTAGAACACCGGTCAAATAGAGTTCCGGACTGCCCGGCGTCGACCAGGCCGGCGGCAATATCGGGCGAACGATGAAAAACAGCACCGTGATGCTCGCGACACCGCCGAGCACAGCCAACAGCGCCTCTTTCCGCAGAACCGGGCGGCGTGCGGAGGGCTGGAGGCCGGAAAGCGGAAGGACTTTGCTCATAAAAGTATACGGTTGCGGGGCTGATCGGGCGGAGGCTCAAGATGACGGGCGACACACTAATTTGCAATCGAGGACGACTGCCGTGCTTCGACCTCGCGGCGCAACCGCGGATACTGAAGCATCAACGTTAATCCGCGAAACCCGAGAAACACGTTTAGTGCCAGCCAAAGCGCATGATTGTCGTAGGCCGGAAGCAGGGTGAACATCGCCGTCATATAGAACGCGAAGGATACGAGCATCGACGCCAGCATGGTTCGCGCCCGCGCCGCGCCCAGAAAGATCCCGTCGAAGGTATAGGCCCAGACCGACACAAGCGGCATGACGATGGCCCAGGGCAGATACGTAGCCGCCGCCGCGCGGACCGCCTCGATATCGGTCAGAAGCGCGATGATCGCCGTGCCGAATATCCAGTAGATCAGAAAATTGATCACGCCGACGACGCCGGACCACAGCAGGACGGATCGGGCGGCCGTATCGAAGGCACCGCGATCGCGACGGCCGATCGCTTCTCCAATAAGCGCTTCGGCGGCGTTCGCGAGGCCGTCCAGCCCGAAAGAGGTGATCAGCAGGAAGTTGTACAGCACATGGTTGGCGGCCAGCGGGATGTCGCCCAGCTTGGCGCCCTGCGTCATGAATATGGCCGACCCCGAAACAACGCAGAGCGTCCGCAGGAAGATGAAGCTATTGAAGGTAAGAATGCGTTTCATCTTGGCGAAATCGAAGACGCGGACCGCTCCCTTGGCCGGTGGCAAACGTCGCAGCTGCCGTCGAACGAAATAGACGGCAAATCCCAGCCCGGCATATTCCGCGATCAGCGACGCGGCGGCGACGCCTTCGACGCCCCAACCGAACCCGAAGACGAAAAGCAGATCGAGCAGGATGTTGACCACATTGATGCCAACCTGCAGGACCAACGGGATGCGAGCCTCCTGCATACCATAGAACCAGCCGATGATCGTGTAGGTGGACAGCGCGGCGGGGGCGGCCCAGATGCGGATCAGGAAATAGTTTTGGCCGAGAGATTCGACCTCCCCGCTCGCCTCCACGACCCAGAAGGCGAACGTAACGATCGGTATCTGGAGCAGGATCAAACCGCCGCCGATGGAAAGGGCCAGGAACCAGGCGCGCCCCAGCATGGCGCGCACTTCCGCCCAATCCTCCGCGCCAACGGCCTGCGCCGTCGGCGCCGTCGTCCCCATCCGAAGGAAGTTGAAGACAAAATAGGTGAAGCTAAAGAGCACCGCGCCGACGCCGACGGCGCCGATATAGTAGGCCTCGGGCAGATGGCCGACGACCGCCGTATCCACCGCACCGAGCAACGGCACGGAAACGTTCGACACGATGATCGGTCCCGCCATGCGCCAGACGCGTCGATGGATCGTCACGCCGCTACACCCTCCCCTCAGCGAATTTGGACATCGCGCCACTGCCGGGCCATCTTAACGCATCACGGCAAGGCGATGTTTTTCCAATGGCTAACAACCCAACATCTCCCCAAACCGTCCTGGTCACCGGTACGAACGGCATGCTGGGACGTCCCGTCGCTCAAAAATTGGCGGCTGCGGGCCGCACTGTCGTAGGCTTCGATCTCGGCCTTCCGTCCGGTGGGGATCCCGGATTCGCCGTGGAAATGGGCGAATTGCGCAACGGCAAGACGATCACCGCTCTGTTCGAACGCTACGGCTTCGACGGCGTCGTCCATTGCGGCGGCATATCTGGCCCGATGGTGGCGCCGGACCGGCCGCTCGATGTCTGCGCGATCAATATCACCGCCACGGTGCAGTTGATGGAAACCGCCCGCCGGCACGGCGTGAAACGGTTCGTTCATTGCTCCTCCATCGCCGCCTACGGCGCACCGAAGGGTGCCGAGCCACTTACCGAGAGTGCCGGTTTCCGGCCGGTGGATATTTACGGCGCGACCAAGGCCGCCGGCGACGCCCTGATCCATGCCTACCGCGCGGAACACGGGCTCGACGGAATCGCCCTGCGCATCGCGCGCGTCTACGGCCCCGGCCGGACAACCCGGTCCTTCGTCAAAACGCTGATCGAAGATGCGATGAACGGCCAGGCGTCACGGCCGCCGGGCGACGGCACCGACCGCTACCAGTACGTCTATCGCGACGATATCGTTGCCGCGCTGGCGCTCGCTCTCGATGTCCCGCGCCCACCGCAGACCGCCTACAATATCGGCAATAAGGAAACCACGAGCGATGCGGCGATCGCGGAGATCGTTTGCGACTTGATCCCCGACGCCGATATCGCGTTCGAGGCGTCAGACAGAGCGGTTGGCCTTGCGCGCCAGCCCATGGATGTCGATGCAGCGCGATGCGACCTCGGTTTCATCCCGGCAACCGACATGCGTACGGGAATCGCCGCCTATATCGGTTGGATGCGAAAGCGAAGAAAGGACTAACGACATGAGCGGATTAAAAGACGGGCTGGGCGGCAAGATTGCGGTCATCACCGGGGCGTCGACCCCGAAGGGCATCGGTACGGCGATCGCGCGGCGTTACGCGGCGGAGGGGGCGTCGCTGTTCCTCGTTGCCGAAGGGACCGAAGAGCAGCTAGAAGCTGCCGCCGAAAGCTGCCGCGCGCTCAGCCCCAACGGCGCCCGCATCGAGTACGGACAGTTCGACCTCGCCGAACCGGACGCACCCGAAGCGATGATCGCCCAGGCTTTGGAGACCTTCGAGCGGATCGACATCCTGGTCAACAACGCGGGTATCCGCGACCACAAGCCGTTCGGCGAATTCACCCGAACTGAGTTCGACAAGATCGTTGCGGTCAACGTCGCCGCAGCGTTCTTCGCCAGTCAGGCGGTGCTGCCGGCGATGCGCAAGCAGGGTGGCGGCCGCATCATCCATATCGCGAGCCAGATGGGCTCCGTCGCCTTCGACAAGCGCGCGATCTACGGGCTGACCAAGGCGGCGCTGATCCATCTCACCAAGACGATGGCTTATGAATTGGGCGAGGAAAACATCATCGTCAATTCGATCAGTCCGGGGCCGATCCTGACGCAACCGATCCTCGACCGGCTGGAGAAGGACCCCAGCTACGCCGACACGCGAGGCAGCTATCTACGATCCGGGCGTTTTGGCGAACCAGAAGAGATTGCCGAACTGGCCTTCTATCTCGCGGCCACCGACGCGACCTATATGCAGGGGGCCGATCTGATTATCGACGGCGGTTACACAACCCACTAACTAAAGGCCGCGCCCTTCCTGGTGCCAGGCAAGCTGTTCGTTGTAGTTGGCGCGGTAGGTCTTGTAGGCGTCTTCGTGCGCGGCCCGCGCGGTATCGTCGAGGTCGGAGACGGGTTCGGGCTCCAGCGCGAAATGGCCGTCCGCCAAGGCCAGTTTCGAAGTCCGCGAGCATTCCGTAATATCGGGCCGTCTCCTCTTCGCTAATCGCCAGCACGGGGAACACGTACCCGTCGTGGCGATAGTTCTCTATCCGATCTTCCGTCAGGACCTTAGGCATTAATCACCTACCCCATATAGCCGCGCGCGCCGTTGTCGCGCAGGAAAGTGCGCACAAGATGGCGGCGCTTGTCCGGATCGTCGAAGTCGACATAGCCGGAACGTTGATGGGCGCACCCCCAATTGTTCAGGTACTGGAGCTGGCCCGCTTCGAGCTGAAAGGTAAAATTCATTTCAGGGTCGTCCATCAGCTCGTAGAGCGTATCGAGCGCGGCCACCCCTTCCTCGTCCATCGGCTCATCCATCAATTGGTAGCCGACCTGCAATAACCGCCGATTGACCCGTCCGTTCAACCGTCTGCCGTCATAACGGAAAATTGGATTGACGTTCGTGATCGGATCATCCGGCGCGTGCTCGCCTTGCCGATTCCAATAGTACGGACGATACAGCCGCGCCAACAGTTCCGGACAACGCCGGCGCATCTCGTTATGGATACTATTAAGGCTAACGACGAAGCTCTCGCCACCCGACTTTCCCGTGCGCAGGACGAGCAAACCGAGAAACGGTGACGGATGATTGAAGCCGTAATCCGTATGCCAGGTGAGCTCCTGATTGGTCAGATCGCCGCGGGTACGGGTCGCGATCTTCTTGCCTGTATCGCGCACGTCATAGAGCAAGGCCCCATCGAAGGATTGCGCAACCGGCCGCGCGATCATTCCGCTCAACAGCCAATAGACCGCCGTCAGCTCCTCTTTCGAGTAGATATCGATCGGCAGTTTGTCGAGCACGGCGAATCCGACACCCTCTTCGAGGACCGTCCGCACGCGCTTCATTAACCGGCGGCAGGCCGTAAGCCGATAGTCGTTGGCATCCAGCGCAATCGTCGGTACCGGGTTGGCGCGCAAACATTCGACAACGGCATCGATTTCCGCGAGACAGGTATCCGGGATATCGAGACACCAATCTTCGCGGCGAAGGCTTTCGCGCCGCCACGCCTTATGCCCACGAATTACCCGGTCGAGCATCCGAGGTTGCCTCACCTTCACTGCTGCGGTTTTTCGCATCGTTCGGTCTTCGAGCCCCATTGCCGAATTCGTGAGAATTGGATCGCAGGAAATTTTAACCCTCGGTTCGAAAGCTGACAAACGACAGTGTATCCTTATGCAACCATAGTCGAATACAATTGCAAATTCATATTCGATTATCGAATATTATCCCGTAAGCAAGTCATGAACGGTCGAATTTATGGATATTACAAACATCCGGACGTTTCTCGCGGTTGTTGAGACAGGTAGCTTTGTTGCTGCCGCAGAACGTGTAAACGTCACGCAATCGACGGTCAGCATGCGAATCCGCTCGCTTGAAGACCAACTCGGCGTGAAGGTCTTTGCGCGGAACAAGAGTGGCGCGTCCCTGACCAACTCCGGACGGGAGTTCGCAAAACATGCCGTTGCCATGGCGCGTATTTGGGACCAAGCATTCCTCGAAGTCGGAGTCGGAGAAAACAAAGCCGCCCTGCTGCGGGTCGGCGGCCAGTTGAGCATCTGGGGTAGTTTCCTGGTTGCCTGGCTCGCCTGGATGCATGCCGAAGCTCCAGCGATCTCGATAAAATGCGAAGTCGGCCGCGTCGATGAACTGATGCGTAATCTGTTGGAAGGTTCGCTTGACATTGCCGTCATGTATCGCCCACAGCAACTCGCCGCCTTGCAAGTGCGAAAACTGTTCAACGATGAAATGATTCTGGTTTCCAGCCCAGGCGCCAAGGACCCGTTGATGGGCGATGATTACGTCTTCGTAAATTGGGGACCGGAATTCCGCAGCGATCACGCGCTAAATTTCCCGGATATAAATAGGCCGCATATGTCGCTGGACCTGGGCGTCCTAGGTATCGACTACCTATTCAGGGCAAACGCAGCGGGGTATTTCCCACGGCGGGTCTGTGCGCCGTATTTGCAGAACGGCACCTTGCGCAAAGTCGCGAACGCGCCGGTATTCTCCTATCCCGTTTATGCGGTCCATTCGAACGATCTGGACGATGCGGTATTGCACGACGCGTTTCTTGGCCTCGATGCAACCGTTTCGCAGTATCGCCACGACCGCATGATCGAATGAGACGTGTTAACGCTGAAAACCAAGGAATCCGGATGATTCCGAGATATTTGTATTTCCAATATCAACTATCAAAATTATTCTCTTTTCCTATGTGTAATGTAACGTCAAAGTTTCGGCCGTTTGATGCATGCGAGAGTGACTAAGGTTTTGGGGAGAAATTCCGCACGTTGAGCGTCCGATACCTTGCAAAGAGAAATCGGCGACTCTGACAAGATCGCGGAATAAAAAAACTGGAAGATCATGGACATAGCGATAGAGCGAACACAGAATCACGACCAACCGGAAAACGCACAAGCCACGCTCGATATCAACGATATCGGCCGGGAGACGGAAAAACTCCTGGCGGCAGGAAAAGAGCGCGGCAGCATCACGCTAAGCCAACTAAACAAGATTCTCCCTCAGGGGCAGGTATCTTCCGAACAGATCGAAGACATGATGGCGATGCTGTCCGAAATGGGCATCGACGTCGTAGACGATGGCCCGGCGGAAGAGCCGACCGAGGTCGAGGAACCGAGGCACAAGGTCAAAACGACTCCCACCGGCAATGTCGACGACCAGGGCCTCACCGATGATCCGGTCCGCATGTATTTGCGCGAAATGGGCAGCGTCAAGCTGTTATCCCGCGAAGGCGAAGTCGCAATCGCCAAACGTATCGAAGCCGGCCGAGGGCGTCTGACAACGGCGCTGCGCGAAAGCCCTTTGACAATGTGGGCCGTATCGGAATGGTACGCATCGATTGTCGAGGAAACCGCCACGATCCGCGAAATCGTCGATCTCGAAACCACCTATACGCAGTCGCAAGGCAGCTTGGCAGCCGAGACCTTTTCTGACGCAGAGGACGATACATCCGAGGAGGAGAACGAGTTCGACGACACGACTGTGTCTCTGACTGCAATGGAAGAAATGGTGCGAGAGGGCGTTTTCGAAATATTCGATCAGGTCGCCACGACTTATCGCAAGCTACACCGCCTTCGCGACAAGCAGTTCGAGTTGACGCTCCAGGGAAAATCGCTCGCCGCCACAACGGAACGCACATACGAAAAGCATCGTACGGTCCTGCTCAATTGTTTGCAGCAAGTGCATTTAAACAAGGAACGCACCGAGCAACTGGTCGAGGAGATTCGGGCTATCAGCAAAAACCTGATGCAGCTCGAAGGCAAGCTGATGCGCTCGGCATCGGAGTGCGGTGTCAAACGCGACGACTTCCTCAAACGGTATATCGGCCGTGAGCTCGACCCTTATTGGCTTAACGCGATGTCGCGCGTGAAGACCAAGGGTTGGAAAAAATTCGCGACCAAATATCGCAACGACATCAAGAAGCTACGCCTGGAGATCGCTGAAGTTGCCGCTACGGCGCGCATGCCGCTGGACGAGTTCCGCCGCATTGCGCAAGCGGTGCAGAAAGGCGACCGCGAAGCGGGCCAAGCCAAGAAGGAAATGGTTGAGGCCAATTTGCGCCTCGTCATCTCGATCGCCAAGAAATACACCAATCGCGGCCTGCAATTCCTCGACCTGATCCAGGAAG
>CAYLTU010000154.1:0-13725 GCA_964386465.1 uncultured Rhodospirillaceae bacterium
CGATTCCGCCGGTTCCGATCCTGAAATATGAAACGCCTTCATTGGCGCTAGCGGTTGAAGCGACAACCGATCCGAGAAGGATGCCGGCCAAGCCGGTAATTCGCGCCCATGATTTCAATGCCAAACCCTCGATTCAAGACGTTGTTTCTACCACTCGACACCGTGTGCGGGGGAGGGGTTATTCTACAAACTATAAGTGAACAAACATTTATTGGACAGTTGGTGCGAATGTCCGTCAGGTTATGACCGGACTAAGGAGTGCCGGCTCGAACACTTTCGTTGCCGCGCATTCGGCCCGAGATGCGCCATTCGGATTTTGTCCTAACCTTGCAACTTTGCCCTTCGCCGCACGGCCTCATCGTTGATCGAAACGTCGATACCGGCGAGATCCGACGCGTCGTCGGAGCACAGCCAGGCGATGGCGTGGGCCGGGACCGACGGATCCTTGTGCGCGGACGGGTCGAGCTGGCTCACTCGATTGAGCCCCGACGCCTTTATCGCGACCTGCATGCCGGTCCTCACCGTGCCGGGGCTGAAACCGACGACGCGTACGCCCCGGTCGCGATACTCCGCGTCGGCCGACCGGGTCAGCGACTGGGCGGCGGCCTTGGACGAGTTGTAGTGACTCCAGCCTTCCAGCGCGCCGGTGGCCGCACCGGAACTGATATTGACGATGACGCCGGAGCCCTGATCCAGCATGGCCGGCAATGCGGCGCGCAGGCCGTGATAGACGCCTTTGTAATTGACGTCGGCCGCCGCGACCCAGGCGGCGGGATCGGAGTCGGCGAGCCGCGCGATCGGTTCGATCAAACCCGCATTGTTGACCAGGATGTCGACGCTGCCGAATTCGGACCGGCATCGCATCACGGCGGCTTCGACGGCGCGGTAGTCGGTCACGTCGCAGCGCATCGCCAACGCTTGGCCGCCTGCTTCCTTGATTTCCGCCGCGACGGTCGAGATGTCGTCGTCGCTCCGCGCGAGCAATAGGACGGCCGCGCCGCGCGCCGCCAGTTCGCGTGCCGTTGCCGCGCCGATCCCGCGGCTGGCTCCTGTCACGATAGCGGCTTTGTTCTCGAGTTCCAGCATTCCGGTTCGCCCTTATCGGCCCTCAAGCGCCAGACTATGTCGGCGACCCGCACCATGCCACAAGGCTAAATTTCCAAATTTTTCGAAACATGACGCTTCCCGGCTGGGCCGGATTGAATCGTACTTTATCGGGAAGGTGAAAAAACAGGCAATTGCCATTAGGTGCCTAATTATTGTGCGGTGTCGGCTGTGCTGTCGCGACAAATATCTGTGCACCGTGAAAAATTCCATTGTTTTATCAATATCTTAAATCGCTTTTGCCGAGTCTGGCACGTTCGTTGCTCTTAGGACGCCGTGTGCAATGAATTCTTCGTTGGGAGCAATCGATGAAACGTTTTGGAAAACTGACACGCGGTCTGGCGATCGCGGGCGCCACGGCGGCGTTCATGACGGCATCCGCCGTCCAGGCCGCCGATACGATCAAGGTCGGCGTTCTGCATTCGCTGTCCGGCACCATGGCCATCAGCGAGACGACCCTTAAGGACACCGTCCTGATGATGGTCGACGATTTGAACAAGAAGGGCGGATTGCTCGGCAAGAAGGTCGAGGCGGTCGTCGTCGATCCGGCCTCGAACTGGCCACTGTTCGCCGAGAAGGCGCGCGAGCTGATCACCGCCAAGAAGGTCGACGTGGTGTTCGGCTGCTGGACCTCGGTGTCCCGCAAGTCGGTCCTACCGGTCTTCGAGGAACTGAACGGCATGCTGTTCTATCCGGTGCAGTATGAGGGCGAAGAGTCCTCTCGCAACGTGTTCTACACGGGCGCGGCGCCGAACCAGCAGGCGATCCCGGCGGTCGAATATCTGATGAGCGAAGACGGTGGTGCTGCGAAGCGCTGGGTCTTGCTCGGCACGGATTACGTCTATCCGCGGACGACCAACAAGATCCTGCGCGCCTTCCTGCATTCGAAGGGCGTCAAGGACGAAGACATCATGGAGAGCTACACGCCGTTCGGACATTCCGATTGGCAGACGATCGTCGCCGGGGTGAAGAAATTCGCCGGCGCCGGCAAAAAGACCGCCGTCGTCTCCACGATCAACGGCGACGCCAACGTGCCGTTTTACAAGGAACTCGCCAACCAGGGCATCAAGGCGGAAGATATCCCCGTCGTGGCCTTCTCGGTCGGTGAAGAGGAACTCGCCGGGCTCGACACGAAGCCCCTGGTCGGTCACCTCGCCGCCTGGAACTACTTCATGAGCGTCGAGACGCCGGAGAACGATGCCTTCATCAAGAAGTGGCACGCTTTCATCAAGGACACGAAGCGCGTCACCAACGACCCGATGGAAGCGCACTATATCGGCTTCAAAATGTGGGTTCAGGCCGTCAAGCAGGCCGGCACCACCGATGTCGACGCGGTTCGCCAGGCGATGTACGGCCAGACGGTCAAGAACCTGAGCGGCGGCGTTGCGGTGATGAACAACAACCATCACCTCTCCAAGCCAGTCCTGATCGGCGAAGTGCAGGAAGACGGGCAGTTCGACACGGTCTGGAGCACGGAAGGACTGGTGAAAGGCGACGCCTGGAGCGATTTCATCCCGGAAAGCGCGAAGTTGACCGCTGACTGGACCTATCCCTGGGTCTGCGGCAACTGCGTCAAACCGAACTTCATGACCAACTAAAACCTACCCTCGACCGGCCGGGCTCCTATCCAATGGGGTGGGGCGCCCGGCCGGTTCCGTCTTTATACCGGTACCGGAAACAAACACTTCTCGGTGGACCGCACCATGCGCGCAGCCTTGCGAATTATCGTCCTCGTCCTCGCGGCCGCGCTGGCAACCTCGGCATCCGCCGCAACGGACGAAGCGGCGCTGGCCAAGCTGGTCAAGGACCTCGGCCAGAAAAGCTTCTCCAATAAATCGAAAGCGATCGATGCGTTGGTCGCCACGAACGATCCTCGGATCGCGAATATCCTGGAAGCGATGTTGTCGCGCACGCTGTACCGGCAAAAGGCCGACGGCGCGATTCTACTCAAGGTGAAAAAGGACGGCAAGTCGATCTACCAGAACCCGTTGACTGCAACGGTGATCGCCAAGACCTCCAAACTCAAGAAAATCAGGATCAACAACAAGCTGCGCAAGAAACTGCGCGGCGCGATCGGCAGCCTCAGCCTGCAGCACATAGACCCGGCGAAACGGATCGCGGCCGCAGACGCGGTGTTCAAATCGCGCGCGAAGGCGATGATGGCGCCGCTCGAGTCAGCACTCGGCTCGGAGCCGGACGATGCGGTCAAGGACCGGATGCGCCGCGCGCTGGGCGCCATCCAGTTGGTACATGGCGCCGACCCGAAGGTCCGTTTGGCGGCGATCGAAACGCTGAGCGGCTTTGCCGACTCCGATATACGCGGACTTCTCAACAGCTTTCTGGTGCAGAAGGACGACGGAACCTTCGCCGAAACGGACGCGGCGATCCGTAACGCGGCGGGTGCCGTCCTGGTCGAGGCGGAACGCAGCGCCGCCTTCTGGGGCACGGTGCAGAACCTGTTCCAGGGCGTCAGTCTCGGCTCGGTGCTGCTGCTCGCGGCGATCGGGCTCGCGATTACGTTTGGCGTCATGGGCGTGATCAACATGGCGCATGGCGAGATGGTGATGCTGGGGGCGTACACGACGTTCGTCGTGCAGGAAGTCATTCGGGGCCACGCGCCCTTTCTGTTCGACTACTCCCTGTTCATCGCCATCCCCATGGCCTTTCTCGTGGCTGGCCTCGTCGGCGTGGCGATCGAACGGAGCATCATACAGTTCCTCTACGGCCGACCGCTGGAAACGCTGCTGGCGACATGGGGCCTCAGCCTCGTGCTGCAGCAATTCGTGCGCAGCATTTTCGGCCCGACCAACCGGGAAGTCGGCACGCCGTCCTGGATGCAGGGCGCGATCCAAACCGCAGAAGGGCTCACCCTCACCTACAACCGCATCGCCATTATCGTCTTCTCCCTGATCGTCATGGGCGTGTTGCTGCTAGTGCTGCGCAAGACCTGGTTCGGCCTGCAGATGCGCGCGGTGACGCAGAACCGGTCGATGGCGAGCGCCATGGGGATCCGCACCGGCTGGGTAGACGCCATGACCTTCGGCCTCGGTTCGGGTATCGCCGGCATCGCCGGCGTGGCGCTCAGCCAGATCGACAACGTCAGCCCCAATCTCGGCCAGTCCTATATCATCGATTCGTTCCTCGTCGTCGTCTTCGGCGGCGTCGGAAATCTATGGGGCACCTTGGTCGGCGCCATGTCGCTCGGCATCGTGAATAAATTCCTGGAGCCCTATGCCGGCGCCGTGCTGGGCAAGATCTTCGTCCTCGTCGTCGTCATCCTGTTCATCCAGAAACGGCCGCGCGGAATGTTCGCGCTCAAGGGCAGAGCGGTGGAGAGCTGAGCCATGATCCACCGCGGAATCATTCTACCGGCCTTGGTCGCGGCCCCACTCGGTGGGCGAATTCTACTCATCGTGCTGACGCTCGCTGCTGTGCTCGTCCCGCTGTCCAATCTCGCCCTGCCGCCCGAATCGGCGTTGCACGTGCCGACCTATGTGGTGGCGCTTGTCGGCAAGTATCTTTGCTTCGCCTTGCTGGCGATCAGCGTCGATCTGATCTGGGGCTATTGCGGCATATTGAGCCTCGGTCACGGCGCGTTCTTCTCGCTCGGCGGTTACGCGATGGGCATGTACCTGATGCGCCAGATCGGCGACCGCGGCGTCTACAAGGACCCGGTCCTGCCGGACTTCATGGTGTTCCTGAACTGGAAGGAGTTGCCCTGGTACTGGTCCGGCTTCGATGTCTTTCCCTTCGCCATGCTTATGGTTCTGCTTGCGCCGGGGCTGCTCGCTTTGGTGTTCGGCTTCTTCGCCTTCCGCTCGCGTGTCACCGGCGTCTATCTGTCGATCATCACCCAGGCGATGACTTTCGCCCTGCTGCTCGCCTTCTTCCGCAACGACATGGGCTTCGGCGGCAACAACGGCCTGACCGATTTCAAGGAAATTCTCGGATTCAATCTGCAGTCCGACGGGACGCGCGCGGGGCTGTTCGCCGCGTCGGCGATCGCGCTGGCGGCGGGCTACCTTCTAAGCCTCTATATCGTGAAGTCGAAACTCGGCCGGGTCCTGGTCGCGATCCGCGACGCGGAAAGCCGCGCCCGTTTCCTCGGCTACCGGGTCGAACACTACAAGCTGTTCGTCTTTACCGTCTCGGCGATGATGGCGGGTGTCGCGGGGGCGCTGTACGTGCCGCAGGTGGGCATCATCAATCCGAGCGAATTCTCGCCCGCCAACTCCATCGAGATCGTCGTCTGGGTCGCACTGGGCGGTCGCGGCACATTGCACGGCGCGGCACTCGGCGCGGTACTCGTCAACTTCGCGAAAACCTATCTGACCGGCGCGGCGCCGGAATTCTGGCTCTATTTTTTGGGCGCCTTGTTCATCCTGGTAACCGTCTTACTGCCGAGGGGTATCGCAGGGCTGCTCGAAAATGCGCCGGGCAGCCGCGATAGTTTCACCAAGATCGGGCAGCGTGTGGCGAGACTGTTCCCGCGGAGGGCGCTATGAGCGAAATCCAGCGCGCGCGGCCGAAACTGGGCAGCGCTGACGCGAAATTCGAGCCTATTCTCTATCTCGACGGTGTCTCGGTTTCCTTCGACGGATTCAAGGCGTTGAACGAGTTGAGCTTTTATGTCGAGCCCGGCGAACTGCGGGCGATCATCGGTCCGAACGGCGCCGGCAAGACGACGATGATGGACGTCATTACGGGCAAGACCCAGCCGGATTCGGGCACGGTTTTATTCCGCGGCGACGTCGATTTGACGAAGATGGACGAGGCGGCCATCGCGACGCTTGGGATTGGCCGTAAATTTCAGAAGCCGACCGTGTTCGAGAGCCATACCGTCTTCGAGAATCTCGAACTGGCGCTTGCGCACGACCGGTCCACGCGCGCGTCGCTTTTCTTTCGTTTGAAGAACGACCAGTCGGATCGGATCGATTCGGTCCTGAAGACGATTGCGCTCACGAACTTGCGCGACACGCTGGCCGGTGCGCTGTCGCATGGCCAGAAGCAATGGCTCGAAATCGGCATGCTGCTGATCCAGGATCCGGAGCTGCTGCTCGTCGACGAACCGGCGGCCGGCATGACCGACGCCGAAACAGAACAGACCGCCGAACTGCTGAAGGAAATCTCGGTCAATCACTCGCTCGTCGTGGTCGAGCACGATATGGAATTCGTCAAGTCACTGGAATCCAAGGTGACGGTTCTGCACGAAGGTTCCGTCCTGGCGGAAGGATCGCTCGACATGGTGCAGCAAGACGAGCGTGTCATCGAAGTCTATCTGGGGCGCTAGTACCCACTATCAGGATTGGATGCATCATGAGATTGACTTTTCGACCGCACCCGGCAGGAGCCGTGCGCAGCGCGATGCGGGACATCGGGCAAGCACGGCGACGCCCCGGATGCGGAACGAAAATCGACCCTGCGGGCGGCCTGTGGCGTCCCGTGGACATCGTCGCGCCGGCTTGCCGATGCACCACATCGCCGACACCGGCGCTCCTAGCCACGGGACGCCACAGGTCGTCTCATGACGCATCCAATCCTGATAGTGGGTACTAGATGCTGTCCATCAACCATCTCGATCTCTTCTACGGCGCCAGCCAGGCGCTGTGGGACGTGTCGCTGTCGGCGGCGCGCGGCGCGGTGACCTGCGTGCTCGGCCGCAACGGCGTCGGCAAGAGCAGCCTGCTGCGCGCCATCGTCGGCCAGCAAGCCATCGCCAAGGGTGAGATTCTGTGGTCGGACGAGGATATCTCCAGGCTCCCGCCGCACGCACGGACGCGCAAGGGCATCGCCTATGTGCCGCAGGGCCGGGAGATCTTTCCGTTGCTGACCGTGGTGGAAAATTTGCGCACCGGTTATGCGCCGCTGCCCCGCGCCGAGCGCAACATCCCCGGCGAAATCTTCGAACTGTTTCCGGTGCTGTACGAAATGCTCGACCGGCGCGGCGGCGATCTTTCCGGCGGTCAGCAGCAGCAGTTGGCGATCGCCCGGGCGCTCGTCACGAGGCCGAAGCTACTCATCCTCGACGAACCCACCGAAGGCATCCAGCCCTCGATCATCAAGGACATCGAACGGGTCATCGGCCTACTGCGCGACCGCGGCGACATGGCCATCCTGCTCGTCGAACAGTATTTCGAATTCGCGCGCGATCTGGCCGATGCTTTCGCTGTCATGGAACGTGGCGAAATCGTAATCTCCGGCACGCGCGAGGAGATGGTCGAAAGCGATGTACGCCGATACCTTACCGTCTGAGTCGAGGTCGCCGGTCGGCAGCCTGCCGCGCATGGCGGGTCATGCGCATGTCCGGTTCGCGGTAAAGGATGGCGCGACCCGTCTCGCCGCGCTCGACCAGGGTAGCCCGCTTCGCGTTTTGTTCCCGAGAGTCGAGGCGGACGAGCCGCCGTTGGCTGCTGTCACGACCGTATCCGGCGGACTCGTTGGCGGAGACAGCTTGGCGATATCGGTTAGGCTCGATGCGGGCGCCAAAGCGGTCGCCGTGGGGCAGGCGGCGGAGAAGGTTTACCGGTCGACAGGACCGGACAGCAGGGTCGACATCGCGCTCAAGGTTGCGGCCGACAGTTGGCTCGAATGGCTGCCACAGGAAACCATCCTGTTCGACGGTGCTCGATTGTCGCGTCGTACAAGGATCGATGCGAACCCTCAAGCCAAGGTGCTTGCCGGTGAGTGCGTCGTATTCGGCCGGCTCGCGCGGGGCGAAGTGATGCGCCACGGCTTCGTGCGCGACGGTTGGGAGGTTCGCCGCGATGGCCGGTTGGTCTGGGCGGACGCTCTGCTATTGGATGGTGACGTTGTCGAAACATTGGATGCCCGGGTTGGCTTCGGCGGCGCGCGCGCCTATGCGACGGCGATATATTTCGGCCCGGATGCGTCGGCGCATCTGGACATGGCGAAAGAACTGGCAAGCGGCACGGATGGCGTTCGGGCCGGAGCGACCTGCATGCACGGCGTGCTGGTTGCGCGCTGGTTGAGTGCCGATCCGCTCGCCCTGCGACGGACCTTCGAAACCTATTGGATGGAACTGCGCCGAGTGGCGGGAGGGCTGCCGGCCCGTTTGCCGCGGCTTTGGTACGTATGAACCCTGGGAGGAAACCGTGAATCTCACACCGAGGGAGAAGGACAAGCTGTTGGTCGCCATGGCGGCGATGGTGGCGCGCAAGCGGCTCGAACGCGGGGTCAAGCTGAACTATCCGGAAGCAATCGCGTTGATTTCCGACTATGTGGTCGAAGGCGCGCGCGATGGGCGCACCGTCGCCGAGCTGATGCGTGACGGCGCCGGGGTGGTCGGGCGCGACCAGGTGATGTCGGGCATCGCCGAGATGCTGCACGAGATCCAGGTCGAAGCGACCTTTCCCGACGGGACCAAGCTCGTCACCGTCCACGAACCGATCCGTTGAGGGGGCTTTGAGATGATTCCAGGCGAATTGATCTGTCAGTCGGGGACGCTGACCCTCAACGAGGGACGCGAGACCCTGACCCTGACGGTGTCCAATACCGGCGACCGTCCGGTCCAGGTCGGCTCGCATTATCATTTCTACGAAACAAACACCGCACTCGATTTCGACCGCGAGACCGCGCGGGGCTTTCGGCTGGACATTCCCGCGGGCACCGCCGTGCGGTTCGAGCCGGGCCAGGCGCGCGAGGTCAATCTGGTGAAACTGGCCGGCGCGCGCGAAGTCTACGGCTTCAACGGCCTCGTCAACGGCGCGCTGGGAGACTGAGGCATGGCATTCGAAATCGAACGCGGCGCCTACGCCGCGATGTTCGGCCCGACGACCGGTGACAAGGTGCGCTTGGCGGATACGGATCTTTTCATCGAGGTCGAGGATGACCGGACGACCTACGGCGAGGAGGTGAAGTTCGGCGGCGGCAAGGTGATCCGCGACGGCATGGGCCAGTCGCAGCGCAGCCGCGACGCCGGCGCGGTCGACACGGTCGTCACCAACGCGCTGATCCTCGACTATTGGGGCATCGTCAAGGCCGATATCGGCATAAAGGACGGCAAAATCGCCGCGATCGGCAAGGCCGGCAATCCGGATGTCCAGCCCGGTGTGGATATCGTGATCGGGCCGGGCACCGAGGCGATCGCCGGCGAGGGCCGCATCGTGACGGCCGGCGGGCTCGACGTGCATATCCATTTCATCTCCCCGCAGCAGGTCGACGACGCGCTGATGAGCGGCGTCACCACCATGATGGGCGGCGGCACCGGGCCGGCGGAAGGGACCAACGCCACGACCTGCACGCCGGGCGCGTGGCATCTCGGCCGGATGATGCAGGCGGCGGAAGGACTGCCGATGAATTTGGGTTTCTTCGGCAAGGGCAATTCGACTTCGCCCGACGCACTGATCGAACAGGTGGCGGCTGGTGCTTGCGGACTGAAGCTGCACGAGGACTGGGGCACCACGCCCGCGGCGATCGACAACTGCCTTTCGGTGGCCGAGGACACCGACGTTGCCGTGACGATCCACACCGACACCTTGAACGAATCCGGTTTCGTAGAGAACACCATCGCCGCCTTCAAGGGCCGCAACATCCACGCCTTCCACACCGAAGGGGCGGGCGGCGGTCACGCGCCGGACATCATCAAACTCTGCGGCGAGGCGAACGTACTGCCGTCGTCGACCAACCCGACGCGGCCCTTCACGGTCAACACGATCGACGAGCATCTCGACATGCTGATGGTCTGCCACCATCTCGACCCGAACATTCCCGAGGACGTGGCTTTCGCGGAAAGCCGAATTCGGCGCGAGACCATCGCCGCCGAGGACATTCTGCACGACATAGGCGCCTTCAGCATGATCGCCTCCGATAGCCAGGCGATGGGAAGGGTCGGCGAAGTGGTCATTCGCACCTGGCAGACGGCTGACAAGATGCGCAAGCAGCGCGGCCCGCTGCCGGAGGAGAGCGGAGGGAACGACAATTTCCGCGCCAAGCGCTATATCGCCAAATACACCATCAACCCCGCCTTGGCGCACGGCATCGCCGACTATGTCGGATCGGTGGAGGCCGGAAAGTTGGCCGATCTGGTGCTTTGGAAGCCGATGTTCTTCGGCGTGAAGCCCGATATCGTCATAAAATGCGGCACCATCGCGGCGGCGGCCATGGGCGATCCGAACGCGTCCATCCCGACGCCGCAGCCTGTCCACTACCGACATATGTTCGGCGCCTTCGGACGCTCGTTGCTGCAAAGCCGGGTCACTTTCGTGTCGCAGGCCGCGGCGGAAGCCGGTGTCGCGGACCGGCTGGGCCTGCAGAGCCAGGTGCTGCCGGTACAGGGCATCCGCAGCGTCGGCAAGAAGGACATGGTCCTGAACGATGCCACGCCCGACATGTCGGTTGATTCCGAAACTTACGAAGTGAAGGCGGACGGCGAACTTCTGACCTGCGAACCGGCGACGGAACTCGCCATGGCGCAGCGCTATTTCTTGTTTTAGGAGCCTGTACGCGTAATGCTAATGGTCTGCACCGCGATCTCAATGTCTTGGGCTAGGATGGTGTCGCGTGGCGATGCCGGCGGCATCGCAAGCGGCGCCGGACGACGTTCCAAGGCCTTGAGAACGCGGCCCTTCGGGTCGACCAGAGAGGCGCGCATGCCGCGTCGTGAATGCTTGACGATGCTGCCGGCATCGCCGGCGCAACCCCTCCTAACACGCACACCTCTCTGGTCGATGCAGACCGTAAGCATTACGCGTACAAGCTCCTAACCGATGAAACGGGCCATCCATTTTGAAGCGACTGGCGACTGGCCGCAAGCGGCGGCGGTCGGTTCGGTAACGCTCACCTATAACGACCGGCATCGGCGGCGCATGCGGCTGAATACAGACGATGGTGAGGCGTTTTTGCTCGATCTTGACCGCGCCGCCCTACTACGGGACGGGGACGGGCTGCGTCTCGACGACGAAACCTGGGTACGGGTCACGGCAGCGCCGGAAGACGTCGTCGATGTGCATGGCAATACCGCGCGCGAGACGGCGCGGCTCGCCTGGCATCTCGGCAACCGTCACCTGCCGGTCCAGATCCTCGAAGATGGCTGCATCCGATTCCGCTACGACCATGTCATCGAAGCGATGGTTCGGGGACTCGGCGGCGCGACAGACCGCAAGCAAGCGCCGTTCACGCCGGAGGGCGGTGCCTATGAGGGCGGCGGCCACCATCACCACCATGAACACAGCCATGACTGACGGCGCGCGCGATATCTACAGGCTCTCCGCCTGGCTGTCGCCGGCCTTTCCGGTCGGTGCCTACACCTATTCTTCGGGATTGGAATTTGCGGTCGAGGCGGGGCTCGTGACCGATGCGGCGTCGCTCGGGGCGTGGCTCGATGGTTTGTTCCGGTTTGGAGCGGGATCGATCGACGGGGCGTTCTTCTGTATCGCCCATCGCGCGGCATCATCCGCCGATGAAGATGCGTTGGCCGAGTGTCTCGAATGGGCGGATGTGATGCGCCCGACATCGGAACTGGCGTTGGAAAGCGGGACGCAGGGCGAAGCGTTCCTGAAAACGGTGCGCGCCGCATGGCCGCATGATGGCGTCGAGCGGCTGGTTGCCCTGGCTGCTTCGCAAGATCGTAAGCCAGCCTACGCGGTCGCCGTCGGCGCGGTCTGTGGGTATCAAGGCCTGTCGCTCGATCTCTCTTTGATAGCGTTCCTGCATGCGGTGGCGGCCAATCTCGTTTCCGCGGCGGTGCGCGCGGTCCCACTGGGCCAGACCGACGGGCAGCGAGTAACTGCAGCGCTCGAGGCGGTTCTCGCCGATGTCGCCGAAGCGGCGAAGGATAAATCCTTGGAGACGTTGGGCGCGGCGACACCTGTCGCCGACTGGGCGTCCATGCAACACGAAACGCAACATACGAGGTTGTTTAGATCATGACCGAGAGCAGCAACGGACCGCTTCGCGTCGGCATCGGCGGACCCGTCGGGTCGGGCAAGACCGCCTTGACCGACGCCCTGTGCAAGACGATGCGCGACCGTTACGAGGTCGCGGCCATCACCAACGACATTTATACGCGCGAGGACGCGGAGTTCCTGACCCGCAGCGGCGCGCTCACGCCGGACCGGATCATGGGCGTCGAGACCGGCGGTTGCCCGCACACGGCGATCCGCGAAGACGCCTCGATGAATCTGGCCGCGATCGACGATATGAATCTGCGCTTTCCAGCGCTCGATCTGATCTTCATCGAATCCGGCGGCGACAATCTGGCCGCGACCTTCTCGCCGGAGCTGGCCGACATCACGCTCTACGTAATCGACGTCTCCGCCGGCGACAAGATTCCGCGCAAGGGCGGTCCGGGCATCACCCGATCCGACCTGCTGATCATCAACAAGACGGACCTGGCGCCCCTGGTCGGCGCCGACCTTGGCGTGATGGACCGCGACGCCCGGAAAATGCGTGACGAACGGCCGTTCTTTTTCACCAATCTGAAGGCGGGTAACGGCGTCGCGGACATCGCCGCGTTCATCGTGTCGCTGGGTGGGTTGCCCGAACGGGCGCACGAAACGGTCGCTGCGAAGTAAGGCTTCGTAAACGGAAGTACATGCCATTCCGCAGTTTCCTTTCTAAAATCATTCTCAAAATGTTGGTGAATGAGTGAAAGGAACAGTCATGGCGATATCAGCGCAGAATCCGGAACCGGCCGATGCGGCCGCCCGGCGGGCCGTGCAACCGGTGACGGTTTACACGCTGGATAAACTGCCGGCCTACGACCAGAAATTTTACGAGGCCGCTCGCGGCGACATGACGCTCGTGGACGAGCTGGTCATTCCGCCTCGCGACGCGCGGGCATTCGAGGTTCCCGCCGGTCACCTGTTTCGCATCGTCAACACAGACGGGCCGCAGGTCGGCGATCTCAACCTATGGAACGCCAACGATCTGACGGAGCGGTTCTACAGCGGAAAGACCCGCGCCCTGCATGCCACCCATGTCAGCACGGGCGATCGGTTGTGGAGCAGTTTTCCGGGCTTCCGGCCGATGGCGACAATTACGCACGACACCTTGGACTGGTACGGGTTCGACGAATTCGGCGCCGGCGTCCACGATGTGATCGGCACCCGTTGCGACCCCTACACCCAACACATGCTGTCGGGGCAGGACTATAACTATTGCTGCCATTCGAGCTTGACCCGGGCCTTGGCGGCGGCGCGGGACTTGCCGCTGGAAGAGGCGGAGACGCATGTCCACGACGTGGTGAACGTCTTCATGTGTACGGGCTACACGCGCGACACGAACGAGTATTTCATGAAAGCGAGCCCGGCCCGGCCCGGCGATTTCATCGAACTTTTCGCCGAGATCGATCTCCTGGCCGCGCTGTCCACCTGTCCCGGCGGTGATTGCGGCGCCGGTCATTCCAGCGATACGGCACCCTGCTGGCCGATGCGGATCGAGATCTACAGGCCGCGGGAAGAATGTCTGGCGAACTGGCGGCCGGCGCGAAGTAACGGGTACGGCGGTGGTAACCGCGCCGATTGATCGAACCGTGCCGAATCATAGGCGGCGGCGGCGGATAACACGACGGTCGCTGCGATCTCGCTGATCGGCGGGATAACGCCCGTCTACAGGTAGACGCCTATTTCCAATTTACCATAGGCTAGTATTTTATTCTAATAT
>CAYLTU010000155.1:0-13699 GCA_964386465.1 uncultured Rhodospirillaceae bacterium
TCCTCTGTGACGGCCTCTCCTATCAGATGAGGGAGTTTTCGGGGCTCAGGTCACTGGATCGACGGCATCAAGGCGCAATATCGGGCGAAACCCCTGCCGAGCGCGTTGGTTCTCGATTCGGGGGAACCGGCGTACAAGATTCTCTGACCGCTGCATGTCCGAGATTACGTCCGTTCCCGAGCAGCTTGTTTTCGAAGCTATTTCGGAAGCCGAGCCCGGAGAGAAGTGGCGAAGCTGCTTCGAGCGTTTATGGCCCGCCTATCAAAGGTGGTTTCTTTCGGAAGGAATAGAGGGGCGGCAAACCTATCTCGCCGGACTTCGGGCGTTTCGGAAATACATGCCCGAACTGGTGCCGACCTACGAGCGGCTGGTCGAGCTCATCGGCGGCAAGGACCTGCCGGCGAGGTTTCTCAGTTTCTATTGCCCCCCTCCCTACCTGTCAGGCTGTTCGCAGGCGGTGTGGCCGGGAAAGGAGCCCTTGCTGGTAAGGAACTACGACTATTCGCCGGCGCTTTGCGACGCGATCATCCTGGAAACACGCTGGAACGACCGTTGGGTGCTCGGCATGTCCGACGGCCTGTTCGGACTCGTCGACGGCATGAACGAAGACGGCCTCGCCGTATCGCTGACCTTCGGCGGCCGGACGATCGTCGGCGACGGCTTCGGCGTCCCCATCATCGTGCGGTACGTTCTGGAGTTTTGCCGCGATACGACCGAAGCCGCGAAAGCGCTGCAGCGAATTCCCTGCCATATGAGCTACAACGTCACGGTGGCGGACCGCGCGGGCCGGCATTTCACCGCCTTCCTGTCGCCGGACGGCGGCACGGTGATCACCGATGCGCGGGTCGCGACAAATCATCAGGGACAGGTCGAGTGGCACCGCCACGCGCGGGCGACGGCGACCGTGGAGCGCGAGAGATTTCTCCTCAGAAGATTGACGTTGCACGACGAACCCGCGGAACGGTTCATTTCGGCGTTCCAGAAACCGCCGCTCTATTCCACCGCCTACGATCGCGGCTTCGGAACCCTGTACACATCGGTGTATTGGCCGCGAAGAGGCGAAGTCGAGTACCGCTGGCCCGGTCAAGTCTGGCCGCAGCGCGTAGGCGCGCTCGAGGAAGGCGTCAGGCACATCCGGTATCCGGCGGTTTCCGCCCCTGTATAACGGGCACGGATCGACCGCCTTGCGGCAGCCTTACCGCATTCGAAGGCCGATCGGTCTCGTTTTCGGCCGCCGCCTTGAAACGTCGCCCCGGATACAATTCAATAAGGCGCGCCGCGGCTTGCAATGGGAAGCGTAATGGAATCGACCGAAAACCCCGAAATCGATTATCTGGAACGCGCCCGCGCGTTGGGCCCGACCATCCTGGGCGCGGCCGACCAGGCGGAACGGGACCGCAGGCTGCCGACGGAACTCGTGGACGCGCTGCACGACGCCGGCCTGTTCCGGCTACTGCTGCCGGCACCGTACGGCGGCGCGGAAATCGACCCGCCCACCTTCTTCCATATCATCGAGACGGTCGCGAAATCCGACGCCAGCACGGCCTGGTGCCTGTGCCAATCGAACGGCTGCGCCATGGCGGCCCCCTATATGGACGCCGCGATCGCGCAGGAAATCTGGGGCGACGACCCCAAGGCGTCGGTCGCCTGGGGCCCCGGCAAGACGGCGGTGACCGAGGTCGAGGGCGGCTACAGGGTGACCGGCGACTGGTCGTTCGCCAGCGGCGGCCGGCACGCGACCTGGCTCGGCGGCCACACGCCCATCTTGGGCCCGGACGGCAAACCGACCTGGAAGGACGACGGCACGGCCGCGGTCCGCACCATGATGTTCCCCGCCGAAAAGGCGCCGATGACGCCGATGTGGGATGTCGTCGGCCTGCTCGGCACCGGCAGCGACGCCTTCGCCGTGGAAGACCTGTTCGTCGCCAAGGAATACTCGGTGCTGCGCGAAGTGCCGTCGGAACGACGCTACGAAGCGCCGCTCTACCAGTTCCCCGCGATGTGCCTCTACGCCGCCGGCTTCGCCGGCACGGCGCTGGGCGTCGCCCGGTCAATGTACGATTCCTTCATGGAACTGGCGCTCGAGAAGAAACCGCGGCTGCAGCGGAACACGCTCAGCGAAAACGCCGTCGTGCAATGGCAGGCCGCGCAGGCGAAGGCCAAGCTGGAATCCGCGCGCGCCTACCTGCTGGACGAGCTGACCCGGATCTGGGCGGAGGTCCTGGCCGGCGGCGCCCTGACCGTCGATCAGCGTGCACGGATCAGACTGTCCTCCACCTACGCCATCCACCAGGCCAAGGAGGCCGCCGACCTGGTCTACGACATGGCCGGCGCCACCGCGATCTTCCGCGCCAACCCCTTCGAACGCCGCTTCCGAGACCTGCACACCGTGACCCAGCAACTGCAGGGCCGGAAAACGCACTTCCAGACCGTCGGCGCGTACCTGTTCGGCGGGGAGTTGGATTTGTCGGTCGCTTAGCTATTACGCTCGATTCAGTTCTCTCGACAAAACCGGCAGGCGCACCCGATATCGTGCGCTTCGCAAGCCAATAATCGGTAGTGCGGGCATACTGGTGGGCCGAGTATCCAACGGAAAACTGCTTTCATGCCGTGTCCTCTTTCTCAACTGTTCGCGTGACACCGGTTTCGGCGCACGTGGTCGGGAGCTTCGTTTTGTCGGAGGCACTTCTGTCTGGTACGGAGTCGCCCGTTAGCGCGACTTCGGCCTCGGCAAGACAGGCGCAGGCCTCGCCGGGATGGCAGAATTTCGTAAGCGGTTGCCAAAACACGCAACCGACATCTACTGCGATCCGCTGGCGCAATGTTTCTATGTCGGTCATGTGTACCGTTTCACGGACCCGACCGGCATCACGGTTTCTTGCAAGAAACCACCTCTCACACATAAGTTGTTAAGATGAATTGGAGTACGCGCAAAACTGACAACGGTAAAATTCGCGTCATTTGGAAACGCTTCCTTTTGGCGCTTATTTTCATCGGGACTACGGCCCTTATTTGCAAATGCGCCTACATAGGGCCTGATCTCAGCAAAGCCGATCTCAGCGGGGCCAACCTCACACGCGCCGATCTTTATCGTGCAGATTTCAGTGGAGCGAATCTCAGCGATGCCAATTTTACTTTCGCCGATCTCAGCTTTGCTGACTTTAGTCACACCAATCTCAATGGTACCAAACTCGCCGGGGCAGACCTCAGCTATGCCGATTTTAGTCAAGCTAATCTCAGCGATGCCGATCTGACTGGGGCTGATCTCAGCAATGCGCTTTTCAGCCAAGCTAATCTCACAGGTGCCAATCTTCGCGAGACCAATATCAGTGGGGCCGATTTCGCAAGCGCTATAGGGCTTTCCCAAGGGATGCTCAATCTGGCTTGTCTTTTTAAAGGTGGACAACCCGATGAATTGCCTAAGGGCCTCATATCGCCCAAAAGACCTTGCCAAAGGACGTGGCGTTATTAAGACCATTAACGCGTGTCCCGTTTCACCGACGTCATCGCTACACTCCCCGCACACCTGCAGCGAAGAATTGCCTCAAAATCCGCATTAAGGCGGGTTGGGCGCACTCGCGCCGGCCTACCGGCACGGTTTTCGTTCATCGGAATTGACCCCTTTCGGCCACGCATTCCCGCGGCCACTGGGCAGGGCCGGTGTCGTGCGGTAGCATCGGGAAACGGGCAACATCTATGTAAGGGGAGGCTGGCAATGGCCGAGGAAGGCTATACGGCGCCGGATACTGTGGAAGCGGCGGTAGCGCTGCTGGGCGGGGCGGAAGGCGATGCGCGGGTGATGGCGGGCGGTACCGATATATTGGTGCAACTGCACGCCGAATTGATCGATCCCGATCTGATCGTCGACATCAAGAACATACCCGAGCTGCGCGCGATCGCCGAGGAAGCCGGCGGCTTCCGGGTCGGCGCGGCGGTGTCGGGCATGGCGCTGATGGACCATGCGGGTTTCAACGAAACCTGGCCTGGCGTTATGGAGGGCGTGTCGCTGATCGGCTCGATCCAGGTGAAGGGCCGCGCCAGCATCGGCGGCAACCTTTGCAACGCCTCGCCGGCGGCGGACAGCGTGCCGCCCCTGATCGCGGCGGGCGCCGTGGCCAACATCGCGGGTCCCGGCGGACCGCGCGACGTGCCGGTCGAGGACATCGTTACGGGCCCGGGCGCGACGTCGCTCGGCCGGGGCGAAATCGTCGTTTCCTTCACCTTCCCCGCGCGCGCGCCGCATTCCGGCGACTGCTATCTGCGGCTGACGCCCAGAACCGAGATGGATATCGCGGTGGTCGGCGCCGGGGTGAATTTGACCCTGGATGACGATGGGGTCTGCGTCGCGGCGCGCGTCGTGCTGGGCGCGGTGGCGCCGACGCCGCTGTTGGTGGCGCAAGCCGCCGACGCCTTGATCGGCACCAAGGTCGATGACGCGGCGCTGGCCGAAATGGCCGCGGCGGCGAGCGCGGCCTGCAACCCGATCGACGACAAGCGGGGCACCAAAACGTACAGAATCAAAACCGCCGCCGTCATCGCGCGGCGCGCGGCGAAGAAGGCGCTTGAAAGAGCGAGGGCGAACTGATGGCGAATAAAATACACGTGACGACCACGGTGAACGGCGACGAACACCAGTATCTGTGCGAGCCGACCCAGACCTTGGTCGACATATTGCGCAACGAACTCGAACTCACCGGCACCAAGGAAGGCTGCTCCACGGGCGATTGCGGCGCGTGCAGCGTCATGGTCGACGGCGTTCTGGTCTGTTCCTGCCTGACGCTCGCGGTCGAGACCGACGGCAAGTCCGTCGAGACCATCGAGGGCATGGCGGGCGGCGGCGAGCTCACCCCGCTGCAGCGGAACTTCCTCGAACTCAACGGATTGCAATGCGGCATCTGCACGCCCGGCATCCTGATCGCCGCCAAGGCGCTGCTCGACCGCAACCCGGATCCGACCGAAACCGAGGTTCGCTTCTGGCTGGCCGGCAATCTGTGCCGGTGCACCGGCTACGACAAGATTATCCGGTCCGTGCTCGCCGCGGCCGAAGAGATGAGGGGAAACTGAGATGCCGGCAATTCTCGAAGACAGCGGTTACAGCCCCGACCGGAAGCTGAAGATCATCGGCACCAACCCGGTCAAGCATGACGGACCGGACAAGGTCACCGGCCGCGCCAAGTTCGGCGCCGACCTGATCGTGCCAGGCATGCTGTTCGGCAAGATCCTGCGCAGCCCGCATCCGCATGCGGTTCTCAAATCGATCGATACCTCCAAGGCCGAAGCGCTGCCGGGCGTCAAGACGGTTGTCACACGCGAAGATTTTCCCGAGATCGCGCAGGGAACCGGTTTCGGCGACATGACCCGCAACATCATGGCGCGCGAGAAGGTCTATTACGACGGCCACCCCGTCGCCGCGGTGGCGGCGACCAGCGAGTCGATCGCCAGGAAGGCGCTCAAGCTGATCGCGGTCGAATACGAAATTCTGCCGCACGTGATCGACGCGGTCGAGGCGATGCAGCCCGGCGCCCCGATCCTGCACGAATACATGCGCACGACGGGCGACGACGATGCGCCGGACGAGCCGACCAATGTGGTGAATCGCCTGGCGCTGTCGATGGGCGATGTCGAAAAGGGCTTCGCCGAGGCTGATTTCATCGTCGAGCGGGAATTCGACACCCAGCCCATGCATCAGGGCTATATCGAACCGCAGGGCTGCGTCGCGAGTTGCAGCGAGGACGGCCAAATCGACCTGTACTGCACCACGCAGGGCACCCATGTCTTCCGCGACCGGCTTTCGGCGATCCTCAAGACCGACTCCTCGAAAATCCGGGTATCGCAGTCCGAAATGGGCGGCGGGTTCGGCGGCAAGACCAGCTTCTACGGCGAGCCGGTGGCGATCATGCTGTCCAAGAAGGCGCGGCGGCCGGTCAAGATCGTGCTGACCCGCAACGAAGTGTTCCGCTGCACCGGTCCGGTCGCGGGCAGCAAGACCCGGATCAAGATGGGCGCGGCCAAGGACGGCAGGATCACCGCGGCGGAAGCGGAGCTCGTCTTCCAGTGCGGCGCCTTTCCGGGGTCGGCGCACGTCAACGGCGCGCAGGCGATGTTCACCCGCTACGCGCTGGAGAATATCGAGGTGGTCTCGCGCGAGGTCGCGTCGAACCGGCCCAAGGTAAACGCGTTTCGCGCGCCTTGCGTGCCGCAGGTCGTCTTCGGCGTCGAGGGCATCGTCAGCGAACTGGCGGCGAAAACCGGCATGGACCCGCTCGATTTCCGCCTCAAGAACGCCGCGGCCGAGGGCTACACAACGGTCTATGGCGTGACGTTCGGACCGATCGGTTTCGTCGAAACGCTGGAAGCGGCGAAGAAAAGCGCCCACTACACATCGCCCGTGCCCGAAGGCCAGGGCCGCGGCGTTTCCGCCGGGTTCTGGTTCAACCGGGGCGGCGACACGACCGGCTCGCTCACCATCGCGCCGGACGGCTCGGTGACGATCCTGCTGGGCACTTCCGACGTCGCGGGGTCGCGGCTTTCGATCAGCATGATGGCGGCCGAGGAGCTCGGCGTTCCGCTCGACAAGGTGCGCGCGGTCTTCGCCGACACCAGCGCGATCGGCAACAACCGGGTCACCGCCGGCAGCCGCACGACCTTTTCGGTCGGCATGGTGATCGTCGATTCGGCGCGCCAGACGATCGCCGAAATGTCGCGCCGGGCGGCGGAAATCTGGGACGTGCCGGAAGACGGCGTCCTCTTCGAGGATGGAGAGTTTCGGCCGGCGGGCGCGAATGTCGGTGATTTCGACCCGCTTACCATTGCCGATATCGCGTCGCGGACCAGCATCAGCCACGGCGCCATCTCCGGCCATTCCGAGATGAACGTCACCGGCGAGGGGCCGGGCTTCGGCCTGCATATCTGCGATGTCGCGGTCGACAGGGAAACCGGCCGCGTGGACGTCAAGCGCTACACGGTCGTCGAGGACGCCGGCAAGGCCATTCACCCGGTGCAGGTCGAAGGCCAGTACCAGGGCGGCGCGGTGCAGGGCGTCGGCTGGGCGCTGAACGAGGAATATGTCTATGGCGAAGACGGCAGGATGCAGAACCCCAGCTTCCTCGACTACCGCATGCCCGTGGCGTCGGACGTGCCGATGATCGAAACCGTCATCGTCGAAGTGCCGAACCCGAACCACCCCTACGGCCTGCGCGGCGTCGGCGAGGTCCCGGTCGTGCCGACCCTGGCGGCGGTCGGAAACGCAATCGGCGACGCGATTGGAATTCGCCCGCAATCGCTGCCGATGTCGCCGCCGAAACTGCTCGAGCTAATCGACGGCGCCGGAGACTAGCGCGGCGGCTCCGCGCGTCGGGGAGATCCATGATGGCTATGTTGCAATCGTCTTGGGTCGAGATCGATCTTGCCGCGTTGCGGCACAATGTGGCGCTGCTTCGCGACCGCGTGGGCCGCGATGTCGAAATCGTTGCCGTTGTGAAGAGCGACGGCTTCGGCTGCGGCGCCGCACGGTCGGCGCAGGCGGCAGTCGAAGGCGGGGCGGATGCGCTCGCGGTCGGCGATCCGCGTGATGTCGTGGCAATACGGGACGCCGGCGTCGACGCGCCGGTCCTGCTGTACGCCTCCACCCTTCCCGAAGACGCGTCCGAGGTTGCCGCGCTTGGCGCGACGGTCACCATTCACGACACCGAAAGCCTGAAGGCGTTCGCGGCGCTGAACCGCCCCGTGCAAGCCTATATGAAAGTGGAAACCGGGTTGGGACGGCTTGGCGTCAATCCGGACGAATGGGAAAGCGCCTTCGCCGCCATCAAGCGCGCGGAGAGCCTGCGGTTGACGGGGATCTACACCCACCTGAACGCCCCGGAGGATGCCGAGGCGATCGGGCTCCAGATCGAGGCCTTTCAGCGCGCCTGTGAAGCCGCGGCTACGGCTGGGTTGAACAATGTCTCCCGGATGGTCGCGAGCAGCCACGTGGTTCTGGGTTATCCGGAACTCGACTACGACGCCGTCAATACCGGCCGCTTCCTGTTCGGTCTGGTCGAAGGGGCGTGGTCGGAGATGGCGCCGATGCGCCCGGTCATCGCGTCGATCAAAAGCCACATCATCCAAGTCAAGGACTTCGCCGCCGGATCCTATGTCGGGTTCCTCGGCGGCGGATCGCTGGACCGGGCGACCCGCCTCGCGGTGCTGCCGATCGGTTTCGGCGACGGCTTCAATCACCGGCCGCCCTTGGGAGAGGCCCTGGTCGAGGGCCAACGCGCGCCGATCGTCGGACGGCGCGGCATCGAACACACGGTCATCGACGTCAGCGGCATCCCGGAAGTCCGTATCGGCAGCGAGGCGGTATTCCTCGGTCCGCAAGGCGCGGACCGGATAACCGGCGCGGAACTGAGCGATTGGCTCGGCGTCCCGCAACTCGAACTGCTGCCGCGCCTCGCACGGACCCTGTCCCGTGTCTACCTCGACTGATATTCAGCGTTCGGCGGCTGTCATCACCAGGACGTCCCAGTCGTCTCGGCGCACGCGCCAGGCGGGCGGCACCACGATGGTGCAGTCATACTCCTCGACGATCAGCGGTCCCTCGACGTCTTCCCCTCCGACTGTCTGACGGCCGACCACTTGTGTCTCCACCCAGCCGATATCGCTGCCGAAATAGGCGCGGCGGCGTGCGTTCTCGGACTCGATCGGCCTGTCGGCCGGTAGATCGAGTTGCGCCGGGACTCTCGACGCGTCGGACAGGCCCGTGGCGATGACACGGATATTGATCAAATCGACGGTTTCTTCTTTCGAGCTGTAGCCATAGGCGCGTTCGTGCGCGCGGTCGAACGCGTCGCGCAATCCGGCGGCGATCTCCGGGCCCGCTTCGTAGGGCAAGGTAAGTTCGGAGTTCTCGCCGGCGTAACGCAAATCGACGAAGCGGCTGAAGGCGACGCGACCGGCGCCATACCCTTCCGTGCTCAGGACAGCCAGCCCTTCAGCCTCGCAGGATTGGAAGAGCGCCTCGATCACGTCGAGGTCTACCATCGTCAATGCTTGCTTGTGGGTCTGTACGTAATGATGTTCGGTCGCGGGAAACAGCAATCCTAGAGCGCTGAAGACTCCCGAAACGGGCGGTACGAGGATTTTGGCGATATCGAGCGATGCGCACAGGCTCGCCGCATGCACCGACCCGCTGCCGCCGAAAGCGATCAGCGAGAATTCGCGAGGGTCGCGGCCGCGGTCGCTCGAAACGGCCCGCAAGGCCCTGGCCATCGTCGCATTGGCAACGATATGCGCACCGTACGCCGCGGCTTCGAGCGACACGCCAAGCGGGACGGCCAACCTGTCATGTACCGCCGCCGCCGCTTTGTCGTATTCCAACGCCAAGGCGCCGCCGACCAAATGGCTGGGGCTGATATAACCGAGCACGACATTGGCGTCGGTGACGGTAGGCGTTTCGTTTCCCCGGCCATAGCACACCGGTCCGGGATTGGCGCCGGCGCTTTCCGGCCCGACCTTCACGCCACCGCCCGCATCGAGCACGAGCAGGCTGCCGCCGCCGGCGCCGACCTCGGCGATATCGATTGCCGGCACCCGAACATGATAGCCGCCGCCGGTGAGCAGCCGCCCCGACAGGTTGATGCCGCCGCCGACGTCGAGCGCGCCGACCCTGTTGAAGGCACCGTCTTCGATGATCGACGCCTTTGCCGTCGTCCCGCCCATGTCGAAGGTCAAGGCGTCGGCATGGCCTAGCCGGTTTATCACCTCGGCGGCGCCGACGACGCCGGCCGCGGGGCCGGACTCGATAATATGGATCGGCCGCGCGCTTGCCGCCTCGACGCCCATCGCGCCGCCGTTCGACTGCATGACCAGAATCGGCGCATCGATCCCGAGCTGCCGCAGCCGCGTCTCCAGCGCACTCAGATAACCGCCGACGACGGGCTGAATATAGGCATTCACGACGGTCGTGCTTGTCCGCTCGTATTCCTTGATCTCCGGTAGTATTTCCGACGAAAGGCAGACTGGAATTTCGCTGTCCCTTTGACGGATCAATTCGTGCACGCGGCGTTCATGAACGCCATTCGCGTAGGCATTGAGAAGGCATACGGCGATGGCTTCCACGCCCGCTACATTCAGCGCGGCATCGACGACACCGTCCGCGTGCGTCTCGTCGAGGGGCCGCTCGACCGCGCCTCGATGGTCGATGCGTTCCCTGACTTCCAAGCGATGCGCCCGTTTGACCAGCGTCTCCGGTTTGCGCCAGGCGAGATCGTAAAGCAGCGGCATCCTGAGGCGCCGGATCTCGAGGATATCGGCGAAACCCTCCGTGGTGATGAGCGCCGTCGTAGCGCCCCGTTTTTCCAGTATCGCATTGGTGGCGATCGTGGTGCCGTGCAGCACTTCGGTAATCTGCCCGCCGGTCACGCCATGCTCGCGGAAGACCGCGGCGATACCGTCCGCGATGCCGAGGCTGTAGTCATCCGGCGTCGAGGGGTGCTTCGCGGTGAGCACGGCGCCGTTCTCGCCAAGAAAAACGACATCGGTGAAGGTGCCGCCAATATCAACGCCGACGCGATACTTCATGCCTGTTCCAACGCAAGTTCCAACTTCGCCATCCTGCAAGCGGAGATCCACGCTGCAGCCGACCATCGAGGCTCATTCTGTGAGGCCATACGCCGAATTGTCCAGATCGAAACTATGGCATGACGGTTCCTATCGGACCTGCGATCATTGGGAACGGAGAAGTTGGAGGGTGCCGTAGCTCCCAAAACAAGGCGATGCGAATGACCATGGTTTCGTCCGACCCGAGGGCGACAGGAGAAATCGACAGCGATTTCGACCCCTTTACCCTCGATGTCATCAAGAACCGGTTGGCGTCGATCGCCGACGAGATGGCCTTGACCGTGGCACGGACGGCGCGCTCCTTCATCGTCAAGGAGGCGCTCGACTACTCGACGGCGCTGTTCGCGAGCGACGGCGAGTTCATTGCGCAGGGCACCTGCCTTCCGCTCCACCTCGGCAGCATGCCTTCGGCGCTCGAGGCCGTTGTCAGGACCTTCGGCAACGACATGGCGCCGGGCGATATCTTCGCCCTGAACGACCCCTATGACGGCGGCACCCACCTGCCCGACATCATTGCCGTCAAGCCGGTCTTCGATGATGACGTATTGGTCGGCTATTCGTCCTGTATTGCGCATCAGACCGATATGGGCGGCCGGGTTCCGGGCAGCATGGCCTGCGATTCGACGGAAATATACCAGGAAGGCCTGCGCCTGCCGCCGCTGCGCCTTTACGAGGCCGGCAAGCCGGTCGATGCGATCTTCCGCATTATCGAACGCAACGTCAGGGTCCCCGACAAGGTCCTGGGCGATATCCACAGCCAGATCGCGGCCTGCCGGATCGGCGAACGCGGCTTGCTGGAATTGGTCGAGACCTATGGGCTTGGCCGGTTCCAGGATTATTGCCGCGAACTCCTGGACTACACGGAGCGTTACACGCGCAGCCAGATTGCCGACCTGCCGGACGGGACGTACCGTTTTACCGATCACATCGACGGCGACGGTATCGAGCCCGGGGCGATCACCATCCAGGTCAAACTGACGATCGCCGGAGACGGCATGACCATCGACTTCGCCGGGACCTCGCCGCAGGTCAAGGGCGCGATCAACTCGGTTCACAGCTTCACGGCGTCGGCGGCCTGGGCTTGCGTCCGTTCGATCTTCGACAATGACATTCCGAACAATGCCGGCTATTTCCGGCCGATCGAAATCCTCACGCCGGAAGGGTCGATCGTCAATCCACGGATGCCCGCGGCGGTCGCAGCGCGCGGCCTGACCGGCGACCGCGTCGCCGATACCGTGTTCGGCGCCCTCGCCCAGGTCGCACCCGACCAGGTGCCCGCCAGCGGACCGCACTTTCCCGATACCGCCGTCAGTTTCGGCGGCTACTACGCGGACGGCAAGCCCTTCGTCTATATCGAAGGGCTGGTCGGTTCCTGGGGCGGCGGCCCGGACCGCGACGGCATGGATGCCTCGACCGGCACGATCGTCAACTACTCCAACACGCCGGCGGAGCTGTTGGAAGTGGAGCAGCCTCTCGCGATCGAACGCTACGGGTTCGTGCCGGATAGCGGCGGACCGGGCCGGTTCCGAGGCGGCCTGGCGCTGGAACGACATATCCGGTTTCTGGCCGACGAAGCGGTCGTGCAGGTCCGTTCCGACCGCCACGATTTCGCGCCGTACGGCCTTGCCGGCGGTTCGCCCGGCGCGCATGCCAAGCTTAAACTGGTCCGCGCCAACGGCGACGTGGAAGAGTACTTCTCGCAGTTCCTCGCCACCGTCCGGAAGGGCGACTTGCTGGAAGTCGGTCTGGCCTCCGGTGGCGGCTATGGCGATCCGTTGCAGCGCGATCCGGTGCTGGTCCTGCACGACGTCATCGAAGGCAAGGTGACGGTCCCGCACGCCGCCGACGCCTACGGGGTCGTCATTATCGGCGACCCGCCCGAGTTTTTGGCGGCCGAAACGAAGGCGCTTCGCGCTCGGCTGGTGGGCCAACGCGAGGAAATTTCCAGCCCTTAGAATCTAGTTTGATCCGCCTTCAGAAGCTTCAGCCGCTTCTGATTGCCCGTTCCCACAACGGGATGTAGTGGTCAGCGAGCATGACCGGGGCTTGGTCGAACATGCCGCCGATGAAGGCGCCGTGGATTGCTAGGTGGGTGATGATGACGAACGTTCGCCGCCGACCGCTTCGATGGCGTCGACGATGGCCTGGTAGCCCGTGCAGCGGCAGTAGTTGCCGGAGAGGTGATCCCGTATCGCATCGCGGTCGGCACCGGGGTCGGTCTTCAGCAGGTCGGCCGCCGTCAGCAGCATGCCCGGGGTACAGAAACCGCACTGCAGCGCGTTGCGTTCGTGAAACGCCTTTTGCAGATCGGCGATCTCGCCGCTGTCCGAAATGCCTTCGATGGTTTCGACCTCGGCGCCGTCGGCCTGCACCGCCAGCACCAGGCAGCCACGGACGATTTCGCCGTTCACCCGCACCGTACAGGCGCCGCAGACGCCGTGTTCACAGCCGACATGCGAGCCCGTCAGCTGCAAATCTTCGCGCAGGAAGTCGACCAGATTGCGGCGCGCATCGACGGTGCGCGAGACAGCCTCGCCGTTTACGTTCAGGTTGATCGTTTGTGTGCCGCTCATCGTCCCTCGCCCCCAACCAACTGCGCCAACACCCGGCCGACCAGGACGCGGGCCAGATGGCGTTTCGTTTCCACGGGCGTGTGGAGATCGCCGATGGCATCCTGCAAGTCCGCCGCGAGCGCGTTCTCGATCGCCGTTACCGTTTCGAGTGAATAATCCACGCCTTCAAGCGCGGCCATGGTCTCGCTCGCCACCAGCGGCCTGTCCGCTATCGCAAAGAATACGAGGCGCAGATTGCCTAGAGTGTTGCCCTCGACCGTTGCCTTGGCGGCGAGCCCGGTCATCGCGTAGTCGCCCCGGCGCCGCGCCAACTCGGCGAACGCGACGCGCTCCGTCGCGCCGATGGACGGGATATCGACCGAAACCAACACTTCGCCCAGTTCGAGGGCGGTATCGAAAATTCCCAGAAAGTAATCGGCGGCCGCGATCGCGCGGTCGCCGTTCGCGCCCGCCACGTTGATCGTCGCATCGGACGCGATCGCGCAGGCCGGAAGCTCGGCCGCCGGATCGGCGTGGCTGATGCT
>CAYLTU010000156.1:0-11402 GCA_964386465.1 uncultured Rhodospirillaceae bacterium
AAGCAAAACTCGGAGAGAAACTTCACGCGCAATTAGACAACACAATACTTATCTCTTCATTCTACCACTTATCTCTTCATTCTACCGATTCTAAAACCGCATATCAGTCACTCTCGCCACGTGCCTGCCTGACACTGAATGTAATGCCCACCGCCATAGGGAATCATCCTCATCCAACACCCAAACACGGAGCACGAAACTAACGCGCGCGCTCCGATCCGAATAGCCCAAGGTTCATCACTTTGAACCAATCCTGATTGTCGCCTACCGGCCGCGACAGGTCGACGCCGCGGATTTCAGCGCCGACGGGTGCGTCGCCCGGAACGGTTTCGATACCCATTACGATCACCTCCTCGCGGGTCCGGCTCGCCAAGAAAACCATTGCCTCCCGGACAACAGTCCCGATGATGGCGAAATGAAGGGACCGGAGTCAAAGGCCGCCGCGATCCCGGCGTTGACGCCGCGTGGCAGGGGGCATCAATTCGTGCTGTACGGCGACAGCTGTTCCGGTGTTCCGGGCGCGCCACACGAGCGGACCTTCGCCAGCGTCAACGCTGTCCTGGCGCGGCTGTCCCCGGCGCCGGAATTCATCCTGTTTCCAGGCGACGAGGTCATCGGCTTGACGGGCGACCCGGCGGCGTTGCAAGCGCAGTGGCGGCACTGGCTCGACGTCGAGATGGCCTGGCTCGATCGAACCGCGATTCCGCTCTACCACGCGACGTCGAACCACACGACGTACGACCGGATGAGCGAGCGGATCTTCACGGAGACGCTGCCTCATCTGCCGCGTAACGGGCCATCGGACCAGAAGGGCCTGTCTTATTTCATCCGCCGCGACGACCTGCTGCTCGTTTTCGTCAACACTTGCTGGTCCGGCCTCGGCGGCGAGGGCCATGTCGAGACCGACTGGCTCGGTGCGACCCTGCGGCAGCACGCGGACGCGAGGCATAAATTCGTCGTCGGCCATCACCCTGTTTTCCCGATCAATGGTTTTTCCGGCGCCTATCAGCGCGAGATCGGTCCCGAGCACGGTCCGGCCTTTTGGGCCTTGCTCGTCGAACACAGCGTCTTCACCTATCTGTGCAGTCATATCCTGGCCTTCGACGTTCAGGTCCATCAGGGTGTTCTGCAGATCGCGAGCGCCGGCGCGGGTACGGCCCACCGGATGCCGGAAGACACCGAGTACCTGCATGGTGTCCAGGCGGCGCTCGACGCGGAAGGGTTGCGGTACCAGGTTCTCGATGTGGAAGGGCGGGTGCGCGAGCGCCTTTCCTGGCCGTTCGCGCTGCCTCCCCGCGGTGAATGGATGTCGCTTTCAGCCGACGTCCAAACCGCACCGGCGTGGCCAAAGCCGGAGATCGTCGCGTGGCGGTTTCAAGGCCGATTGACGGGCGTCGGCGTCGGACAACAGACGCTGCTGTCCGCCTGGCCGGAAGGTTCGGCACTCGCACCGCTTTGGATCGGCGTTACCGGACCGGATCATCGTCTTAGCGTGGTGATCGGTCCGACGCCGGGACGCAGTCCGCACTATTGGTTCGGGCCCTGCCTGCCTGCGGATGATTCCTTCGACATCGAGTTGGCATTGCACGGCGCCATGGGCCCGGGCGGCGTGTTGTGGCGCGATACCGGCGCGACAGGCTGGACATCCCTCGAGGGCGCCTCGCCCTGGGGACCGGAACGGCTCGACTGGCCGGAATTTTGGAGCGTCGGCCACGGGAAAAGGGGTGCGGACGACCGGGCTTTCGCCGGCGCGGATCTCGCGGTGTCCTGCGTCTCTTCGCAATTCAACCCCTCCGACGCCCCTTAATCGAAAGGCTGCACCCGCGTGGCAAGGAAACCGGATTTCATAAAACGCGTGCTCGAATTCTGGCGTCAGCGTTGGATGACGTCGGATCGCAGGCAATCCACGTTTCAGCACATCTACCAGGCCAATCGCTGGCGCAACGACGAGTCGCGCTCCGGGCATGGTTCGAGCCTGGAGCAGACGGCGACCGTCCGCGAAGCGCTGCCGCCGCTGATCGAGGCGCTCTCGATCCGCAGTCTGGTCGACGTCCCTTGCGGGGACTTTTATTGGATGCAGCGGGTCGATTTGCGCGGCGCGGCGTATATCGGCCTGGATATCGTCGAGGCCCTGATCGAAGAAAACGGTGCGCGGTATGGCCAGCCGAGCCGCGAGTTTCGCATGATCGACATCGCCGAGGGGCCGCCCCCGAAATCCGATTTGATTTTATGCCGTGACCTGTTGGTGCATTTCAGTTTCGCCGATATCAACCGCGCCATAGCCAATTTCAAGGCCAGCGGCGCAACCTATCTCCTGACGACGACCTTTCCGGAAACACTGGAAAACGAAAATATTCTCACCGGAAACTGGCGTCGTCTCAATTTGCAGCGCGCACCGTTCGATTTCCCGGAACCGGAGAGATTGATCAACGAAAATTGCACGGAAGACGATGGCGCCTATGGCGACAAATCGCTGGGACTTTGGAAAATCGCGGACCTCTAGAGCAAATCATCCGCAAATCCTGCGCCACAAGTCCCGGGCTTTCCAGCGCAGGTAATAGAGATCGATCGCTGCACGCCTGCCCGCGAGCGCCTCGTATTCCGCTATCTTTTCCACCGAATAGGGCCAGTCATTGTGCCGCGCGACGGGCCCGTTCTCGATATAGCCCAAACTTCCGCCCTGTCGGGCGACCTCGTCGGAAAAGAAACTGTCCGCGCCGCCGATGTATTTCGGGTACTGGTCGCGCATCGACATTCCCCTGTATAGCGCCGCCGGGATAAACCTAGCGCCGAAACCGACCGACAAGGTCCCGAAGCTTCCAGCGAACGAAGTTGGCGTCTACCGGTGCGCGCTTTTTCATCAGTTCTTCGTACTTCGCAATCTTCTCTTCGGTATACGGCCAGTCATTGTGCCGAGCTATGGGACCGTTCTCGATATATCCTAGGCGAGCGCCGAGCGCATTTACACTGTCGGAAAAAAACGTATCCGTACCACCGATATATTTCGGATATTTGTCCTGGTAAGGAACCTTCGCCAACAACTCCGCCGGAAGGGCGAATGCAGGGCCTAAAAGGTGATCCGTCCAGCCGAGCACAACTTGCTCGTCCAGTAAAACCGCCGCGTCACCGTCGTCTTTGCTCGCCGCAGCGAACGAGGTTCGAGGCGGTGCATTCTTTGCATGCGGGATCGTCAGAGTTTCCTTCAGTGGGGCAAACCGAAATCCGTATTCCTCGCAATTTACCAACCTGATTCCGAGGGCCGCGTTTGCGGAACCGGTCGCAAGGTGCAGTGCGTAGAAAGCTTTCTGCACGTGCAGCAACCAATAATTCGATAAGATTTCAGCGTCGTTGTCGAAGATCACAACCAGACCGTCCTGCACCGCATCGCGGATTTGCAAATGAGCGCGGCCCAGGCCAACATTCTTTCGGTTCAATTTGAGCCGTACGTCGCGCTCGCCGAATGCGAAGGCTTGCAAGAATTCCACCGTACCGTCGGTACTCGCATTGTCGACGATGAGAAATTCATGCGGCAGATGCGTATAGCGGAGCAGACTGTCGAGAAGTTTCTTGGTGTATTCCAACCGGTTCCAAGTAACGATCGCCAGTGTCGTCTTGGGGAAAATCAGCCACGGGTAATACTCGGAATTTTCGAACTGGAACAGGTCGGGGTTGAAATTTTGCGCCATCGTCATTCGTTTTCTTGGTTTATCGGTCTTGCTTCAAAGCGGTCAGTATCCTACTCGAAAGGCCCTGCAATTTCTCCCGTGCCAAGGGGGCCAAATCCCTGATCTCCGAGACCCTTATAGCACCCATGGCCAAGACAATCCCGATGAAGACCACGAGGAGCGCCGTATTCGAAACCAGGCTCAGTTGCAAATCGTCACGCGGCCAAAAGGTCCTCAGGTAGGACAGCACGGACACGATCCCGATCAACCCAAGAATTTGTGCATGCGGGTAAGGTACGTCCCAATATCGCGGCGCGTAACGGGCCGCGATCAGATAGATCACCAGGTTGGCGCCCAGCATGCTGACCGCCGCACCATACAGGCCGATCGCCTGAACGAGAACGATGCTGCCGACGATTTGGACAACCACGCCGCTCGCCAGGATGCGCAACCACATCATCGTCTCGCCGGATACGTAAAAGGCCGACGACGTGACCGAGTAGCAGCATTGCACCATCACTGCAGCGTTCAATATAGGCAATAGAGCGGCCGCGTTTTCGAAACGCTCGTCCGCGAGCAGGATAAACAGATCGGCGCCATAGGTCGCCAAGGCGAGCGCAACGACGGCGATACCGGCCATGAATATTCGGAAAATGCGCGCGACATCGTCGGTTCGGCCGCCCTCTTCATAGAATCTGAACCGCCAGACGTCGAATGACCGGACGAAGGGCAGGAACATAAAGGTCAGCAGCAAACCAGCGAGCTTCCAGCCCATGCTGTACATGCCAAGCTCATCCAGCGACAGGAACTTTGAAATGACGACCCGGTCCACCTGCCGCAGCACGAAATAGACCACGGCGCCGATCAGCAGCGGATAGGAATAGACCAACAACGGTGCGACGGTCTCCCGCATTCTACGGGGTTTATCGAGGTCGCTTCGCAACAGGTACAAGAGCACAACGGTCATCAAGAGTGAACCAATCGTGTTCCCGGCGAACAGCCCAATCGGCCCGGAATCAAGAACCACGATCAGATACACGGACAGGCTTGTGCCAAAGACGAATTGGGTCAGGCTGAGCGAGACCATCCGTCCCGACCAGAGCCGCGCCTGCGCCGTGGCGACGAGCAGGAAATTGAGAATATCGGCGAACAACCCGGCGACAAGGACGGCGCCGTAATCGACACCGATGCGGTATCCCAGCATGACGTCGCAGTAGAACGGCAGAATTACGACGAAGCAGAGAGACCCGACTATCGACAAAACCGCGAACAACGCGACTGAAACCGAGATAACGCGGCCGTCTTCGCCGGAATCTCCATTCTGGTTCAAGGCGCGGATATATCCCTGCCGATACTCCAACCCGAAGATCACCACGAAAAGCCCGGTTAACAGCGTCAGCAGTTCGATCTCGCCGTAGTCGGCTGGGCTGAGGTGATGCGTGTAAAGCGGCAGAAGGACCAGGGACGCCGCTTTCTGCAGAACCGGTCCCAGGCCGAAAATCAATGCGTGACGGAACACTCCGAGCATCCCGAGCCTCACGCAATCTTCAGGCCGAGCGCATCCGCAAGATCGCCGACATAATCTCTCTGTGCCATTGCCACGGCGCGCTTTCGCGCACCACATTTGAGCCTGCTACGCATTCCACTGTCTGTCAGCAACCCATCCAAGTCGCGGCAGACACCGTCGATGTCTCCAAAATCGGCCAACAACCCGCTCACTCCGGTCTCGATATCTTCCGCGATTCCGATCGTCGTTCCCTCGCCTTTGTTCAAGACCGGTACGACACCATGGCGCATCGCTTCGAAAATGGCGATGCCAAAGCTCTCATAGGCGGACGTGTGCAGCAAAATGTCCGCCCGCAGCAGATAGTCCTCCGGACTGTCCGATTCGCCGACAAATTCCACAACGCCCGAAAGGCCCAAATCTGCCGCTTGTCGCCGTAAAATTTCCGATTGAGAGCCGTCGCCGACGATAACAAAGCGACAATCCCGATCGCGCAACCGGTCCGCAATCGCGAGCACGCGATCGACACGTTTGACGGGCTCCAACCTGCAGATCGTCGTGAAGACGAGATCCGAATCGTTTTTCGCCAGCAATGCCTCGCCGTCGTCGAAAATCGGTCGCAGGACATGCGGCGCGAAGCGGGGCAGGAATTCGAAACGCTTGATCTCCTCCTTCTGGCTATCGCTCGCCACCACCGTGAGATCGCATTGTCGTATCAGCGACCGTTCAAGATAGGCGTATTGCGCGGCAATCGATATTCGCCGCCGCAGCCTCCCGAACCATTCCTGCCGGGGCGCGCAGGAAAGCGCGATGTAGGCCTTCCGCTCCGCAATCAGCGCCGGCAGGGCCAACGCCAGGTGGCAATCCATCGCGATGACGATATCGAATTCACCCTCCAGCGCGGATGACAGCACGGCCCTGTAGTGCCGCGCCCGATGCCATGGCGCGAACCGCCAATGACCCTGTCCCGGCAGCGGCAACGTGAGCTGCCGAACGTTTCTGGCATCGGCGCGAGGAGGGTCGAAGGACGCCACCGTTACGTCATGGTGCGGACTCAACCGCGCGACGATATGGCGCAAGATCGTCGGGCCGCCGCCATGCGACATCAGCCCTTGATTGTTTACCAAGACGATACGGCGCCGTTCCACAGCCATCCGCGATTCCAACCCGCGGCCGCTAGGCCGCCGGACGCACGACCTTGCGAATCGCGCGTTTGGCGCGGCGCACGACCCTGTCCGCCAGACTGTAGCGCCACCCGGCCGCCAGGCCGGCCCGTCCCCGTTGAATTTCGTCGATGCTCAGATGGCGACTGGCAATGACGGGCTTGTCGAAACCGCCGTAGTCCTCCCAGTTTATCGCGTCGACATCGCCCAACGATCCGTCTTCCTTGAGTTGATCGTAATACGGCGTGCCTGGATAGGGCATGAAATAGGCCATCTGCACCGAATCCGGCTGAGCGTTACGCAACCACAAACGCGTATTGCGGAGCGATTGTTTGCTTTCGTCGGGCATGCCGACGATCAAGTGGACGTGCGCGCGCATGCCGCGCTGCTTTGTCCAGCCGATCACCTGCTCGAACAGCTCCAACGAGCCCTGGCCGTCCGGTTTCGCGACGGCCGCGAACATTTCCGGGTCGGCCGACTCCAGCCCGTAATGGATCTCGCGGCAGCCGGAACGATACATGAGATCCAGCAACTCTGGATCGACGAGGTCGTAGCGCGTTTCGCAGACCCAGATAATGTCCAGTTCCCGCTTCAGTATTTCCTCGCAGACCGCGCGCGCATGTTTCGGGTTAAGGGAAAACACCTGATCGCGGAACAGGATCTGTTTGACACCGAATTCGTCGACAAGGCGTTGGATGTCGCGACCGACTATTTCCGGCTCGCGATACAACACCTTGCGTCCAAAACCATAAGGATAAGGACAATAGGCGCAACGGTACGGGCAGCCCTTCGTCGTGAAGACCGGCGCATACTTCACGGGCTCGTCGGCGTAGAAATCCGAAACGTAGCGCGAGAAGTCGAGCAGATCATAAGCCGGAAAATCGATGAAGCTGATGTCTCCCATCGGCTGTTCCGGAAATACCGTCTCGACCTTACCTTCGCGAAGAACGCTGCAACTTCGCAGTGCCGTACTGTCGGACAGCATCGCCTCGACATTCGAGGCGACAAACATTTCCTCCCCTGCCTCCATCACGATGGTCGCATCGCCTCGGCGCAAAAGGTCCGCTTTGTGCCATTTCGCGGTCGGACCGATCAACACGACCTGTAGTTCCGGCAGTATCTCGCGCGCCTTCCGCAGCAAAGCGAGGTCGCCGTTGAAGGAGGGCAGGTTGACGACCGTCATCAGGATCTTCGGCGTCTTCCGCTGCAACAGGTCGAGGTACCCGTCCTCGTCGAACGATGGGTTTGACTGGTAGTCGATATAATCGAACGCGATACTACGCTGCCGCAGGCTGCTGGCGATATACAGGAAACTCGAAAACGGGATGTCGTAGTACTGCTGATCATGGCCATAGCCTTCGCGGTCGGACGGTAGGGAGGTACCGATACCGCCCGACCATTCCCGGAACACGTTCTGCCGCGGCGGACTCGGCAATTGGACAAGAAAAACGTCCGTCATCTTAAGAAGCGCCCGATTTGTAGAGGTCGACATACTGCGTCGAAATCAAAGAAAGCTCGAATTTCTCTTCGACAACGCGTCGGGCCGCGCAGCCTATTGATCGCCGTTTTTCATGATCGTCTATCAAGCTTTTCATCGAGCCGACATACTGACTCTCGTCTTCGAACAGATAACCCGTCGTCCCGTGCTCGATGAAGTAATCGGTCACGCCGGCAAGCCGCCGCGATACGACCGGGCGACCATGTGCCATCGCCTCCAACAAAACGTTCCCAAAACCTTCCTGGTGCGAGGCGAAAGCCATTATATCAGAAAGCTGGTAGATGCTATCCAGCTCGTATAGCGCTCCCGTAAACCGTACCTGATCCTGCAGACCGAGAGCTACGACGCGGCACCGTAGAGCATCCGCATATTCATCCTCCAAGTCAGGGCCGACGATAAGCAAGCGTACTTGGCTGTTGTGCGCCAACAGGTCTGGAAAGGTCTCCACCAGGAAATCAACACCTTTCCGTTCGCAGATCCCGCCGACGAACAGCAGCACGACGTCATTTTCGGTGTAGCCGAATTCGCGCCGGACCTCCTCGCGTGCGGTCGTCGCGCGACTGCCGAGAGAGACGCCTTGCGGAATGAATTTCAGCTTGTCTTCCGGCATGGTCCGCCGGGCCCCCAGCAACAATTTGGGGCTGATCAGCACAAATGCTTCCACAAGCCGCAGCAGGCGCACGATGAACCAGCGAACCTTCGGATTGTAGGATCGCAGGACATTGTCCGGGCTGTCGTTCAGCGTGCAGGACTGCATGACGCGGACGCCGAACAAGGCGCTCAGGATATAGGTCGCAAAATAGCGGTCCGTCGGCGCGTGGAAATGGACGATGTCGTAGCGCCGTAGGTTACGAACAAGCCAGCACGCCAGATACAGGGATTGGAGCGGCGCCGATTTATTCGTCAGTCCGAGATAGGTCACCGGGAGTCCATGGCAGTCGGCCGCATCGGTCTTTGCAGGTGTTCTCGTTCGCATGACGAGGACTTCGCTCGAGATGCCGTCTCTTCTGAACAGCTTCTCGATCTTCTCGAAATAGATGCCCTCTCCAGTAAAATCCGGTTGGTAATAATTGAATATTTGAAGAATTTTTAGCATTTACGATAAATATTTGACCGGGCGGGAAGCGTTATTTTGCAATATTTAGAATAACGATTGCAGAATTACAATAATTGCCTGCGATTTTACTAAAATGCATCGAATTCCATTAACCAACGCAATCGATTGCCCGAAACTGTCATTGCCGCCATATTACGCGAATATCAACGAGGTAAAGGCGCGATGAAATCGATCCTTACGATCACGGTGAATGGCGCCCGCCGGCAGGACGCCGTCGCGGACAACATGCTGTTGATCGATTACCTACGTGACGTTATTGGTTTGACCGGTACCAAGATGGGATGCGACGGGGGCGAATGCGGCGCCTGCACCGTGCTGGTCGACGGTAAACCCCGGCACAGCTGCCTATCGCTGGCGCAGGCTTGCGGCGGCACCCATGTGGAAACTATCGAAGCACTGGCGGAGCAAAGCCGTCTTTCCAAGCTTCAATCCGCCTTTCACGAGAAGCTGGGCGCACAATGCGGCATCTGTACGCCGGGCATGGTGATGGCCGCCGAGGGCCTGTTGCGCGGCAATCCCGCACCGAGCGAGGACGAAATCCGCGAAGGGCTCGGCGCGAACATCTGCCGCTGCACCGGTTATGTGAAAATCATCGAGGCCGTTCAGGCCGCCGCCGCGCCATGAGCGATATCGTGCAACCGGCGCACCCTGTCGGGTCGCGCGTACCGATGCTCGACGGTCCGGACAAGATCACCGGTCGCGCGCACTACACCGCCGACCTTCCGGCGCTCGGAGCACTTGCCGGCAAGATATTGCGCAGCACGAAAGGGCATGCCGAGATCGTCGCCGTCGATACCAGCGCAGCGGAGGCGCTGACCGGCGTCGTAGCCGTCGTCACCGGCGCCGACTGCGACAAGACGTTCGGCGTCCTGCCCATCGCGATGAACGAATATCCCCTGGCGCGGGAACGGGTGCGCTATCGCGGAGAACCCGTGGCGGCAGTCGCGGCAATCGACGACGCGACGGCCTTGGCGGCCCTCGCAAAGATCAAGGTGACCTACAGGGAACTGCCCGCCTACTACACCGCAAAGGAAGCGACCGCGGCGGAGGCCGTGGACTTGCACGAGAAGCGGCCGGGCAATGTCGAACGGCAGACCGAATACGATCTCGGCGAAGTCGACAATGAGTTCGCCGAAGCGGACCTGGTTCGGGAAAATACCTACAAATGCGCTGAAATCTGCCAAGCACAAATCGAAACCCATGCGGCGCTCGCGGAGTACGATGCCGAGCGCGACCAGCTTTTGGTCCGATGCAGTACCCAGGTGCCGTTCTACGTGCATCTGATGATCTCCCGCTGCCTCGACATGCCGAAAGGGCGCATCCATGTCGTCAAGCCGCATGTCGGCGGTGGATTTGGCAGCCGGACGGAAACGCTGCATGTCGAGCTGATCTGCAGCCTGCTGGCGCGCAAGGCGGGCGGCGCGGTGCGCATCGTCCTGACCCGGGAAGAGACTTTCATCACCCATCGTGGCCGGCCGGAAGCCGAAATCCGCTTGAAGATCGGCATGAAAAAGGACGGCCGGATCACCGCCGTGGAATGCGAAAGCCTGCAGCGCGGCGGCGCCTATAGCGGTTATGGCATCGTCACCAATCTGTACGCCGGATCTTTGCTCTACGCGCTCTACGACATCAAATCGGTGCGCTATACCGGCACGCGGGCGCTGACCAACACGCCGCCCTGCGGCGCCATGAGAGGCCACGGGACGGTCAATGTCCGGTTCGCCTTCGAGGCGCATCTCGACGCAATGGCGGCGGAACTGGGCCTCGACCCTTTCGCGGTACGCCGCGCCAATCTGCTCAAGGCGCCGACATTCACCGAGAACGACCTGATGGTGAAGAGTTACGGCCTGCCGGAATGCCTCGACTGGGTCGAAGAAGCGAGTGCTTGGAGGGACCGCAAGGGCACGCTGCCGCCGGGGCGCGGTCTCGGTATGGCCTGCTCGCATTATGTCAGCGGCGCATCGAAGCCGGTGCACTGGACCGGAGAACCGCACGCCGTCGTCAATCTCAAGCTCGACTTCGACGGCGCCATCGTCCTGCTGACCGGCGCGGCCGAGATCGGCCAGGGCTCCTCCACCGTGCTGGCGCAATGCGTCGCCGAAGTCATGGGACTCGATCTGTCGCGCATCCGGGTCGTCGCCAGCGATAGTCGGGTGACGCCGAAGGACAATGGGTCCTATTCTTCGCGCGTGACCTTCATGGTCGGCAATGCGGCTATCGAAGCGGCGGAGAATCTGAAGGGCGTCCTGATAGAAGCCGCGGCGAAGAAACTCGATGCCCAGCCGAAGGACGTGGAGTGCCTCGGCGAGGTCTATCGCGCGGCAAGCCAGGACCGGGGCATCGACTACGAGGATGTGGTCGCCGCGGCGCTGGAGGACAGCGGCACGATAACCGCCAAGGGCACCTTCTCGACGATCCCGGAATCGCATGGCGGCAAGAAGTACCGCGGCGCCGC
>CAYLTU010000156.1:11502-13677 GCA_964386465.1 uncultured Rhodospirillaceae bacterium
GCACCTTCTCGACGATCCCGGAATCGCATGGCGGCAAGAAGTACCGCGGCGCCGCAATCGGCGGCACCATGGGCTTCAGCTACGCGGCGCAGGTCGTCGAGGTCTCGGTCGATCCCGACACGGCATTTGTCAAGATCGAGAAGGTCTGGGTCGCGCACGATTGCGGCTACGCGCTCAACCCGCTGACGGTCGAAGGCCAGGTGCAGGGTTCGGTGTGGATGGGCATGGGCCAGGCGATGTCCGAGGAAACCCGTTTCCACAACGGCATGCCGATCGCCGCCAACATGCTCGACTACCGCATCCCGACCATCGTCGAGTCGCCGGACATCGAAGTGAAGATCGTCGAAAGCATCGACCCGCACGGCCCCTTCGGGGCCAAAGAGGCAGGCGAAGGCTCGCTTAGCGGCTTCCCCGGCGCGGTCGCCGCCGCCATCGCCGACGCGATGGGCGTCCGGGTCACCGAACTGCCTATCACGCCGGACCGGCTGATGGCGGCGATAGAGGCGTATGAGAAGGAACAACGGGCGGGGGCGGCGTGATGGACGGTCACAAATGGACCCTCACCCTCCCATCGCTCCGCGACGGGCCCCTCCCTCTCCCGCATTACGGGAGAGGGGTTCGCCGCTTGAGCCTCCAAAGATACCCCTCTCCCCCCGGCGAGGGGGAGAGGCTGGGTGAGGGGGTGGGCTGCGGCACACGCCATATTTCGGGATTGGCCTGATGGAAGCGCTGCCCGACTTCCGCCTGCATCGGCCCGCGAACCTTTCTGAGGCCCTGTCCGCCGCAAAGTCCGAACCGAAAGCGCGGTTCGTCGCCGGCGGCACGGATTTGATCGTCAACATGCGCCGCGGCCTGGTCGAGACGCCGGCGCTGATCGATCTGAACGATGTCGAAGAAATGCAAAACATTGTCAGCGGCCCGAACGGCCTGACAATCGGCGGCGCGGTGACGCTCGACACACTCGGGCAGCACGATACGGTCGTAAGCGATTTTCCGGCAATCGCGCGGGCCGCGGCGGAGGTCGCCGGTTCGACGCACCGCAACGTGGCCACCGTCGGCGGCAATCTCTGCCTCGACACGCGCTGTATCTTCTACAACCAGAGCGGTTGGTGGCGCGAGAGCAACGATTTCTGCCTCAAATACCGCGGCGAGATCTGCCATGTGGCGCCGAAGAGCAAGCGCTGCTTCGCGGTGTACAGCGGCGATTTGGCGCCGGCCCTTTTGGTGCACCGCGCGACCGTATCGGTGGGCGGCCCGGGCGGCCTGCGGAAAATGCCCCTGGCGGACCTCTACAAGGGCGACGGCGCCGACTATCTGACGCTTGAAAGCGGCGAGATCGTCACCTCGGTCACGGTGTCCAAGGACGACATTCGTTCCGATTACAGGAAAGCGCGGGTGCGCGGCTCGATCGATTTTCCACTCGCCGGTGTCGCTGTCGGCTTGCGGGTCGCGGACGGCAAGATCGCCGAACTGCACGCCGCGCTGACCGCCTGCGACAGCAAGCCGATCCCCATCGGCAAGCTCGACGATTTCCACGGCCGCGCACCGGACGAAGCGGCCGCTCAGGAATTCGGCGAGATCGTGCAACAACAAGCGCGGCCCATGCGCACCACCATGACCACCGCCTGGTACCGCCGCCGCGTCGTCTCCCGGTTGGCGCGCCGGTTGCTGCTGGAACTGGGCGCCGCTTAACGCATCTCCCGAGAGCAGATCGGAAACACCGTCAAATTCCGGCGATTCCCTCCTGGGCCGGCACCGATTCACAAATTTCCTCGTTATCGCCGAAATTTGATCCGGATCAACGACGGATCGAGATTCGTTGCTTACGCATTGGGTCCGATCGAATGGAGGATTCGCGACATGTTCCTGAGCAAAGAACAAACCATGGAATTCGAGAAGTGCGGGTTCATTGTCTTGAAGGGCTTCTTCGACAAGCCCACGATGGACAAGGTTTCCGCATGCCTGGACGAGTTGCGGGACAAGGAGCCCGGCAAGCGCCAAGAGGCGAAATACTATGAGGAGAGCCCGATCACCGGCGAAAACATACTGGTTCGCATCGAGAACGTGCTGGGCGATCACGACCGGGGTCTCGCCGAACTGCTCCTCGCGCCCAAGGCGATCGAATGCCTGACCCAGCTATGCGGCGAACCGCCCGTCCTTTTCAAAGAGAAGGTC
>CAYLTU010000157.1:0-13556 GCA_964386465.1 uncultured Rhodospirillaceae bacterium
TCGGCGCAGGTCGCGCCGGGCCGCGCCGCCGCCAGGCCCGCTTCGGTCGCGCGGTAGACGGTATCGTAGGCGCGCTTTGCCGCATCGTCAGCGTGGCCGATCGCGAAATTGCGGTCGAAGTCGCTGAAATAGCCGTCATAGACGCAGCCGGTGTCGAGGATGAGTACGTCGCCGCGCTGCAAGGGCCGGCCCGACGGCGGCGAGATGATGTCGCCGTAACCGCCCGGCCCGGCGCCGCCGACCAGGTAGGACACGTCGTCGACCCCTTGGCGCAGGCATTCGATCTTGAAAGCGCGGAAGGACTCCGTGTCCGGCTGTCCGGCGGCGAACAGGTCGGGCGCCCGGTCGAAAGAGTCGGAGACCCGGCCGCACACGTAGGCGATCTTGGCGATCTCCAGGGGCGATTTGACCATCCGCAGGTCGCGCATGACTGCGCTGGCGTCGGCGAAGGTCAGCGCGTGGCGCAACGCGTCGAAGGCGTTCACCGGCATGCGCAGATGCGTCTCGCGCGCCATCGGCACGCCGATCTTTCCGCCGGGGACCGTACATTTCTCCAGCGTCGCGTACAACAGCGACACCCCGTCGTCCGTCGGGTGCGGCGAGGGCCAGGTCCGGATGTCCTCGACCCAGCCGCGCGCCATGCAGGCCGCGCCGATTTCCGGAATCACCGCGACGGGTTTGCCCGCTTTCGGCACGACCAGGTACCAGGGGCGCGTCGGGCTCTGCCAGAATTGGGTGCGGAACCCGGACAGGTAGGCGATGTCGGCTTCCGTCGTGAGCAGCAGGGCGTCGAGACCGGCCTCCGACATGGCGCGGTGCGCGCGGTCGAGCCGCGCTTCGTACTCGGCGTCGGGAAAGCCGCGCGGCGGCGGGTTTTCCATGGCGGCCATTGTTACAACCTACTTTGCTGGCGTTCGGCGGCAATCGGCAGGTCGGAGATGCGCGCCAGATCGCCTTCCTTGAACAGTTCGGGGTTCTCCAGATAGTCGAGCATCATGTCGGTGACGTCATCACCCCAGAACAGCTCGTTGTCGATGCCGAAAGTCGGGATGCCGAAGACACCGCTCGCGGTCGCCTCTTCCGTATTCGTTCGCAGTTGGTCCTTCACGGCCGGATCGCCGATGCGCGCTTCGAGGTCGTCGACCCCCAGCGACCGGGCGAGCGGACGCAGGCTCGCCGGGGCCTGTCCGTCCTGCCCCGCGCCCCAGATGTGCCGGAAGATCGTCCGGATCGCCTCGATGTCGGACTCGAGCGCGATGCTGAGCCGCAGGACGGCGAGCGGGTTGAACGGATGGCGCGGCGGCGCCTTGAAGGGAATGCCGCGCTTGTGTGCCTGCCAATGGCAGTATCGGTATGTCTGGCGGCGCTTGGCGGGGATTTCCGCCGGGCCCAAATTGTCCCAGTAACCGAGAAGGCCGGCGAACAGGACCGGTTTCAACGTCACCTCGATATCCGCCGGCAGCCGGTGGAAGCTCTCAAGCTGCAGATAGGCGTAGGGCGACACGTAGTCGAAATACCAATCGGCCTGCCGGGTCATTCTCGAAATCTCCTTCTTCAGGCGCACCCGTGTTGCTTAGCGCGTGTCGGCGGCTTCCCGCAACCCGGCGATCGCCAGCAGAGTATCGATGGCAACGTGACGTTCCAGGTGATCCGCGAGCGCGTCCAGCGTCCTTTCCACGCGGTTATCATAGGCCGTGTTCGCGGCGGCTCCGGACCGGATCCGCGCAAGGAAGGCGCGGCGGAACGGATCCGATGCGAACAACCCATGCAGATAGCAGCCCATGACCTGCCCGTTCGGGGAAACGGCGCCGTCCCCGGAGCCGTTCAAGTCAAGCATCGGTCGCGCCGTATCGGCGCCGTCCGTGTGCCCCATATGCATTTCGAATCCGCGAACCGTTTCCCCGGTGGAAACGTCGGTGCCGGTTGTTTCCGCCAGTGTCTTGCCTTCGCCGAGCGTCGTTTCGATATCGAGCAGGCCGAGGCCGCGGGTCGTGCCGGGCGCGCCCTCGATGCCGTCCGGATCGGCGATCGAGCGGCCGAGCATCTGATAGCCGCCGCACAGCCCGACGACCAGGCCGCCGCGCCGGACATGCGCCTTGATATCGATGTCCCAGCCTTCCGCGTACAGCGCCTCGAGATCGTGCCGTGTCGCCTTCGAGCCCGGCAGGAGGATCAGGTCCATGTCCGCGGGAATGGGCGAGCCGGGCTGGACAATCGTGACCTGCACGTCAGGTTCGGTCGAGAGCGGGTCGAGGTCGTCGAAATTGGCGATGCGGCCGAACCGTGGTACGGCGATCCGAATCGCGTCCGGTTTATAGGCTTCGGCCGGAGCTTCCAGGGCCAACGCGTCTTCCGCCGGCAGGAGCCTCGCATCCGCGAACCACGGCACGACGCCATGGCAATCGAGACCGGTGCGGTCATGGATCGTTTCGAGTGCAGGATCGAACAAAGTCTTGTCGCCGCGAAACTTGTTGACGATGTAGCCGCAGAGCCTGGCGCGTTCGCCCGGCTCCAGCAACGCGTGCGTTCCAACCAGGCTGGCGATGACGCCGCCGCGGTCGATATCGGCGACCAGTGCGACCGGTACATCTGCCGCTTCCGCGAACCCCATATTGGCGATGTCGCCGGATCTAAGATTGATTTCCGCCGGACTGCCTGCACCTTCGACCAGGACCAGGTCCGCTTCCGACGACATTGTCCGGAAACTTTCCAGCACCGTTTCGAGCAGCTTGGGCTTTAGACCGTGGTAGTCGCGCGCCGAGGCGTTGCCGTGGACCTTGCCGCGCAGCACCACCTGAGCGCCGATCTCGCCTTGCGGTTTCAGCAGCACCGGGTTCATGTCCACCGTCGGCGCGACGCCGCAGGCCCGCGCCTGCAATGCCTGCGCGCGGCCGATCTCGCCGCCATCCGCTGTTACGGCGGCATTGTTCGACATATTTTGCGGCTTGAACGGCCGGACATTCAGGCCGCGCCGCGTACAGGCGCGCGCGAGCCCGGCGACGAGTAGTGATTTTCCAACGTCCGAGCCGGTGCCCTGCAGCATCAAGGCGGCGGACACTTACCGGATCGCGGCGAGGGTATCGCGCAAGCGGTCGGCCTTGGCGTTCTTGTGCCGGCCTTCCAGAACGATGCCCTCCGGCGTGGCGCCCGGATCGCGGTAATAGTCGCGGTTCAGGCTGTCCCGCTTCTCGATGACGGCGCCCTCGAAACCGCCGCCCAGGAACGCGCCCTTGCCGATCGAATAGGTGATGACATCGGCGCCCAGCGCTGTCGAGGTGGCGCCCTCGATGCCGACGCCGAAAGGCCCGGCGGCGACGTTCAACTCGCCGCCCAGGGTGACCTTGTTGTCGATTATCGAGTTGAGCCCCTTCGCGGTCATGATGATCAGCATGGTTTCCGACACCTGTCCGCCGAATTGAATGCCGATACTTGCGGCACCCAAAGTGTAGAACGCCGGGTAGCTCCATTGACCGCTTTTGCCCTTGGCAAGCAATACGCCGGTGCCGCCTTCGCCACCGACGAAGAACCCGGCTTTCAACAACGTGGGGATCACCAGCACGCCTTTCGCCTGGCGCATATATTTTTTGACGAATTTATTGATGTCCGTCCGCGCGGCGATTTTCTCGACCGAGATGGCCGCCTTGTCGACCAGCTCCTGCTGTTCGGTGTAGGCGCACGCCGGCGTACCCCAAGCGAACAGTGTCGCCGTAAATGTCATCAGCAGAATTGCTGCAGCTTTTTTCATATCTTAAACCCCGAACCGCTATTGTTATACCAAGGAGCGTTGATAGTGACCCCTGGAGATCGCGTATGCGGTCCGTCGGGTAGGAGGGACACCGCAGGCGATGTGGCGCATCGTCAAGGCGTTCCGACGCACTCCGACGGGCCGCATACGCGACCGAAACGGCGCCTTCCCAGGGCTTTCGGGCAGCGTCGCGCACGCCTTCCGATGCCCGGCATCGGTGCGGCGCACGCTCCTTGCCGAAAACCCTGGGAAGACGTTTCCATGTGTCACTATCAACGCTCCTTGGTATTAAAACTCGATGCCGATTTGCGCTTTGACGCCGCTGCGGAACGGATGTTTCACCTGCGTCATCTCCGTCACGAGATCGGCCAACTCGATCAAAGGCTCCTTGGCGTTACGTCCGGTGACCACGACATGCAGATTCGCCGGTTTGTTCCGTAACGTCTCCAACACTTCATCTAGTGGCAGATAGTCATAGCGCAATACAATATTTAGTTCATCAAGAATAACCATCCGATAGCTGGGATCGGCGATCAGTTGCTTCGCGTAGTCCCAAGCGGCGCGGGCCGCGGCGATATCGCGCTGCCGGTCCTGGGTATCCCAGGTGAAGCCTTCGCCCATCGCCTTGATGGTGCAGAGCTCGGGAAACCGATCGAGTACGGCCCGCTCGCCGGTTTCCCAGGCGCCTTTGACGAATTGCACGACGCCCACCTTCATGCCGTTGCCGATGGCGCGCGCCGCCAGCCCCATGGCGGCGGTCGACTTGCCCTTGCCCTTGCCCGTATGGATGATCAGCAATCCCTTCTCAACCGTCTTGGTGGCGATGATCTTGTCGCGCGCGGCCTTCTTTTTGGCCATTTTTTCGGCATGCCGGACATCGGCCTGTTCGTCGGTCTTCAAGGCGTGTCTCCCCGTTTTATACCAAAGGTCATAGATAATGACTCCTAGAGATCGCGCAGGCGGCCCGTCGGGTAGGAGGAAGGCCGCAGGCGATGCGGCACATCGTCAAGGCGTTCCGACGCCCTCCGACGGGCCGCCTACGCGACCCGGAGGGCGGCTTTTCACGGCTTTCGGACAGCGTCGCGCGCGGCTTCCGATGTGCCGCATCGCCGCGCCGCACGCTCCTAGCCGAAAACCGTGAAAAGCCGTCTATAGGGGTCATTATCTATGACCTTTGGTATATTCCCGGCGCAACTGGTCGAGCCGATCGTAGCTGATGTTGGAGCGCGGTTGCCACAGGCCTCGATCCTGCGCCTCGATCAACCGCTCGGCGATCTCCCGCAGCGCGGCCGGATTGTGTTCGGCAATAAAGTCGCAAATATGGTCGTCGCCGAGATAGGCGTCGAACACCGCGTCGAAATGATGGTCGGCCACCGCGCCGGTCGTGGCCGCGAAGGCGAACATATAGTCGACAGTGGCGGCCATCTCGAAGGCGCCCTTGTAGCCATGGCGCATGACGCCGCTGATCCATTTCGGATTGACGACTCGGGCACGGACGACCCGGGCGATCTCCTCCTCAAGCCGCCGGATTTTGGGTGTTTCCGGTCGAGAGTGGTCGTTGTGATAGACCGTGGGCCGGCGCCCCGACAGCGTTTCGACCGTGGCCGACAGTCCCCCCTCGAATTGGTAATAGTCGTCCGAGTCGAGCAAATCATGCTCCCGGTTGTCCTGATTGTGGACGACCGCCTCGACATCGCGCAGACGTGCTTCGAACAGACCGTGCGCCGCTTCACCTTGCGTGGCGGCGCCGTAGGCGTAACCGCCCCAGGCGAGATAGGCGCGCGCCAGATCGTCGGTCGATTCCCAGCCCCGTTCGTCGATCAGCGCCTGCAGGCCCGCGCCGTACGCGCCGGGTTTGGAACCGAAGACGCGGGCGCCGGCGCGCCGCCGGGCGGCCGCTCCGTCGAGACCGCCGCCGGTCAGAGCAATCGTATCGCGCGCGACCTGGGCGGCCAGCGGATTGTCGCGGTCGTCCTCTTCCAGCGCGGCGACGGCGCGCGCCGCGGAATCGAAGAGGTCGATGAGCGCGGGAAAGGCGTCGCGGAAGAAACCCGAGATGCGCAAGGTCACGTCGACGCGGGGACGGTCGAGGGTGTCGAGCGGCAGAACTTCGAAACCGGTGACACGGCGCGACGCGGAGTCCCAGGTCGGCCGCGCGCCGATCAGCGCCAGCGCCTGCGCGATATCGTCGCCCCCGGTGCGCATGTTGGACGTGCCCCAGGCGGAGAGGGCGAGCCGCTTCGGCCAGCCGCCGTGATCCTGGGCGTAGCGTTCGACGAGCATCTGCGCGGACTTCCAGCCGAGCAGCCAGGCCGCCGGCGTCGGCGCGGTGCGCGTGTCGATCGAGTAGAAATTGCGCCCCGTCGGCAGCACGTCGGGGCGGCCGCGGGTGGGCGCGCCCGAGGGACCGGGGGCGACGAACCGCCCGCCGAGCCCGCGCAGCAGTCCGTCCATTTCGGCGTCGCCGCAAGCGTCCATGGCGGGGGCGATGCGGGTATCGATTTCGTCGAGAACGGCGCGCGTGGCGGTCCAGGCGGGGTCGGGCGCGCTCGTGCCATCGACGAGATGTATGGCGAGCGATTCCAGTCTTTCGACGGTATCTCCATTGGTCCGCCACAGCGCATTCCCCTCACCCCGGCCCTCTCCCTGAGGAGAGGGGGTAGCCTCGGCGTTTTTCTCCCTCTCCCTGGGGGAGAGGGCAGGGGTGAGGGGACTTACAAGCGCATCCGGCCGCGCGCCGGTCCACGTCTCCCCCAGCACACAATCCAGCGGATCGAAATCCAGTCCCAAATCCGCCGCCAAGGCCCGGATGATCGAAGCGTCGCCACCTTTGCCGGCCTCGCGCGGGACGCGGGCGAGAGCGACCAGCAGGTCGGTTCGTCGCTCGCCGTCGGGCGATTCGCCGAAGACGTGCAACCCGTCGCGGATCTGCATTTCCTTCAATTCGCATAGGAAATTGTCGAGGCGGCCGAGCGCGTCCACCTCGTCGGCGTCGGGCGCGATGCCGCAATCCTTGTCCAGCCCGGTCGACCGGGCGAGGTCGAGGATCTGCCCGCCCAGCACGGCGAGCCGCCGTGGATCGACGCCGGTCGCTTCGAAATACTCGTCGACCAGCGCTTCGAGGTCCTTTAACGGCCCGTAACTCTCCGCCCGGGTCAGCGGTGGCGTCATATGGTCGACGACGACCGCCTGGGCCCGGCGCTTGGCCTGGGTCCCTTCGCCGGGATCGTTGACGATGAAGGGGTACAGGTTGGGCATCGGTCCCAGCGCCGCTTCCGGAAAACAGTCCGTCGACAGCGCCATCGCCTTGCCCGGCAGCCATTCCAGATTGCCGTGCTTGCCCATATGGACGACGGCGTGCGCGCCGAACCCTTCCCGCAGCCAGGCGTGGAAGGCGAGGTAGTTGTGCGGCGGCACCAGGGCTGGATCGTGATAGCTGGAGACCGGGTCGATGTTGTAGCCGCGCGCCGGCTGCAGCGCGATCGCGACATTGCCGCAGCGGAAAGCGGAAATCGCGAAAGATCCGCAATCGACTTCGCCCGCACGGAAGAACGGGTCCGCTTCCGGCGGCCCCCAACGCGCCAGTACTTCGTCGCGCACGGCTTGCGGCAGGGCGGCGAAGAACAGATTGTAGTCGATGAAGGAAAGACTCTCTTCGATGCGGCGGCCACGCCAACCCGCGTTGGTCGGTCCGGCGGCGAGCCTTTCGACCAGGGCGCCACCATCCACCGGCGCGCCGACGACCCGATAGCCGTCATTTGCAAGCGCGGAAACAACGTTGACCGCGCCGGCGGGCGTATCGAGTCCGACACCGTTACCCATCCGGCCGTCCCGGTTGGGATAGTTCGCCAGCACCAGTGCGATGCGCCGGTCTTTCGCGTCGGTGTTACGCAGCCGCGCCCAGTTGGCGGCGAGTTTGGCGACGAAGTCGACCCGATCCGCGACCGGCCGATAGGCAACGATATCGGTTTCGACGGTGTCGTCGCGATGCGCGGGGTCCTTGAAGGAGACGGCGCGGGACAGGATGCGGCCGTCGACTTCCGGCAGGGCGACATTCATGGCGATGTCGCGGGCGGACAGGCCTCGGGTCCCGTCGCGCCAGCTCTCGTAGTCGCCGCCGGAGAAGACGGTCTGCAAGATCGCGCAATCGGCGCCGTCGAAGGGTGTGCCGCGGCGCGCTTCGCCGGGGTTCGACAGTGCGAAACCGGTCCCGTTCAGGATCACGGACGGCGTTGCGGCGGCGATCATCGCCTGGACGGTTTCCGCCGCGACCGGGTCCTTCAAGCTGGTGGCGAAAATAGGCAGGGCGTTGAATCCGTTGCGGTCGAGCGCGTCGATCAGCGCGTCTATTACGCCGGTATTCGAGGCCTGTATGAGGGCGCGGTAGAACACCAGCGCCGCCGCCGGCCGGTCCTCCGCCCAGGGAAGATCGGCGATCGCGTTTGGCGCGAAACCGGGCCAGTACAGCCCGGCGCGCAGCAAGGGCGCCGGTTCACGCCACGCGGCGTCGTGCCCGCAAAGGGTCGCCGCATAGCCCAGCAGGGACTCATAGTTCGCCGGTCCGCCTTGCACGCAATACTGCCAAAGCCGGTGAACCGCCTCGCCCGGCAGCGTCGCATGCGCCGCCAGTTCCGCATCCGGCTGATCGTCGCCCGGCAACCAGGCCAACGCGATGCCGCGGCGTCGGCACAGCGCGGTGATCTGCTCGACGCCGTAAGGCCAGTAGCCGCGGCCGCCAAGCAGCCGCACGATGACGAGCTTCGCCTGCGCGACGATGGAATCGGCGTATAGATCGACCGACATGTTGTGGCCGAGCCGCATCAGGTTCGCGAGCCGTAATGTCGGGAAAGCGCCGGCATTTGCACGGTGGTGCGCATGGGCCGCGGCGAGACCGGCGATCTCGCTGTCCGCAGCGCTGAGGATGACGATATCGCCGGGCGATTGTTCCAGATCGACCGCCGGCGTGCCGTCGTCGATCTCTCCGGGTTGGGTCGCAAGCAGATGCATTGCTCGGCCAGTCAGCTAGCCGAGTATCGCGCGTTCGATCGACGGCTGGTCGAGCCCGGCGAAGCCGATCACGACGATCCGGCTTTGCCGGTCTTCATCGTCCCGCCAATCGCGGTCGAAGTAGCGCTGCAGCCTCGGCCCGACACCCTGGATCGCCTCGCGGCGGGCCCGGTCGGGCCGGTCGAGAAACCCTTTGATTCGCAAGATACCATGCTGGCGGATCGCGTCCGTCAGGCGGGATTCGAAAGCGTCCACGTCGTCGACCGGACCGAAACCGATCACGAAACTTTCGAAATCGTCATGGTCGTGATCCTCGTCGGCGCCGTCGTGATGCGACGGGCGGTTGTCGAGATCGTCCTCGCTCGCCGCCCCCAGGCCCAGCAGAACGGCCGGGTCGAGTTGCGCATGCGCCGCGCGTACGACTTTCGCGCCGTCGCGGAGCCGCGCCGCGATACTGTCGCGCAGGGATGGCAGGTCGCGGTCATTGATCAGGTCGCACTTGTTCAGCACCACGACGTCGGCGCAGGCGAGTTGGTCCCCGAACACCTCCTCCAGCGGATCGTCATGGTCGAGGGCCGGATCGGCTTCGCGCGCGGCCCGCACCGCCTCGGGATCGGTTGCGAGGCGGCCATCGGCGACAGCGGCCGCATCGACCACCGTCACGACGCCGTCAACCGTAACCTTGCTGCGAATTTCCGGCCAATTGAACGCTTTGACCAGCGGTTTGGGCAATGCGAGGCCGGAAGTTTCTATCAGGATATGGTCGGGCAGCTGGTCCCGGTCGAGTATCGACTCCATGGCCGGTAGGAAATCGTCCGCGACGGTGCAGCAGATGCAGCCATTGGCCAGCTCCACCACGTTCTCCTCGTCGCAGCCTTCGATGCCGCAGCCGAGCAGCAATTCCCGATCGATGCCGAGGTCGCCGAACTCGTTGATCAGGAAGGCGAGGCGCTGGCCGCGGTTGTTCTCCACCAGATGCCGTATCAGGCTCGTCTTGCCCGCGCCCAGAAATCCGGTGATGACGGTGGCGGGGATCTTTTCGGCCATGGCGCTTCCTAAACTTTGCTGTCTTTGAGAATCCGCGGCAATCCGGCGACGACGAGGTAGACGCGGTCGGCCGCCGCGGCGACCGCCTGATTCAATTGGCCCGCTTCGTCGCGGAACCGGCGCGCCAGGGCATTTTCCGGCACGATGCCGCCGCCCACCTCGTTCGAGACGAGGACGACCGGACCCGCCAGCCCGGCCAGAACGTCGACGAGCTGCCGGGTCGCGGGCGCGATCTCGCAATCGTTCATCATGAGATTGGACAGCCACAAGGTCAGGCAGTCGGCCAGCACGGGCCGGTCGGCGATGGCTTGGCTGTGAAGCGTCGCGGGAAGCTCCAATGGAGCCTCGACCGTCGTCCAGCGTTGGCCTCGGCGCTTTCGATGGCGCTCTATTTTCGCGGCCATCTCATTGTCGTCCGCGGTCGCCGTCGCGAGGTAGGTCGCGCCGTGCCAGCGGCTGCCGAGGCCCGACTCGATCAGGGATTCGGCAAAAACGCTTTTCCCGGAGGCCGCGCCGCCGAGGACCAGCGTAACGGGGCATAATGATTCTTCGACCGTAACGATGGCGCGTTCCTCCGCCCGAGGGGTCAGCCTGGTGCGCCGAAGAGGTCTCCTGGCTCAGGCGGTGAGTTGACCGGAACGCCTTCCCAACAAATGTCAGTGGCGTCATGTCCCGGTCTCGCCGATCACAGTTGCGGGGGCAGCGCCGGAATCGCACCGGACTTCCCTGTTTCGACACGCGGAGGCGGACCGTAACTTGCCGTAGCGTGGAGGGCAAGGCGCTTGGCGGGATTCAGCGCTGTTGTCGAAGGGCGCGCCGCGCCGCCGCTTTCTGCTCGCGCCTCCGTCGGAAGCGATTTACCAGCCGCAAGCTCCAGCGGTAGCCGAGCCAGGCGCTCAGCAAGGCCCATGGGATCGAACCGACAAACATCGGAAAGCCCCATATCCGGAACAGTTCGATGGTGTAGATCCACAATTTTTCGACGATGCCAGCTTCGGTATTCAGTATCTCTTCGAACAAGGCCGCGAATTCGTCATAGCCGGTCAAGTCGCCGGCGGATCCCAACATGATTCGGCCCGTGATCAGGAAGACGTAGTAGATCGGCGCCAAGGTGAAGACGTTGGTTATCCACGTCCACCCCATGGCGATGATGACGTTGAAATCCCATTGCGGCCTGGCGTACCGGATCGGCAGCCAGATCATGAACACGATGGCCATTTGCACGCCGACCGTCGGTGTCATCGCGACCAACAGGCCGACAAATACGCTGCGCGCGGTGTATTGCGGCGGCGTTTTGGCGCGCAGCACCGGCATGATCAGGCGGTACAGGATCACGCGTCGGCAACGTGCCGCGAGACGGCGGCCAAACGATTTCGCCACCCCTACAGACTCCCCATTCCGCGGTGACTCAGATTGTCGAGGATTTATACCAAAGGTCATGGATAATGACCCCTAAAGATCGCGTAGGCGGTCCGCCGGGTAGGAGGAAGGCCGCGGGCGATGCGGCCCATCGTCAAGGCGTTCCGACGCCCTCCGGCGGCCCGCCTACGCGACCCGAAGGGCGGCTTTGCAAGGCTTTCGGACGGCGTCGCGCACGGCTTGCGATGCCCCGCATCGCCGCGCCGCACGCTCCTAGCCGAAAACCTTGCAAAGCCGTCTATAGGGGTCACTATCCATGACCTTTGGTATTTATATCCGTCTGTTCGGGTCCGGACAATCAGGAGAGGTTTAGCACGGCGGTTGATTTACGGCGCTAATTCGCCAGGCGACGCCGTCGGCGCGATCGGTAATCAGATCGAGACGGGTTATCCCGAGGTTCTGTGTCGAAAAGGCAAGCGACCTCTCCGGGTCGAGGCCGAGGGCGAGCGACAGCGCGGCCCTGATGGTGCCGCCATGCGTGACCGCGACGATATCCCGGCCGGCATGCGCCTCCGACAGCCGCTGGATCGCCGGCGTCACGCGGGCGATGAGATGCACGAAATTCTCGCCATTGGGCGGCTGAATGAAGGCGGGAACCCGCCAGTGCCGGTGCGGCGTCGCCTCGCGCAAGGCCGCGAAGGCCTCATGCGTCATGCCCTGCCAATCGCCGAAATGCTGTTCGCGCAGGTCCGGTTCGACGATCGCTGGCGGCAGTTCCAGGCCGGCGCCGCGTATAGCGTCCGCCGTTTGCGTCGTCCTCTTCAGGTCACTGGTTATCAGTACGGCGCCTTTGGGCAGCGCACGCGCAAGCCCTTCAAAGGCCGACGTGTCCGTGCAGTCCGCGTCCAAATCCTGCTGGCCGTAAATGATGTTGCGGCCGGACGGTACCGGCGCGTGCCGGATCCACCACCAACGGGTCACCACGCTCAAACCTGACACTCCCAAGATTCTATAGTGCGGCGGCGGCGAAGATCAGCACGGCGATTTCCATACTCTGCTGCGCCGCCCCCAACGTGTCGCCGTTATAGCCGCCGATCAGGCGCTTCGCCAAGCAGGCCAGTGCGACCATGGCAAGCGATCCGGAAACGAACGCGCCGACGCCCAAGGCCGGGCCGAGGCAGAGGATCGCGCCGGCGCCGGCCAGGCCGGCGGATATCAATACCGGCATGCCTTCCGGTTTTCCGGACGACGCGGCGAGGCCCGTATCGCTGGCCAACGGCAGCGCCTGCATCATCGCGGGCAACAGGCCGCGCGAAACGATCGCGCCGGCGGCGAATGCGGCGAATGCCGGACCGGGCGCCGCGATGGCGGACAGCGCCGTGGCGCGCAGGCCGACGCTGAAGATCAATGCGAGCACGCCGAACGCGCCGATTCGGCTGTCGCGCATGATCTCCAGACGGCGTTCGGGATCGGATCCGCCCAGCCCGTCCGCCGTATCCGCGAGCCCGTCCTCATGCAGCGCGCCCGTCAGGACCGCGCCGGCCAGCAGAGCGAGTAGCGCCGCACCCAGCGGCGGTACGCCGACGGCAAGCGCCGCGACGAAGATACCGCCGCCGCCGCCGCCGACAACGAGGCCCGCCAACGGAAAGGCCCAGCAGGCGCGCGCCAGATCGAATTGCGGCGCGCGCAGAGGCAGGCGCGTCATAAACGCGAGAACCGCTCTGGCATCTTCGTAGGCGCGTTGCGCGAGCGTTTCGTCTGGCATCGGCGAGGGGTCCATCGATTTTTCGAATTTGCCGAAACAGCGGAACCGTCATATACGACACAAACCGGTCCTACGATACGATCAAGCGCAAAAACGAAAATCAACAGGCGGTATGAGCATGACGGAGCATGAAGCGTCGTTCGATGAAATGCGGGAGTTGCTGGCGGCGATGCCGGGCCCGGATGAAGCGGCGCGCGAGAAGACTAGGTCCCGGGAAGGCGAATTGACCAAACCTCCAGGCGCGCTCGGCCGCTTGGAGCGACTGACCGAATGGTTTTCCGTATGGCAGGGCCGGCATCCGCCGCAACTCGAACATCCCAGGGTGGCGGTGTTCGTCGCCAATCATGGCGTCGCCGCGCGCGGCGTTTCGGCCTATCCGGCGTCGGTGACCGGGCAGATGGTGCAGAATTTTCAGGCCGGCGGCGCGGCCATCAATCAGCTTTGCCTTCTGCACGATGCCGACCTTCGCGTATACGAAATGGCGCTGGAGCATCCGACCGAGGATTTTACGCAAGCGCCCGCTATGACAGAGACGGAATGCGCGCGCGCCATGGCCTATGGGATGATGGCCGTCGAGGACGGTATCGATGCGCTGTGTCTCGGCGAAATGGGTATCGGCAATACCACCAGCGC
>CAYLTU010000158.1:0-13487 GCA_964386465.1 uncultured Rhodospirillaceae bacterium
CTACGGATCAACTGCTTAAGCTCGCCATGATCATGCACGATGTCTATGGATCGGTTGATCTGGCGCTTCTTTGCCTGCGAGTTCGGGATCAGAAGACGGGGATGAAGGTCTCGGCTGAGTATCAGGCGCGGCTTGCGGCCGTTAGCGGCCACGCCACATCCGATTGAACGCGTCTTCCATGCGCCGGCAGAAATCGACTTCGTCGCAAAGCGAAGAGGCCGCCAGACAATCGCGCAGCGTTGCGCGCAGATCTGTAAGACCCTGAAGGTCCTGAGCCAGAGCGGACGCCGTCTCGACATAGGCGCGCCGGTCGGCGCAGATGAAATCCGTCAGGCCGACCGACGCGAGCAGGCTGGTGCCAACGCGGCCTGCGTGGCGATTGCCGTACTTCGTTATGACGGGCACACCCATCCACAGCGCCTCACAGCTCGTTGTCGTCCCGTTATATGGAAAGGGATCGAGCGCAATATCGATATCCGCATAGGCGGCGAGATGGTCGGTGGAAGAAGCGACCGCGCCGCGGACGACCACGCGTTCGCTGTCGACGCCGCGCGCGGCGAACGATTGCTGGAAGCGGTCCGCGGTTTCCGGATCAGCCAGAGGTCGAGCCTTTAGCTGGAGTTTCGAGTCGGGTACCGAATTGAGAATTTCAGACCATGTTTCAATGGTTTCTGGCGTAATTTTGCGAAGATTGTTGAACGATCCGAAGGTGACGTATCCATTCCGCCGTGCCGGTGATGGTGCGGTCTCGGGCGCCTCGCCTGGCGGGCGGTAGCATAGGAAACTGTCCTCGAGCCGAAACAGCGTTTCCGTCGCGTGGCGTTCCGCGCCTTCCGGGTCCGCGACGGCATCGGTGATCCGGTAGTCAATCGTTTCGAGTCCCGTCGTGTTTGGGTAACCGAGCCAGGTCACCTGCACCGGTGCCGGCTTGCTGGCAAAAACCGGAAGTCGGTTGCCCGCGGTGTGCCCCGACAGGTCGACCAGAATATCGATTTGGTCCTCCCGGATCGTTTCTGCCAAACGATGGTCGTTGAGACCGGCCACCCATCGCCATTGATCGCTTAGGTTCCGCAGGCGATCGGTAACCGCATCCGGGTTTTCCAAATTGGCGTAGCAGAAATTTTCGAATCGGTCCCTGTCCCGATATTGCAATAGCGGTTCAAGGAAATAGGCGACGGAGTGGCGCCGAAAATCACCCGACACATAACCGATACGTAGACGGTCGGAGGGAGTGCGCGCGGACGCCGGCAGCGGCACGATTTCCTTGGCATGCTGTGCCGCCCAGGCCTTGTGTGCGCCGAAAAGGGCGTCTGGATCGGTCTCGTAATAGTTTCGGCACAGCAGCAGGTTCGAGTGCGTGCGGTTGTCCTGCGGGTTGAGTTCGAGCGCGCGCTCGAAGCTGGCTTCCGCTTCCCCGACGCGGCCTTGATCGAGCAAAACCCCGGCAAGGTTGTCATGTGTCTCGGAAAGCTCTGGAGACAGTGAAATCGCTTTCCGCAAGGCTGTCTCCGCACCGCTCAAATAGCCACCGCTATGCCGCAGTGCGCCGAGAAAACGCCAGAGGTTGGCGTCATGCGGCGCTGCGGCACGCGCGGCATCGATAGTGGCCTCGGCTTCGCCCAGTTTGCCTTGCCGCTGTTGCGCTACAGCGAGATTGAACCGCGCGTCCGCGAGGTCCGGACGCGCGGACAAGGCCGCCCGGCAGGCCGCTTCGGCGTCGACGGGCCGTCCCGTCGCGAGCAGGATCCGGCTAAGATTGCTGTGCGCCTGCGCGGAGGCCGGATCTGCTGCGATTGCCGTCAGATAGGAGGTTTCCGCGTCGTCCAGGGACCCGAGCGCTTCGTAGGCCGCCCCGAGATTGTTGCAGGCGTCTGGGAATGCGTCGTCACACGCGAGCGCTTGGCGCAAGGCGGTGACCGCTTCGGACGGCTTGTTTAGCGCCAACAGAATAAGACCGTGCAAATTATGACAATCCGCAGCGTCGGGCCGAAGCGTTACGGCACGCTCGATCCGTTCCAGCGCAACAGCGGCCCTGCCATCTTGATACGCGATGACGGCCAGAAAATAGTGCGCCTCACCGTTTTCCGGGTCGTACGTCAGAACGTTTTCGAAACCTTTCGCCGCCGCATCGGTTCTGCCCGCTTCGAGTGCAGCCAATGAGCGCTGGATCGCGGTCGCGCCAACCGGCCGTTCTGGATCGCTCATGGAAGCACGACCCGCGTAGATTCCATCGCCGCCGCGCCGTAAGATGCGCGCAAAGCTGCTTGGCGGCGAAAACCTCTTATCGGCCGGAGTGGGCGCATAGATGGCTCCCGAGGATTCACAGGATAGCGCCGGTGCATCGGCTGGTCTGGCCGAGCGCGTGGCGGCAATCCCGTACTGGTACCACAAGATCGACCTGCCCGGCGGCGTCACCACGCCGGGCTGGGCGCCGATCGATCCGCCGGCTTACCGGGTTCCGGACGACCTGTCCGGTATGCGCGTTTTGGATGTCGGGGCGTGGGACGGCTATTGGAGTTTCGAGGCGCTGAAGCGCGGTGCGCGAGAGGTCGTCGCCATCGACGATTTCTCCGATTTCCTCGGCAGCCTGGAGGCGGAACAGCGCACCGGTTGGGACAGTTTCGACCTTTGCCGCAAGGCGCTGGGGTTCCAGGCCGACCGCTGCCACCATGAAGAGATGAGCGTCTACGATGTGACGGAGGCGCGTTTGGGCCGTTTCGATGCCGTGTTCTGTTTTGGCGTGCTGTATCACCTGCGCCATCCTCTGCTCGCGCTCGATAGGCTCGCGGCCGTGTGCGACCAGGCGATCTTCATCGAGTCCGCGATCCTCGACGATTATAGCCCCTATCGCGGCGGCATCGGACACGGATATCCGGACGGGCATATGGTGATGGAGTTCTATCCCGACGCCCAGTACGGCAACAACGGTACAAATTACTGGGTGCCGACCCTGCACTGTTTGGGCCATATGGTACGCAGCAGCGGATTCGATAAGGTCGATGGCGCGAAGCTGGTGGAGGAGCCGGAATCGCCGCCCTATTGCCGCGGCATCGTCACCGCACACCGCCATTCGGCGGACGAGAGATTCAAGGAGGAACGTGCATGAAACCGCGCGTGGGGTTGCTGCTCGGCGACCGCAATGGCATCGGCCCGGAAATCGCAGCCAAATTGCTGGCAATCTCGGAGACGCATGAGAATACGGACGCCGTGCTGATTGCCGATCCCGGAGTTTACAGCGACGGGCAGGCGGCGGCCGGCGTCGAAGTCGGCCGCGAGTTGGAATTCCACGCGCTGGACGCACCCGCGAACGAGACGGACACGGGCACGGCTACCGCGGCGGCGGGCAAGGAAGTGCTGGGCGCCCTGACCCAGGCGGCGAGCATGGCCGCTTCGGGTGCGATCGACGGCTTCGTCTTCGCGCCGCTCAACAAACAGGCGATGCACTTGGCGGGACTCGGTTTAGAGGACGAGATGGAATTCCTGAGGTCGCAACTGAAGTTCGACGGCGAGGTCGGCTTGTTGAACGTGCTCGATAAGCTGTGGACCTCGCGCGTGACCAGCCACGTCGCCATCCGCGATGTCGCTGACCATATCACGACGGACGGCATAGCCCGCGCCATCGGTCTGCTCGACCGAAGCCTGCGTGGTTCAGGCATCGAAACGCCGCGGCTGGCGGTCGCGGCGCTCAACCCTCACGCTGGAGACGGCGGCAATTTCGGGCGCGAGGAGATCGACGTGATCTCACCGGCAGTCGAACGGGCCGTTGCATCGGGTGCGTCGGTCGAAGGACCTTACCCGTCCGATACGGTTTTCGTGCTCGCCAAGGATGGCGCTTTCGACGGCGTGGTAACCATGTATCACGACCAGGGCCAGATCGCGATGAAGCTGATGGGTTTTGGCAGCGGCATCACGGTGCTGGGCGGTTTGCCCTTCCCGGTGACCACGGCGGCGCACGGCACGGCCTACGACATCGCCGGCAAGGGCGAGGCCGATCCGACGGCATTGATCGCGGCGTGGCGGACCTGTACACGCATGGCGCAAAGCGCGAAGGGAGCCAACGCATGAAGATTGTTATCACCGGCGGAACCGGATTCGTCGGCCGCCGCCTGGCGCTGAAACTGCTGGAAAAGAACGACTTGGATTTCGGAGGCGGGCAGGGCGCCCTGGACAATCTGGTCGCCTTCGACATGGGTGAGCCGGACGTACCCTTTCCAGCGGACCCGCGTCTGGAGACGGTGACCGGCGACGTGACCGATCCCGACCAGCTCCGCGCCGTGATCACGCCCGACACCGATGCGGTCTTCCATCTCGCTGCCGTGGTCAGCGCCGGCGCGGAGGCGGATTTCGACCTCGGCATGCGGGTCAATCTCGGCGGCACGCGGGCCGTGCTCGACGTTTGCCGCGAGCTGGGCACCCACCCGCGCGTGGTGTTCGCCAGTTCCGTCGCCGTCTTCGGTGGGCTCGTGCCCGACGTGATCCAGGACGACACGCATCTGACGCCGCAGACCTCCTATGGCATACAGAAGGCGGTGAGCGAGCTGTTGATCAACGATTTCAGCCGCAAGGGCTTCGTCGACGGCCGCGCGCTACGCCTGCCCACCGTCGTGGTGCGTCCCGGCAAACCCAACCGCGCCGCCTCGACCTTCGCCAGCTCGATCATCCGCGAACCGCTGCAAGGGAGCCGCGTAGATTGCCCGGTCGCCGAGGACCAGGCGATGTGGCTGCTGTCGCCGCGCCGCGTCGTCGACGCCTTCATCCGCGCCGCCGAATTGCCGGCGGCGGCCTGGGGACCGAGCCGCGCCGTGTCGATTCCGGGCATCACGCATTCGGTACGCGAGATGATCGACGCGCTTACCGGCATTGCCGGCTCGACCGTCAGCGACCGCATCGACTTCACGCCCGACCCGGCGATCCAGGCCATCGTCTCCGGCTGGCCGATGCATTTCGCCGCCAACCGCGGCCGCGATCTGGGTTTCGAAGCCGACGAGTCGGTCGAGGAGATTATCCAGGGCTTTATCGAGGACGAGCTGGGCGGCAGCTTCGTAAGCTAGCGGCTATTCGCGCGTTTCCGGCGCGAACCCCATGATTGTCTCGAATCGCTCCGTATAGGCCGGCCACACGTTCGGATTCACGGGGCGCGTCGGATACTTGCCGGCCAGTATGTCCCGCCACTGCACGGCCGCGCCGGTCATCGCCTTCTGCGCGCTTTCGTCGGTGACCGCGGCGATGTGCGGCGAGGCCAGCACGTTCTCGAACTTCAGCAGCGGATGGTCGATCGGCGGCGGTTCCTGCATCCAGACATCCAAGCCCGCGCCGGCCAGTTCGCCTGCCTCCAGGGCTCGCGCCAGCGCGTCTTCGTCATGGATGCCGCCGCGTCCGATGGTGACGAAGTAGGCGCTCGGCTTCATCGCCGCGAATTCCGCCGCGCCGAACATGCCGCGCGTCTCGTCGCTGAGGCCGCAGGCGACGAGGACGAAATCGGCCTGTTCGAGCAGTTCCGGCAGCGCCACGAGACGGGCGTGGCGCTCTGCCGCCTGTTCCGGCGTGAGGCGCGGATGCGTCGCCAGCACCTCCATGCGAAACGCGGTGCTGCAGATTTCCGCCACCCGCGTGCCGATTTGGCCCAGCCCCACGATACCCAGTGTCTTGCCGAAGATGTCGTTGTTGCGGAAGTTGAAGCGGTCCAACTCCGGATCGCGGCGCAGCGCCATGTTGACCTGCGCGATCTGCTTGGTCAGGCACAGCATCATCGCCAGCGCGTGCTCGGCGACTGCCTCAGCGTTCAGTCCGGCCTGGTTGGCGATCAGGATGCCGGCCTCGGTGCAATGGGCGACGTTGATTGCGTCGTACCCCGCGCCGCCGGTGCAGACGGCGACCAGATTGGGGCATTTCGCGATGAAATCGCGGTCGATCCGGAAGTTCTCCGGGACGAGCTGGCTGCCGCCGCGGGTGTGGTAGCCATTGATGCCGGACAGCGCGTCGGCGACCGCGTCTTCCGTCATCTCTCGGTCGACGCGGGACAGCTCAATGTCGCCGCCTTCGGTCAGGATCTGTTCGAAAAGATCGGGGTTCAGCAGCCGTTCGAAGTAGCAGACGTATTTCACGAGCGTTCCACTTGTCGGTTTTGAAACGGTGGTTCGCTGGAAGCTTATCCGGCCACGCGCGGATGATCCAATCGTCGGCTGGCTTGGATCGCACCGCGTCAAATCGTAGACTTAGCAAATGACTCTGAATCAACAACTGAAACAATCATGAAAATCGGCACCGACTTGAGCGTATTGGCACAGCCCGGCCGCTCCGACGCGGCGGTTCTGGCGGAACATCTGGCGCTTGGCGATCTGGCGGAGCCTCTCGGCTTCGACTCGCTGTTTGGCCTCGAGCACCATTTCACCGGCTACTCCATGTCGCCGCACCCGCTGCAGCTGCTCAGCTACTATGCGGGTAAGACGAAGCGGATCACGCTTGGTACCTGCGTCATCGTCCTGCCGTGGCACGATCCGATTCGCGTCGCCGAGCAGATCGCCTATCTCGACCTGTTGTGTGGCGGGCGTTGCATGTTCGGCTTCGGGCGCGGCGCGGCGACGACCGAATATGAAGGCTTCCGCGTGCCGATGGAAGAAGCCCGCCCGCGCTTCGCCGAGTCGGCGCAACTGATCACCAAGGCCTTGAGCGAAGAAGTTTTCGAATGGGACGGCGAGTTTTACAAGATCCCCAGGATGTCGATCCGGCCGCGCCCGATGTCGCATCCCGAACGCCGTTTCTATGCCTCCTCGGTCAGCCCGGAATCGGCGGAGATCATGGCCAAGCTCGGCTTCGGCATGATGGTCATCATGCAGAACGAATGGGTCAAGGCGGCGACGGACATACAGACCTTCCGCGACATCGCCATCAGCGTCGGCCATACGCCGCGCCCACCGGTCATCCTGACCAACGTGTCCGTCGCCGAAAGCCGCGACGAGGCGGAGAATCGTGCCATGGAATATCTCGGCGCCAAATGGGACTCGATCGACAGCCATTACAACTTCTCGGACGGGCACCTGGCGACCGTGAAGGGCTACGAATCCTACGGCAAGATGGCGAAGACCTACTCCAAGCTGAAGGACGAGAAGGCGCGCCAGAAGATGACCGAGTTCTACGTCAATATTCAGATCGTCGGCACGCCGGAGGATTGCATCGAAAAAGTCCGTGAATTGCGTACCCTGACCGGTACCGACCACATCGTCTGCGACTTCTCCTATGGCGGTATGCCGCACGAGGACGGCGAGCTGAACATGCGCCTGTTCGCCGATCGGGTCATGCCGGTCCTGCAGCGGGACAGTGCGTTCTCGGGTCCGGTCGAAGTGCCGGGACTGCGTGGCGAGCAGCAAGACGACGTGTTCGCGCCAGCCTAATGGACACAATCCAACATATGATACCCCTACGACGGTTTCTCGAGCCCAGCGGTTAGGCGCGCGATGCGCCGCGATGCGGGGCCATCACAAGCGTCGCGCAACGCGGCCGATGGGCTCGGGAAGCCGCCCTTTGGGTCCCGTATCCCGGCTTCTCGGTGCGTCGAAGCCCCTTGCCGATGCTTTGGCATCGCCTGCGGGCCTTCTCCTGCCGAGAAACCGGGATACGGGATCGTAGGGGTATCATATGTTAGATTGTGTCCACTAGGACACAAGGGGGCCGGGGACGAATGATGCAATGGGTTGGAACCTGGGCCACCGCTCCGGCGCCGAGCGTGGCGGGGATCGCGTTCGAAAACCATACGGTGCGCATGACGCCGCGGATCAGCATCGGCGGCGATGCAATCCGGGTACGGATTTCGAATGCGTACGGAAACGGAAACCTCATGGTAGGCGCCGCGACCGTTGGTATCCGCGAGACGGGGCCGGCAATCGTTCCGGACACCTTGCGGCAACTCACCTTCGGCGGATCGAAGACCGTTACGGCGGCCGCAGGCGCGTTCGTGATCAGCGACCCGGTTACGCTCGACGTTTCGCCCCTGGCCGACCTCTGCGTTTCGGTCCACCTGCCTCAAACGATCTCCGCGGATTTTCAGATCACCGGCCGCTACGCGCGGCAGACCAACTACATCTCGCCGCCCGGCGATTTCACCTCCGAAGCCGTCATGCCGGTCGGCAAGATTACCGACGAATGGTTCTTCGTCAGCGGCGTCGACGTTCTCGCGACACCGGAGACCGGCGGCATTGTCGCGCTGGGCGATTCCCTCACGGACGCCAACATCTCGACCCACGATACCTACAGCCGGTGGCCCGACCAGCTCTCCCGGCGATTGGCCGCGCGAGTTGGTGGCCGCCCTTTCGGGGTGATGAATCAGGGACTGGGCGGGAACCGCATCCTGTATGATTTGCGCGGCGATAGCGGGCTGCGGCGGTTCGACCGCGATGTACTGGCGCAACCGGGCGTGACCCATGCGTTGGTCATGCTGGGCACTAACGATCTGCGCAACCGGATTGGCCTGCCGGAGCAAGAGGGCAGGGCGGACGCGATGATCGCTGGGTTGAAACAGATGGCGCTACGGGCGCGGACACGGGGCATCAAGCTGATCGCGGCGACCCTGACCCCGTTCGGCAACGAGACTTTCATGGCGAACGCCTGGAATCCCGAGCGCGAAAAGCACCGCGCCGCGTTCAACGACTGGATCCGCGAAACCGACATGCTGGACGGCGTCGCCGATTTCGACGCGGCGCTGCGCGACCCCGACATCCCGACCCAGATGTTGCCGGATTACGACTGCGGCGACGGGCTGCATCCCAGTGATCTGGGTTATTGCAAGATGGGCGATGCGATCGATCTCGCGTTGTTCGACATCGATTAAGGCGCTTTACGTTTTAACGGCCTCCGACCGCGGCGCGCCGCCGCCCGCTTCGGACATCACGAACGCGCCGCCCTGGTATATTTCGTCCGGATCGTCCGCTGAGGCGGGCGGTTCGATCGCCAGTACCTCCTCCGCGTAGTCCTCGCTGCGGTCCTGCGGACGATAGCCGAACTTTTCTGCGTTCGCATTGTCCCACCAGCCGCGCGCGTTATCCGATGCGCCGTAGAATATCTCGAAGCGAATATCCGGATGGTCGAGACCGATCGAACAGAGCTGCGCCAGGTCGCGCGGGCTGATCCAGATCGCCAGACGGCGTTTGTCGACCGGCTTGTGGTCGACATTGCCGATGCGCAGATTGACCACTTCGAGACCGTACTTGTCGGCATACAAGCTGCCCATCGCCTCGCCGAAGACCTTAGAGACGCCGTAGCGGCTGTCCGGCTTGGGGTAAACCGTGTCGTCGATGGTCTGGTCGCGGCGATAGAAACCGACGGCGTGGTTCGAACTCGCCCAGATGACGCGTTTGACGCCGCACAGCCGCGCCGCTTCGTAGACATTGCGCATGCCGATTATGTTGGCGTCGAGGATCGCCTCCCATTCTCCTTCGCTGGCATGGCCGCCGAAATGCAGGATGCCGTCGACGCCCTCCACCGCTTTGCAGACCGCACCGAGATCGGTCAGGTCCGCCGGGATGAAAGTCTCGCCGTCGCCGAGGTCGGCGATCGGCTCGCGGTCGGACAGGCGGAGCTTGTATTTTCCTTTGAGCTCGGGCCGCAGATACGTCCCGATACCGCCTGCCGCGCCGGTCATGAGGATGGTTTTCATCGGAATCTCCAAAAAGGAATACTTCAGTGTAGGCGTTTCCACCCCCCATCCTAAACTTCCCCCACAAGGGGGGAAGGGAAAACAAGCCATATCAACGAGTTATTCCCTCCCCATTGATGGGGGAGGGTTAGGGTGGGGGTGGACGGCGGTTCCCGTGAAAGCCGGGCCTCGTAGATTCTACAACACACCTCGCCCGGCCAAATTCCGCATCAACGCCGCCGCGCCGAATTCCCACGGCGCCGCCTTGTCGCTCGTCGTCACCCGGTTCGCCAGCGCGCCCAGCTTCGGACTGGCGATGGTCACCAGGTCGCCCGGTTTGTGCGTAAAGCCTTCGCCCGGCGTGTCGCGGTCCTTGGTCGGCGCGAAGGCGGTGCCGGTGAACAGGGCCGCGCCATCCGGGTACTGGTGGGTTGCGTTCAGGGTCTGCCCGGCGAGATCCTCGATGTCGCGGCTGATCCGGCTCACTTCGCTGACGCCTTCCAGCAGGAACCCGTCATCGCCGGCCACCGTGAGTGAAATCTCCGTCCGCCGGATGTCGTCGAGTCCGTAGCTCTTGTCCAGCAGGCGGATGAATGGGCCGATCGCGCAGGACGCGTTGTTGTCCTTTGCTTTGCTGAGCAGCAGGGCGCTACGGCCCTCGAAGTCGCGCAGATTGACGTCGTTGCCCAAACTGGCGCCAACGATGGCGCCGCTCGCGTTGAGGATCAGGACGATCTCCGGCTCCGGATTGTTCCAGGTCGATTTCGGGTGCAGGCCGATCTCCGCGCCCGTGCCGACGGCGGACATCGGTTGCGCCTTGGTAAAGATTTCCGCGTCCGGGCCGATGCCGACTTCGAGGTACTGCGACCACAGTTCGCGTTCGATCAGCGCTTCCTTGAGCTGTGCTGCTTCCGGAGAACCGGGGACGATGGCGGCGAGATCGTCGCCGATGGCGTCCTTGATGACCTTGCGGATCGCTTCGGCCTCCTGCGGGTCGCCCTCGGCGCGTTCCTCGATCACCCGTTCCAGCATGCTGTCGACGAAGGTCACGCCCGCGGCCTTCAGCGCGGACAGATCGACCGGGGCGAGTAGCCAGGGCAAAGCGGGGTCGCGCGCGTCGGCGGCGCTGTTGGCGATGATCGCGGCCGCCGGTCCAAGCGTTTCGCCGTCCGCATCGTGGGCGGTGGCCGCCGGCGCGTAGGCGTTGATCAGATCGGTCATTGTCGGCTCGGTACCCGTAATATCGACGAGTTCGCCGTCGCGCAGCACGACGATGGAGGGTCCGTCCCTGTCGGGCCGCCAGACGCGGCCCACCAGGGTCGCGGTGTTGGCGTCCGCCGGGAGTACCGATTCCGCCTCTAGTTTCAGATGCATGGGGTGTCTCCCTGTCGCCGAGATGCGTTCAAAGCGTGCGTCCGTTGGTTTTAATATGTGCGCTTATATCTTCAGCGAATTCGCGTTCGGAATCATCTTCCGGTTCGTAACCGATCACGCGTCGCGCGTTGGCGATGCTCCAGTAGGCGCGCGTGTTGTTGGAGACGCCGTAGAAGATTTGGAATGGTATGCCGTCCTCGTTGCGAATGTCCCCGGTTTCAATCGACTTCATGTAGAGCTGGGCCATGTCGCGAGGGCTTATATAGGCCCCGAGATCGCGCTTGTGGCTGACCTCGTCGCCGTCGAAATCACTGCCGAGGATCGGCCGAGGCGCTCCGATGCGTATCTGTACGTTTTCGACCACGCCGCCCAATCTGCCGGTGGCGAACAGGAAGCCGAGATGCTCGTATGTCGCCTTGGCCCAGCCGTAGAAATTGTCCGACAGCGGGAAGACTTCGGGCCCGATCGTATCCAATTTGCCATTATGCAGTTTGGTCTCGTACCAATCGGCGGCGTGATTGGACGACGCGACGACGACCCGCGGAATGCCTTCCTCAAGCGCCAGACGATAGACGTTGAAGGCCATGTCGACGCTGCGCCGCTCGACGACGTAGCCGTCCGGGCTCTCGGAGCCTGGACGTTCTGCGAGCCATTGCCGCGGCGCGCTGGTCTTTATCCCAGACTGGGTCGAGCGGACATTGTGCACGACCGCGTCGACGCCTTTGAAATGGTCGCGATAGGCGTCGAGATCGGGATTGGACAGATCGGTCTGGATGATACCGTTGCCGCTCGACGGTTTCGCGTCGAGCAGGACGAGATCGTAACGCTCCCGGAACGCCGGCAGGATTTGGCGCGATATCGTACCGGCGGCGCCGGTTACGAGGACTTTTTTCTTGGTCATTCTACTTTCCTTTCAGGCGCGGAACCTACCAGTCCGGTGGCGTCCATTCCGCTTCCTCGTCGAGTGGATAGATCGGCCGCTGGAAGCCGGTCCAGTCGAAATTCTCCAGGTTCGGCGAAGTCAGGCCCGGCGCGTCGCATTCGATGACTCTCTCCGGTGGGAAATAGGGCAGGAAGCCGGCGCGGAAATGGCCGCGCGACTTTACGACGACGGTGCGCGCTTTCTCGACGCTGACGCCGAAATTCTCGAAATAGCCCGGATCGATGCATTGCTGGCGGATCGAGATGACGATCACGGTCACCGTGCCGACCTGCAGTGCTGCTGTCGGTCCCAGAACGATCGCCATACCCTTTCGCGACCCCGGGTCGCGGCCGATGATATTGCCGTCCGATACGGCCAGGACGGTCGCTTCCGCGGCGAAGGGTTGGGAGTATTGATCGGCCTCGTCGCTATTGAAGTGGGCTTCGAAGGTCGCGCCAACGCCGGATTCATGCGCTTCCGCGGCCAATGCGGCATCGAAGAAGACGCCCAGGATCACGCCCTTCGCGCCGGCCTCGTACAGGCCTTGCAACAGCCAGGCCGTATTGCCACGCCCGCCACCGCCCGGATTGTCGGCGACGTCGGCGATGATGACCGAGGGCGGGGACGGATCCTCGCCGCGTGCGACGGCTCCCACGATGCAATCTTCAAGCGACGTCAATTGCGGCGTAAAGCGTTCCCGGTAGTTCCACACACGCGTCGCCAGTTCGCGGCAGATCGATTGCGCCTTCGACATGTCGTCGCGCGTGGTGACCAAGAACGCCATGCCGTTGTGCGGTGTGTCGCCATAGGTAAAGCCGCCGGCGATCGAGATGTTCATGACGGTCTCGTCGATCAGGGTCTGGCCGTAATCGATAATCTCGCCATAGGGCCCGCTTGCCGTGAGCTGGGTCACCTGGGGCGCCACGATGGGCAGCCGGATGAAGGCCGTCGTCGCCCGGACGTTGCCGAGCAGTTCCTGCATCGCGCCGGCTGCCTCGACGCCGCGTTCGTACTGGTCGACATGCGGATTGGTGCGGTAGATGATCAGGGCGTCGGTGGCGTCGACCATCTCCTCGGAGATATTGGCGTGCAGATCCAGGGTCGAGATTACCGGTACGTCCGGGCCGACGATGTCGCGGGCCATCCGGAAGAGGTCGCCGTCCGGGTCCGGTATCTCGGTCGACACGGCGGCGCCGTGTTCGCCGAAGTAGACGGCGTCGAGCGGCATCGCGGCTTCCAGCCTTTCGCGCATTTCTTCTTTCAGTTCGAGGTAGAACTCATGATCGATCGGTCCGGCCGCGCCGGCGTCGGCATTGACGATCGGCAGCGGCGTCCAGGCGCCGGCATCGTTCATGGCGTGGATGAAACCGGTCATCGTACCGACCATCCGGGGATGCTCACACGCCGCATCGGCGAGAATCTCGTCGCCGTAGAGCAGCACTTTCTCTTCGAAATCGGCGCGGGCGACGGGCGGTGCAAAACGGTTGCTTTCGAGATGCAGCGCAAGAAGAGCGATTCGTTTTTCGGTTCCCATACTCTTCCCCTCCTGAAAACGCGAGCTTA
>CAYLTU010000159.1:0-13486 GCA_964386465.1 uncultured Rhodospirillaceae bacterium
GTATCGCGCGCCTAACCGCTGGGCTCGGGAAGCTGTCGGAGGGGTACCATATTTAAATTGTGTCCACTAGCGTTCCTCAACGCTCCACGGATCCCACTGTCGCGCGGGAAAGCGGATATCGTCGTTGACGGATTCGTCGAGCCCGGAGGTAGAGAAGAATAAAAGCTTCGCGTTGTCGGTGAGCGACATGAACCCATTCACATAGCCTGGAGGGACATAGAGAACACTCGGCGATTTCTCGCTGAGGACGAAGCGGTTTATCGGCAAATCGCTCGACGGGTTGTCCCAATCGTCGATTTCAATGCAGCATAGGAGGAAGCTGCCGCGCACGGACGTTGCGTACTTCGCTTCGTTACGATGCCCGTGCCAGGCGCGGACAAAGCCGCTGCGGTGATTGGCGACAGTGTAGAATCGCTTCACACCAGCAAAGTCGAACTCGTTGACGAAACCGACATCGCCCCGATCGTCGACGGCAACACCGCCCTTGAGAATTTTTGGGTTTCCCGCCACGGTTATCTCGCCTGCCAGACAGGCGTTATCACTTCACCGCCCAGCGGGCCCTGCTGTGGCACGAAGAGAGGGCGCAGGAAATCGGTGTTGGAATAACGGGGTGAACTTGCATCCTGGATCCGGCCCTGTTTCACGAGTTCCCGAATTTCTAGAATGCCGTCCTCGGGCGTCAGCTTTGGCTGAAATCCAAAGGCTTCGCGGGCCTTGTCGCTACTGACCTTGTAATTGCGCGCATCTTCGAACTTCAAAATTGTCTTCTCGATGACGGCGTCCGGTGCGAATCCGATTATCCGGTCGGCGAGGTCGGAAATCGTCAGGTTCTCGGTATGCAAATTGTGCGGGCCGACAAGGTCGGTATCGACGCTCCTGACGACCGCATCGGCGACGTCGCGCACATGAAGCAGCGGCCGCCACTGGTCGCCGCCATAGACGCTCATCCGTCCGTAAAGGCACGCCTTGACGGTCAGCAGGTTCAACACGAGATCGAGGCGGATTCGCGAATAGGTGTCGCCCAGGCCGAAAAGCGTACCCAGTCGGAAATAAATCGCCCGGTCGCCCAGTATTTCTTCACCTTTGGCCTTGCTGCGCGCGTAAAGCGAAAGAGGATTGAGCGGTGAATTCTCGGTCAGGATGCCGTCTTGCGCGCCGTAGACCGAGCAGGTCGATATGAAGATGATGCGCCGGTCGAAATTCCGGGCGAGCCAACGAACCGATTCGATGTTCAACTCTTCGGTCAGTTTCGGGTAGAGCGAGCACGCACCGTCGCCGACCAAGCCGACCAGCCAAACAACCGCATCCGCCCAGGACATATGAGGTTTGAGGACGGCCTCGTCCCGGACGTCGCCAAAGACGAAATCGACCGGCTTCAGGTATAGTTCTTCGAACAGGAGGTTGTCGAAAACGCGCGCTTCGTGGCCTGCGCCGACGAGTTGATCCGTCAGTGTACCGCCGATATATCCCGCGCCCCCGACGATCAGGACCTTCGCCATCGCAACTCGCCTCTAACCAAATAGCCGTGCCGAAAAAAATCACGCCGAGTGTGTCTGTTCCGGGCGTATCGTCAAGCGAATTGTTCCGACCGCCGCGATTCGTCAGCTTGACCTGTCAAGTGAAGGCACGGCGCGCCGATTACGATGCGAGAGGAATAAAAAAGCACTACGTAAACAAAGTATTGGCGGAATCTATCAGGCATCCTTGCCATTCGGTCAGTGATGGCAATCGAGTGGAAGGCCGAGCACGCCGACGACGGTAGGGGGGCCGATTCGTAGCGGTGGTACGGAAGGAAGCCTGCCGGAGAAGCATCGAATCGTTTAGTATTCCGGCATTCACGCAGCTGCAGTGGGAACAATGAACGCGGATTCGTTGAACAAAGGCCGGGACAAAGGGGAAGCAGCCTTTGCGGTTGTGGCGCCCATGTTCAATGAAGCGGTCGGCGCCGAGGCATATGTCCGTGCCGTGGTGCCGGTATTAAGCCGCATTCCCAACCGGAATTCTCTCGTAATCGTTGATGACGGCAGCTCGGACGGCACGGGGAATATTCTTGATGGCATCCGCAAACAGTTTCCGGAAATCGTCGTGCTCAAGCACGAACTGAACGCCGGTTATGGCGCCGGTCTGGTGACGGGAACGAAATACGCGTCCGATCATGGCTTCGACTATGTCCTCTTCATGGACAGCGATCTGACCAACCCACCCGACCATATTGAACGTTTTGTCGGTTTCATGAGTCAGGGTGTCGATTTGATCAAGGGCTGCCGCTATTGCCCGGGAGGCGGCGTCGAAGGCGTTCCGATAATGGCCTACTGGATATCGCGGATCGGAAATCTGACCGCGCGGTTCCTGTTCGGCGGCGGGGTTCGTGACAGCACCAACGGCTTCCGAGCCATCCGCACCGATAAGTTCCTCGGCATGCCGCTCCAGGAGCGCGGTTTCGCCCTCATTATGGAAGAACTGATGTGGGCGCGATGGCGGAACCTCTCGCTTGCCAATGTCGCGACGACTCTGTACAGCCGAAATTCTGAACAGCGGCCGACAATGTTCAATTACTCGTTCGACCTGATGGCGCGTTATCTCAAATACGCGCTGGTGGCCCGGTTTGTTTCGAAACGATGATTGCCTATATTGGCGACGCGATGATCCGTCCCTTTTTGATGGGCGCCAGTTTCCGCAGATTGTAGTGATGCCATGACCGATTTGTGCCGCGCCTGCGGATCGACGAACATCGAGATTTTCCTGGACCTTGGCGATATGCCGCTCGCGGGTGGATTTCTCGCCGGCGAAAGCGCGATCGCGGACGAACGGACCTATGCGCTTCCCGTCCATGTCTGCAACGACTGCGCGCTGGTGCAGTTCGTAAAGCCGGTCGATCCCGAGATCCTGTTCCAGGACTATTTGTTTTCGTCCAGCACGGTGCCGCTGCTGGTCACACACTTCAAAGACTACGCAGCGTGGCTGCAGCAGCGCTACGCACCCAAGCAGGTCGTCGAATTCGGCTGCAATGACGGCGTCCTGCTGCAGCCCTTGTCCGAACTGGGCGTCGGTTCGGCCGGCGTCGATATTTCCGAGAACATTTGCGCCATCGCCAGGGAAAAGGGGCTGGACGTTACATCCGGCTATTTCGGACCCGACTTGGCACGCGCTCTGCGTGACCGGCTGGGCCCGATCGATATCGTTACGGGCAGCAACGCGTTCGCTCACAATTCGAACCACGCGTCTTTACTCGAGGGTACGGAAATACTGCTGGCCCCCGACGGGCATCTCTGTCTCGAAATCATGTATGCAGGCGATCTTTACGAACAGGTCCAATGGGATACGCTCTATCACGAACACCTGACCTTCTATAGCCTGGGGACAATTTCGACGCTTCTTGCGCGATTCGGATTCCACGTCTACCACGCCGAACGCCTACCCATGCATGGCGGTTCCCTGCGGGTTAGCGCCAGCCGCGACGCAAGCGCGGCGAAGAGTCCGGCGTTCAACGATATCGTGGCGTACGAAGCGGAAACGAAGCTCAATGATCCGGTGACCTGGCACGATTTCGCCAGCCTTGTGCAATGCAAGATCGATATCGCCAAGCAAACGCTGACGGACTTGTCGAAGAATGCGCGGTTCTGCGGCTACGGCGCCGCAGGCAGGGCGACGTTGTGGGTCAATGCGTGCGGTCTGAACTTCCTGGAAGCGGTGGTCGATGCGTCGCCCTTGCGGGCCGGTAAGCTGATGCCGGGCACGCACACGCCGATCGTGTTCCCCGATGCGCTCTGGAAATACCCACCGGACTACATCTTCATCACGGCGTGGAACTATGCCGACGTAATCCGCAACAACGAACCCTGGTTCGAAGGAACCTGGATCACGCCGTTACCGGAGATGAGTTTTTTGACCGGACCTGCCTCGGCGTCATGAAAGAGAAGGGCTTGAGTTGGCGAACAAGAAGCTGGCGATCATCCTGGGAATACGGCCCGACGTCATTCGCGCCAGCCTGATCCTCAACAGTATCCGAAACCGGCCCGGCGTCGACGTCACCTTTATCTGGTCCGGCCAGCATTACTCGGACAATCTCAAGGACATCTTCTTCCGCGAACTCGGTGTCGCGCCGCCTGAAATCGAACTTGGCGCCAAGGGCATGACCGATGCGGAGGTCTCGTCCTCGGTCATCGTGAAACTGTATCCGGTGCTTGAAGATTTGCAGCCGGAAGCGGCGGTGTTCCTGGGTGACACCAATACGGTCATGGGCTGTCTCGCGGTAACGCAGCTCAATATCCCGTTAGTCCATATCGAAGGCTGTATGCGCGCTTATGACTGGCGGATGCCGGAAGAGAAGTGCCGGACGACGATCGACCACCTGTCCGACGTCATCTACACCTATTTCGACGAATACAAACAGCAGGGCGTTGCCGAAGGGTTGAACCCGGACAGTATCGTCGTCGTCAAGAACCTGATCGTCGACGTGCTCAACACCTACTATTACGATCGCAAGAGCTTCTACGACGACATGACCTCCGGCTCGTTCTTCGCGGATCGGAACATCGAGATTGGCGAATTCTATCTAAGCACCTGCCACCGCCGTGAAAATGTCGAGAACCGGTTCAATCTGCAGAATGTGCTGGCGCTGTTCGCGGCGACAGACCGGAAGGTCTATCTGCCGGCCAGCTATCGCACGCAGCGTAAGCTCCAGGATTTCGGCTTGGCCCTGCCGGAAAACGTGATCATGGTCGATCCGATCGGCTACGACGAGATGCTGGCCCTGATGGTGAACGCGCGAGGCGTGATAACGGACTCCGGCACCGTCGTCGAGGAAACAGCGGTGCTTCAGGTGCCGTCGGTACAGATGCGCCGGGCGACCGAACGGCCACAGGTCTACGACTGCGGCTCAAGCGTGAAGTTCGATCCGGGCAGGCCCGGGGACTACCCCAACGACATCGTTTTGAGCAAGCTCGAGTCGCTGCACGGCAAGAATTGGGAGCACAATCTGGGCGACGGAAAATCCTCGCCGCGTGTCGTCAACGACCTGCTCGACCGGCTAAGCAGGCCGGATGGGTTCCGGCAGCACCTGCCGGAACGCTATCACCTGGATACGAGCCGCTCCTTCATGGAGGATGGGCTGTAGGGTCGGCTCTTAGCGCGCCGCCTTCAGTTTCGCGTCCCAGTCCGACGGCAGTTCGATCTCCCGCGCCACCGGATAGCCGAGCAGCCCGTTATGGGCGAAGGTAATCGCATGATTGCGCAGCGGGTCTCCGCTGACGCCGATCATGAAGTCTTCCGGCGTGAAGGTAATCGGCACGAGCCGGTTCGGGTCGTCGTTCTCAGCGAAGTCCTCCGGCGCGCGCCGCAGGTTGACCTGATCCTGCAGGTCGCGGATCGGGTGTTCCGTCCATTCGCCGATATACCGCTCGAACTCCCAGGCCGGCATCCGGCAATGGTCAAAGAAATATTGCTGGATACTCTCCTTGGTCCAGCCGTCCTTGACCAGAGTCTCCGCCACGATTGGGCTGAAAATTGTGAGCGGCCGTAAGGTCCCGGGCGAAGGACCAATTGTGAAGACGAGGTGCCAAGTGTTCTGCTTCAATACACCGTCCGCGATATAAGGCAGTATCTTGTCGCCGGTATCGCCGGAAGCGGAAGCGATCAGCGAACTGCCGGTATAGCGCGAGATGCTGACCGCGTTGCTGCCCTTCGAAACGCCCAGATCCTCCGCTAGGGTCGTCCAGCCGAGCGCGTCCAGCACCGGCTCGTTCTCCGCCATGACCACGCGCCAGGTGTTGCCGAAGGTGCATTTATCGTTCTTGTGCAGCAGGAAACCGGCCAGATTGCGCAGCGCCAGCCGCCAGAAGCGCCCGACCGACGTATTCGGCTGGAAGCCGTCGCGCAGCACCCCTTGCTCGTCATTGAAGCGAAGCTGTTTGGCAATCGGTCCGTTGATCGTGATCAGCGTCTCGCCGCCGGGCGTGTTGCCGGAATGCTCGACGCCATAGTCCGGGTCGGCCATCGCTTCGATCAGTGCGATCAGTATCGGCATGTATTCCGGCCGGCAGCCGGCCATCACGCCGTTGACGGCGACCGACCAGACCGTGGCCGCGCGGCTGTCCGGCAGCAGAATCCCCAGCACCTCGTTCGGATCGCGGTCGGTGAAACCGAGAAAGGCTTCGACCCGCTCCGTTGTCGGCGGGATGATCGGCAGCCCGTCGCTCCACTCGTTCTCGATGAACAGCCGGTTGATCTCGTCGATCGTGCCGGAGAAGACCACGTCGCGCGGCGCCGGATCCTCGGCGATCGCGACGGCGCCCGGCGCCACGGTCAGGTTCTCCACCACATCGTCGAGCGTGACCTTGAGGATGTTCTCGGCCAGCTCCTCGCTTCCCTGCGTACCGACATGACCGGGCACAAGGGCAACCGGCAAGTTCGGCAGACCAAGCCCGACGCTTGTCGTGCCGGCCTGACCGAGGAACCCTTCGCAGACGAGGGAAGAAGAGGGGACGCCGGCCTTCTCGGCGACTGCGCTTGCCCGCAACACGGCGGGCGTGCAGCTGCCTCAGCAGCCCATGCCGGATATGACGGCGTCGACCCCCATCGACTTCATCTTCGCCGGCAGGCTGGCGAGGATCTCGCGCTCGTCCGAACCGTGTGTCGACCCGAACTCCTTCCAGCTTATGAAGTTGACGCCCGGATAGCGTTCCTTCAGCCCGCCCTCCAGCAGGTCGAAGACCTCGTCGCCGCGGAACAGGAAGTCCCAGAGCTGGCACACCGTCTTGCCGTCCAGCGTATCGAGCCGCGGCGCGGTCTCCAGCAGCTCCATTTGCCGCGTCGCCCGCGGCCAGACGACATCGTGGATTTCCTGGTAGTTCGACATTCAAACCTCCCCCGTATATTCGACTAACGGTCACCGAAATGGCGATGCCAGATTGGCGCCACGATCGGGTTTTTCTTCACCCCCGCTTTGAGCCCTGCAAGTTTGGGCGCGTCGATATCGCCTCGATACCATGTGAACAGCATGGCGACATAGACATCGACCAAACTCATCGCGCTGCCCAAAAGGAACGGTCCCGGATCGATGGTGTTTTCCAGAACGGAAAGGGCTTTGCCCATGCGCGCGATCGCCGCTTCGCGAACGGCTTCAAGCCCACCGGGATCTGTCGTGTAGCGATCGGGGTAGGGGAGCCGAAGCACCGCTTCATAGATATTCACATTGGCGAACACCAGCCAGCGCAGGAAGGCCGCGTGCGCGGATGTACCCGAAGGCGGCGCGAGGGCCATGTCCGGATGGCACGCGGCCAGATGAATCAGGATCGCGGCGGTTTCCGTCATGGTCGAGCCGTCCGGCAGTATCAGGGTCGGGACCTGGCGCCAGGGATTGTGTTCCCGGAAGCTCTCCGGCAGCGGCGTGCCTGCCTTCGAATCCAGCTCGACGAGATCGAAATCGGCGTCCGCCAACGCCAATGCCGCTTCGACGACGAACCCACCGGATCCGGGTCGGTTGTAGAGTCGGTACGACATCAATCGGCCGCTTCGTCGGATTGGTTCGGGTGGTGCGCATGCAGCGCCCCGTCATCGACCATCGCGTTGATTTCGGCCTCGCTGTAGCCAAGCTCACCCAGCAGTTCGTGGGTATGCTCGCCCAGCAGAGGCGCGCCGTGGCGGATCGACGTCGGCGTACCTTCGAAGCGGGCCGCCGGCCGCGCCTGGCGCAGCAATCCCGCGTGCGGGTGGTCGTGCTCGACCACGATGCCGCTTGCTTGCACTTGCGGGTGGTCGATCATCTCCCGCCGTGTCAGGACGGGCGCGCAGGGCACGCCGGCGTCGTCGAGAATTTTCAGCCATTCGGCGGCAGGTCGCTCAAGCAGCGCTTCCTGGATCAGGTTCAGCCGTTCGTCGGCGTTCGCGTCGCGCAGGGCCGGTGTCTTGAACCGTTCATCCTGCAACAAATGCTCGCGGTCGGCGGTTTCGCAGAAGGCCTTCCATTGCACGTTGGTCATGGTGGAGACGGTGATGTAATCGGTCTGCGTCTCATAGATGAGATCGATGAACGTTGCCGCTTTCTGCTCACTGACCTCGTTGCCGACGAAGGTCTGGCTGCCCATATCCGACGACCACAGGAAGGCGATGATCGAATCGAGCATCGAGACTTTGACATGCTGGCCCTCGCCGCTCTTGGCGCGGCCCGCGAGCGCCGCTACCACCGCTTGCGCCGCCGTCATGCCCGTGAGTTTGTCGGGCAGGATCGTGCGGATCAGGCGCGGCCGTTCCTCGTCGGAGCCTGCCTGTACGGTGGCGAGGCCCGACAGCGCCTGGATTATCGGATCGTAGACAGGCTTGTGCGCGAAGGGACCGCGTTCACCCCAGCCGCTCATCGAGACATAGACGATGTCCGGCGTGATGGCGCGAAGTTCGGGCTCGCTGATGCCGAGCCGTTCTACGACGCCGGGCCGGAAGTTCTGGATGAACACGTCCGCCGTGGCGACCAGCTTCTTAAGGGCCTCGCGGCCCGCCTCGCTTTTGACGTCGATCGAGACGGACCGCTTGTTGCGGTTGTTATTGAGGAACGACGCGCGCAAGCCCAGATGCCCGTTGCCGGCCTGACGCGTGAAATCGGGCCGGTGCGGCGCTTCGATCTTGATGACGTCCGCGCCCTGATCGGCGAGGATCATCGTAGCGTAAGGCCCGGCGATCACGTTCGTGAAATCGACGACCCGGTAGCCGCTCAGCGGTCCCGACATGCTTGAAACTCCTAAATGCCTTCTGACTTGTTCGATTTGCGGGTCACTACACAAAACAAATGGGGTATAGGCGCGAATTCCTCAAGTTATCAGTAAGACCGGGGCAATCCCAAATCGTGTTGGGCGATAAAATTGAGCAGCATTTCCTCGGAGACCGGGGCGAAGCGGAACAAGCGGGCATCGCGCCATAGGCGTTCGAGGTGCGATTCCTTTGCGTAGCCCATACCGCCCATGATCTGCATGGCCTGCTCGATCAGACGGTAGGCCGCCTGGCTGGCGATCAGTTTGCCCATATTCGACTCGCTGCCGTAAGGCTCGCCGACATCGAAGTTCTGCGCCGCCTTGTAGTTCATAATCCGCGCGCATTCGAGCTCGGACCAGGCCTGCGCCAGAGGGAAACTCAAGCCCTGATAGGCGCCGATAGGCCGGTCGCCGAAGACCTTGCGCTCGTTGGCATAGTCGATGGCGATACGCTTGGCGAGTCGCCCCGCGCCGACCAGTCCCGCCGTCGTGACGATCCGCTCGGTGTTCAAAACGTCCAGAAGGCAGCGCCAACCGCCATTCAGGGGCCCGATGAGTTCTTCCCGCGCCACCGGCACATCGTCGAAATAGACCAGGCTTGCCGGCAGGGTACGCGTGCCGACCTTGGGAATGCTGCTGTGCGTGAGTCCTTCCCGCTCGACGTCGACCAGGAATAGCGACATGCCGTCGGTTCGTCTGTCGGAGTCTTCCGGTTTCTTGGTGCGGGCGACGACGAGCATCTTCTCCGCCTGCGGCACCGCCGTGATCCAGATCTTGCGGCCGTTCAAGATCCAGCCGGAATCGGTTTCGGCGGCGAAGGTCGTAATCATGAGACTGTTCGAGCCGGCATTCGGTTCGGTCAGACCCATCGAGCAGTTCATGTCGCCGGAAATCAGGCGCGGCAGCAGTTCGGCGCGCATCTTGTCGGTGCCGTGCTTCGATATGGCGACGCCGCCGAAGATCGGGTTGGTCATGAAAATCTGCGCCAGCGTCGCCCCGCCGCCGGTCTCGCACAGCGTCTCGATGACCAGGGCCAGATCGATCATGCCAAGCCCCGCGCCGCCATGCTGTTCGGGCAAGGCGACGCCGCACAGGCCGGCGTCGCAGATCGCCATCCAGATTTCAGCCGGGAACTCCGCCTTTTCATCCAGCTCGCGCCAATAGTCCAGTCCGAACTGCTCGCCGACCTTGCGGGCGGTCTCGATCATCAAGTTCTGTTCTTCGCTCAGCGTGAAATCCATGGCTGCCTTCTCCCCTAGGAGACCTCTGTGATATACTGTAGACGAAATCGTTTCACCCCCCATCCTAACCTTCCCCCGCAAGGGGGGAAGGGAAACTTACTTAGTTTCAATAGATTATCCCCTCCCCCTCGATGGGGGAGGGCTAGGGTTGGGGGTGGACGGCGTCCAAATTCGCCGTTTTGCAGAGGTCTCCCTAGGTACTCCGTCCGAGCAGCAGCAGGGACGGGGTTTCGACAATATCTTTGATTCTACTCAGCAACGCATCGGCGTCGTCGGGTGTCATTGCCGAAGACCGCGCCGATAATGTCAGCGTCATTTCGCAGCGTCGGACCGGCGCCCCGTTCGAGTCCGGCCGGAGCGTTTCCATCACCTGCCCGGCGCCGAGCGAAAACACGACACCGGCCGTCGGCGCGATGCCGATCCGCGCAGCGGAACGGGCTACGGTTACCAGTCCCGCGCGATCCCCGGCCACGGGCGCGCGCGTTTCGGCCCCCGTGTTTCCCGCGATCTCTCCAAGGCGCAAAGAGTGCGTTACCGGCAATAGTTTGGGCATGCCCTGATCGATGAACGCCACGGGGCCGTCATAGGCACAGCCCGTCGCCGCGACGACGATGGTCGCTATGTCGATGCCGCTATCCGCATCCGGCGAGAGTTTCTCCAAAAGCGCGAGCGAAGGGCCTAAATCGACGTCGGTTTCGAGCCAATAGCGCTCTTCCCCGATTGGTTCAGGCGCTGTGATGACCGGCGCTTCCACGATTGCGGCTTCTGTGATGGCCGGTTCTACTAACTTTTCCGCCGCCTTCTCGACGTCGGCGGCCTTGATCCGCCCCCGAGGGCCGCTGCCTTCGACATCGGCGAGGTCGACGCCCAACGCCGCGGCGCGACGGCGCGCAAAGGGCGTTGCGATGATGCGCGCGCCGGCCGAGCTGTTTTCCGTAGTTATGCGATCCAATTTAGGTGCGGAGGCGGCTCCGGCGTCCGTCACGACATCGTCTTCGAGCGGGAGCGGTGTCTCGGGAACCGAACCGCCGGACCATCGTGCCACGGGGGTGCCGACGGGGACGGTCTCTCCGGCGGGGATTATGATCTCGACGATCTCGCCGTCGTCGATGGCCTCTATCTCGGCCGCGATCTTGTCGGTTTCGACCGTGAACAGGATGTCGCCGCGCGTGACGCTGTCGCCCGGCCCTACCTGCCACGACGCGAGCTGACCCTCGGTCATGTTGAGGCCGAGCTTCGGCATGACGAGATCGGCCGGCATAACGGATTCTTCTCCGCTTCCTGTCTAACGGCCGGTGAACTTCGGATCGCGTTTCTGCAGGAACGCCGCGGTGCCTTCATGCGCGTCCTCGCTGTCGAGCACCAGGCCGATCATCGCCTGTTCGTGCGCGATCGCCGCGGACATCGGCATGTCGCCGCCATCGCCGATGGTGCGCTTCAGCAACTTCAGGATCAGCGGCGATTTCGCCGCGATCTTCCGCGCCGTTTCCATCACCTCGTCCATCAGCCGGTCGCCGGGAACGGCGCGGTTGATCAGCCCGACATCGACCGCCTGTTCGGATGTGATGTGATCGCCGGTGAACATGATCTCCTTCGCCTGGCAGAGCGGAATCTGGCGCTGGATGCGCTGCGTCCCGCCGGCTCCCGGAAACAGGCCCAGGGTGATTTCCGGCAGACCGAAGCGCGCCTTTTCGGCGGCAATTCTGATATCCAGGCACAAAGTCAGCTCGCAGCCGCCGCCGAGCGTCCATCCGTTGATCGCACCGATGGTCGGCTTGTCGCAGGTCTCGATTTTCCGGAAGACACGGTGGACGACTTCACCGAATTCGAGGTAGTGGGGCAGTCCCTGGCGGGAGTTGAGGTCGGCGATGTCGCCGCCGGCGACGAACGCGCGGTCGCCGGCGCCGGTTACCACGATCACCCGCACGTCGGAATCGGCTTCCAGTTCCGACCACTTTTCCTCCATCTCCAGGAGCGTCGGAAGATCGAGCGCGTTGAGGGTTTTCGGGTTGTTGATGGTCAAGATCGCGATTCCGTCTTCCGGTTTGTCGATCAGGATGGCTGGTTCTTCGGTCATCTGAAACCTCCTTACTCAAGAACGCGCCGCGCCGCGGCAACGACCCGTTCGGCGTTGGGGATATATTCTGCTTCGAGCCCGCGCCCGAAGGGCGAGGGCATGAACGGCGCGCCGACGCGGACGATCGGTGCGTCCAGTTCGTCGAAGCCGACATCGGAAATGCGCGCCGCGATCTCGGCGCCGACGCCGAACGCCTCGACGGCCTCGTGCAGGATGACCAGCCGATGTGTCTTCGCGAGGGATTTCAGCACCGCTCGCTCGTCCCAGGGCTGAAGGCTGCGCAGGTCGACGATTTCGGCCGATATGTTTTCCGTGTCGAGCGCGTCCGCCGCCTGCAGCGCCGTACCGCGGGCCGCGCCATATGTCACGATCGTCAGGTCCGTTCCCTCCCGGGCGACGGTCGCCGTTCCGATCCTGGCCCGCGGCGGTTCGTCCGGGAAATCTTCCTTCACCGGATAGAGCGACTTGTTCTCGACGAAAACGACCGGGTTCGGGTCGTCGATCGCCGCTCTTAGCAGCGCGTAGGCGTCGGCGGCCGTCGCCGGGCAGACGACCTTCAGGCCCGGAACATGGGCGAACCAGGCTTCGAGGCACTGCGAGTGCTGCGGGCCCGCGTTGAGGCCGCCGCCATGCGGGGTGCGGATCACCATCGGCACGGGGCGCTGCGAGCCGAACATAAAATGCGCCTTGGCGGCCTGGTTGACGACGGCGTCCATCGCCACCGTCATGAAATCCATGAACATGATCTCGACGACCGGCTTCAGGCCGCTCAGCGCCGCGCCGACACTGGCGCCGACGATGGCCGCTTCCGAGATCGGCGTATCGCGGACCCGCGACTCGCCGAACCGGTCCATCAGGCCGCGCGTGACGCCGAACGGGCCGCCGGGCGCCGCGATGTCCTCGCCCAGCAGGATCACGTCCGAGTCCGCTTCCATCGCGTCCCCAAGCGCCTTGTTGATGGCATTCATGAAGCGGAGTTCGGGCATATCACGGGTTTTCCGCGTAGACGGCGGACGCGGAGGACGCGAGATCGGCATCTTCGGCTTTTCGCGCCCGCGCGATCGCCGCCTCGACAACCGAAGCGACACGGTCACGCGTCGCGGCGAGCGCCTCGGCCGAAACACCGGCGCGGCGCAGCTTGCGTTCGGTGCGGGTGATCGGGTCTTTCTTGGCCAAGGCCGCGACTTCGTCGGGATCGCGATACTTCTGCGGGTCGCCGGCGAAGTGTCCCATCACGCGCGTCGTTCGGCACTCCAACAGCCGCGGGCCCTTGCCGGCGCGAATTTCGTCGCACAGCCGCTCGGCCGTATCGGCGACGGTTTCGACATCGTTGCCGTCGACGGATTTGCCCGGAATGTCGAAGGCGGCGGCGAGCTTCATCGGTGTCGTGCCGATCATCCGGTCGCTCGGCGAAAACTCGCCCCAGC
>CAYLTU010000160.1:0-13183 GCA_964386465.1 uncultured Rhodospirillaceae bacterium
GTCAACCAGTGGGTCGCGGCGACGGCGGGCGGCGTCGATCAGCTACTCATGCGCAACTACGTCGTCGAATACGCCTTCCACAAGGACGAGGACGGCAATGTCGTGCGCACGAAGATCGATCGCGCCCTGAAACGGTTCCCGCGCATGTTCTCGATGCTCGAAGGTGCCGTCGCGCCGGGGTATCTGGGCTCTTCGGATTTCTCCATGGCGGATTGTTTTCTGATGCCGATCCTGAACGCCGCACAGCTGTTCCCCGAAGGCAAGGAAGCGGTCGGGAATTCCGCGGCGCTCAAGGCCTATTTCGATCGCGTCGCCGAACGGGACAGCTTCAAGAACACGGCGCCGGCCTAAAAGGAAAAACGATTATGGCGAAGATCGATACCGGCACCGAGCAGTTGCTTTGCGAGGTGCGCGACGGCGTGGCGCTCATCACCTTGAACCGCCCGGAGGCGCGCAACGCGCTCTCCGACTATCTGACCCCGGCCCTGCGCACCATGATCAAGGAGCGCGGCGAGGACCCGGATGTCGGCGCGCTGCTGATCACCGGCGCGGGCACGGCGTTCTGCGCCGGCGGCGACGTCAAGGGCATGGGCAAGGGCAGCCGCAAGGCGGAAATGAGTATCGAGGAACGCACGGAAGACCTCAAAGTCCGCCAGCGTACCCTCACCGGCGCGCTGTTCCATTGCCCGAAACCGACCATCGCCGCCCTGCCCGGCGCGGCCGCTGGCGCCGGCTTGGCGATCGCCATGGCCTGCGATATCCGGATCGGCGCGGAGTCTTCGTTCATCAGCGCGGGTTATGCCCGCGTGGGGTTGAGCGGCGATTACGGCATATCCTGGCTGCTGACCCATCTGGTCGGCACGGCGCGGGCGCGCGAACTGATGTTCACCGCCGACCGGGTCGGCTCGGAGCGCTGCGAACGGATCGGGCTGTTCAACCGGGTCGTGCCGGACGCGGCGCTGCAGGAAGAAGCCTTCGCGCTCGCCGTCAGGATGGCGAAGGGTCCGCGCCTCGCCATCCGCAACATGAAGGCCAATCTGAACGACGCGCTCGACCAGGACTATCTGAGCGCGCTCGACGGCGAAGCCCCGCGCCTGGTCGAGTCGTCACGCACAAGCGACCACCAGGAAGCGGTGAACGCCTTCAAAGAAAAGCGCGACCCGGTCTTCAGCGGGACGTGATACCTAGCCGCCGCGACAAACGCCGTTTTATGGTTTAGGGAAAGAAGACATACCAAGGGGGTGCCGAAAACCATGTCCATATCGATCAGACCGCTTCACCCGATGTTCTGCGGCGAGGTCCAAGGTGCCGACCTGACGAAATCTCTTTCCGCCGACGACGTTGCCGCGATCGAAACCGGTATGGACGAATATGCCGTGCTGGTGTTCCACGACCAGGACATCAGCGACGAGCAGCAGCTCGCTTTCAGCCGTAATTTCGGCGAATTGGAAGTGCCCGGATCGGCCAGCAACATCACCAAGGAGAAGGACCGCCGGCTCGGCGAATTGATGGCCGACGTCTCGAACCTGAATCGGGAAAACAAACCGTTCGGGCGCGGCGACCGGCAGCGCATGTTCAACCTCGGCAACCAGCTCTGGCACGCGGACAGCTCGTTCCGCGCCCTACCCGCGCGATATTCCCTGCTGTCGGGACGCATCGTGCCGGCAAGGGGCGGCAATACCGAATTCGCCGACATGCGCGCCGCCTACGACGCGCTCGACGATCCGACCAAGGCGAAAGTCGAAGACCTGGTCTGCGAACACTCGTTGATCAATTCGCGCGGCCAACTCGGCTTCGACGAGTTGAGCGACGAGGAACGCGCCAACTTCAAGCCGGTCCGCCAGCGGCTCGTGCGCACGCATCCGGTGACCGGACGCAAATCGCTGTATCTCTCCTCCCATATCGGCGGCATCGTCGGCTGGCCGGTGCCCGAGGCCCGTATGTTCGTGCGCGACCTGAGCGAAGACGCGACGCAGCGGGAATACGCCTACGGCCACAGATGGCGGCAATACGATCTGGTGATGTGGGACAACGGCCAGGTCATGCACCGGGCGCGAAGCTTCGAAGATACCTCGGAAGTCCGCGATATGCGGCGGACCACGATCGCCGGCGTGCAGATGACCGTCGAGCAAGCCGCCTAAGCGCTACCCTACCGTTTCCGGTTCACGAAAGCCGTCATCAGCCGTTTCGGCTCGTCCGTGCGATAGGCGTCGACATAGGCCTGGATACCGGCGCGGGCGCCGTCGGTCGGCGACATGCGGTCCCAATCGATGATCAGGCGTTTCTGAATACGCACCGCGCGCGGGCCGCAGGCCAGCAGCGAGTCGATCCAGCCTCCGACCGCGTCGTCGAGCTCCGCCATCGGTACGAGCCGCTCCAGGTACCCGATGCGGTAGGCCTCCTCGGCGTCGATATGATCGCCGGTCAGCACCAGTTCGCAGGCCTTGCCCCAGCCGATCAGCCTAGGCAGTACCGACGCCTCCATGCCGGACGGGATGCCGTGCCTCGTTTCCGGCATGCCGAACTTGGCGTGATCGGCCGCCGCGCGCATGTCGGCGCAGGCCGCGATCTCCATGCCCGACCCGAAGCAATAGCCGTTGATCCGCGCGATGACGGGCACCGGGCATTGCCGTACGGAATCGCAGACCCGGTGCGTCCAAGTCGCCGAGTTCTCGGCCTGGGCCAGATCGAATTCGGCCATCTCGGCGATGTTCGTGCCGCCGACGAAGGACTTATCACCCGCGCCCGTGAGCACGACGGCGCGCAGGCTCTCGTCGTGTTTCAGGCCGGTCATGACCTGCACGAACCGCTCCTTGCCCGCGAGGCCAAGCGCGTTGCGCTTCGCCGGATTGTTGAACGTGACCCAGGCGACCCGGCCGGCCTCGCCGCGATCGTCGAAATCGAGCGTTACCAGCGATTGCGTCATTCCGTCTCCCCTTCCGTATCATCCAGGCTGCGGCGCACCAGTTCCGCGCCGTAGTCCCGTTCGGCATTTTCGAGCGACACCAGCTCGTCGCGTATGTCGGCGCCCAGCGCCGCCGGAAGGCGCTCGCTCGGATTTCCGTAGCCACCGCCGCCCGCCGTTTCCAGCCGCATGGAGTCTCCCGCGCGCATCTCGATGTGCGAGACCTTCGAGGACAGCGCTTCCCGGTCGGGGCCGTCCGCATTGCGGATCAGGTTGGCGGTGCCCCCTTCCCCGCCGCCGAACACGCCCGGCGCGCCGATGACGTGACTGTCGGAACGGATCGAGAAGATGATGCCGTCCTGCATGGCGCTGATCTGCCGCGCGATCCCGACGCCGCCGCGCCGCTTGCCGGCCCCGCCGGAATCCGGCACCAAGGCGTACTCGTCGACCATCAGCGGATATTCGTGCTCCAGCGCTTCGGCCGGCAGGTTCGACGTGTTGGTCAGATGCACATGCACGGCGTCCATTCCGTCGGAGTCGGCGCGCGCGCCCGATCCGCCGCCGACGGTTTCCAGATAGACGAACGGGCCCGCGCCCCGGCGGCGTTCGCCGGAGAACACGATGGCCGGAATCGAGTCATGCCCGGCCGCCATGACCGCATCGTCCGGCAGCAGCGGCGCGAAGGCGCCGAAGATCGCGCGCGCGACCTTGTTGCAGGTGATGCTGCGCGCGCCGACCGCTGCCGGATGGCGCGGATTGACCAGGCACCCCTCCGGCGCTTCGATCGCGATCGCTTCGAACATGCCGCCGTTGGGCGGCAGGTTCGGGTCGAGCAAGGTCTTGACCGAGTAATAGACGGTGGCGCGCAACGCGCTTTCCGGAACATTCATCGCACCCCGCGCCTGACCGCTCGTGCCCTCGAAATCGAGGGTCAACGCATCGCCCGAGACGTGCGCGGTTACGGTGATCGGGACCGGATCGCCGCCCTGGCCGTCATCGTCGAGATAGCTGGTACAGCTGTAGGATCCGTCGGCAAGCTGGGCGATCCGGTTACGCAGGCGTCTGCCGGTATAGGCGAGCAGATCATCGATCGCCGACAGCACGGGCTCCAGCCCCGTTCGGCCGACGAGTTCGTCGAGCAGCTCGGCGCCGCGCGCGTTCGTCGCGACCTGGACCCGGAGATCGAGCGCCCGCTCCTCGGGCTCTCGCGTGTTGCTGCAGACGAGCCGCATGACGTCGTCGTCGATCTCGCCGCCGCGCGCGATCCGGATCACCGGAATGCGGATACCTTCCTCGAAGACGGTCCGCGCGGCGCCGGAAATCGAACCCGGCACGGCACCGCCGACATCCGAATGGTGCGCGATATTGGCAGTGAAAAACCGCACAACGCCGTCGATCACCACCGGCGAGACAATCGAGATATCCGGCATGTGCGTGCCGCCGGCGAGGTATGGATCGTTGCAAATGAAGGCGTCGCCCGCCGCCATGTCCCGCGTCGAATAGACGTCCAGAACCGCTTGCACGCCGCCCATCAGCGATCCGAGATGCAGCGGCACGTGCGACGCCTGCGCGACCAGACGGCCCGCGCCGTCGAACAGGCCAACCGAACAGTCGCGCCGTTCCTTGATATTGGTGGAAAAGGACGAGCGAATTAGCGTATTGCCCATATCCTCGGTGATCGACAGCAAGCGGTTGCTGAAAACCTCAACGGCGACTGGATCGAATTCCCGCGTCATAGCCCTGTCTCGATGATGATGTTGCGCCTTTCATCGACGGTCGCGCGCTGTTCGGGCAGAACGATGGTCGTGGCGCTCATCTCCTCGACGATCGCCGGTCCTTCGAACATCGCTCCTGCGGGCAATGATCCCCGCCGGTAAACCGGTGTTTCCTTCCAGTCGGAGCCGAGATTGACCGATCGGTACTCCATGCGCGCGTCGGTTAGCGTTCCCGCCAAGCCGTCGCTGCGGGTTTCCGGACGCGCCACCTGGCCAATCGCCTGCACCCGGCAATTCACGGTTTCCACCGCCCTGTCCGGAATGTCGTAGCCGTATTCCTGCGTGTGACGATCGGAGAAACCGCGCAAGAATTCCTCGAAATTATTCGCATCGACCGACGTCATAGCGACGCGTACTTCGTGGTTCTGACCGACATAGCGCGCTTCGATGTAATAGCGATAGGCACACGCATCCAGAGCGACGCCGTCACGCGACAACAGGTTTTCGCCTTCGACGCGCATCTCGTCGAACAGGCCGCAAATATCCTTCCAAGTTTCCTGATCGGCCGGAGCGATCGCGCTGCGAACCAGATCGTGCACGATGTCGGACAGCAAAATCCCGCGCGCGCACAACGTGCCCGGCGCTTCCGGCACGATGATGCGGGGAATACGGCATTCGACCGCCAGGTCGGCGGCATGCAGGGGCCCTGCCCCGCCATAGGCGAATAGGGCAAAGTCGCTCATATCGTAGCCGCGCTCCGTCGTGACCGAGCGGATCGCGCGGCTCATATTGGCGACCGCGATTTCCAGCATGCCGTTCGCCGCCGCATCGACGCTGAGCCCGAGCGGATCGGCTACCCTCGACGCGATCGCCTTCTCGGCCGCGGCGGAGTCGATCGGCATTGCGCCTTCCAGCAGGCCTTTCCGATTGAGGCGGCCGAGTGTGAGGTTGGCGTCGGTTAAGGTCGGTTCGCTGCCGCCCAACCCATAGGCGGCCGGCCCCGGAACGGCGCCGGCGCTGCGCGGTCCCACCTTCAGCCCCCCCGCATCGTCGAGCCAGGCGATACTGCCGCCACCGGCGCCGATCACGTGGATATCGAGCATCGGCGCGCGAACCGGGAACCCGGCGACCTGCCGGTCCGACGTGAAGGCCGGCTTGGCGTCCCGGACGACCGAAATATCGGTGCTGGTGCCGCCGACATCGTAGGTGATGATATGCGCGGCGCCCGCCGCGCGCGCCGTCTCGGATGCCCCCACGACGCCGGCGGCGGGTCCGGAAAGACAGGTCCGGACGGGATAGTTCCGAACGGTTTCCGCGGTCATCAGGCCGCCGTTGGAATGGATCGTGTAAGGCTCGATCCGCGGCGCCAGCGACTTAACGGTATCGAAGAACGTTTCGAGATACACCGCCATCGCCGGACCGAGATAGGCGTTCAAAGCGGTGGTCGACATGCGCTCGAATTCGCGAAACTCAGGCAGCACGTCGGACGATAGGCTGATATAGGCATCCGGCAATTCCGCCTCGAGGATCGACCGCATGCGGTGCTCATGTTCGGGCGCGCGATAGCTATGCAGGAAACAGACCGCCACCGCGTCGACCCCGGCTTCCGAAAGCCGCTTCGCCGCCAAGCGAGCCGATTCGCTACAGAACGCCTTCTTGACGCTACCGTCGTGCCTGATTCGCTCGTCGACTTCGTGGCGCCGTCGGCGCGGCACCAAGGGTTGCGGTTTGATCTGCGCGTAGTCGAATAGATGAGGGCGCAACTGCCTGCCGACCTCGATCACATCGCGAAACCCCTTGGTGGTCACCAGGCCGGTGCGCGCGCCACGACGCTCGATCGCCATGTTTGTCGCCACGGTCGTGCCGTGGCCAAGAAACTGCAACGAGGCACCGTCCGCCCCCGCGACCGCGAGGATCGCCGGGATCCCGCTTGCGATTGAATCTGCGGGATTTTTCGGTGTCGAAGGTGCCTTGTGATGCGTGGCGACACCGGTTTCGACATTCAGTAGCGTGAAGTCGGTGAAGGTTCCGCCGACGTCGATCCCCAATCTATACATCGTGCCTCTCTAGCGGACGGCTTCCGGTACGACCGTTCGTTGCCAGGGACCTTCTCGGCAGGCGGCAAAACGCTGGAATGACACGTTGCAACTCTCTTACGGTGACGGAAAGCGATATCGATCTTAGACCGCGCGGACATCCGGGAGAAGCCCGGCCGCACCAAGCGGCGACACCGGCTGGACATATTTCACCAAATTTGGCGTTGCTGTCGAAGGAACAGCGATTTCAACATACGCTCTCTCCCTAAGCGGAAACCGAGGTGAACGTTCATGGCGGCAATCTCCGGACGTGGTAAGCGAAACGAAGACCGGATTCCAGTAGGACGGGCGAAAATTTACATCCATGGCGAAATGTTCAACGTCATCAACTGGAGTCGGCACGGCCTCATGGTCGGCCCCTATGCCGGATCGTTGCGTCCCGGGCAACCTTTCACCTTTCGCTTTGTCTTGCCGATGAGCGACGAGGACGATTTCGAATTCAGCGCCTGGGCTGAAACAGTACGCGTCGACGGCGCGGGACTCGCTGCCCGTTATACCGACCTGAACGATCGTATTTCCGAAAGTATCGATATGATGCTTGGTATCCTGACGCCGGGCGCCGATTAGGCGGAGCGCCTTCGCGCAACTCAAGATGGCGCCGGACGATTGCATGGCGCGCACGGTCTCAGGAGCATGGCGCGCTTGCAAACGGCTGTTGGAACCGGCGACACCGCCGCCTATTTACCGTGCCCGAATATTCAACCCATGGCGTGGGCAGCGCCAATCGCACCGGCGATCCACCGGACGGCAATTTGCTCTAGAAATTAATCGGGCGTTTCTCGCCGAACCGTGCGAATTCCAGGTATTCCTTGAAACTCGGCTGATGGCTGATTTGCGACACGTTTCGCATGCGCATCAACAAGCGGCCAAGCGCGAGGTCGTCCATCCGATCGAGCGATGCCGTATAGAGGCGATCGTTTTCGCGCTCCAGCTGGATGGCCTCTTCGCACGCTTCGACGAAAGAAACCGGTATGGCGATTTGGCCTTCCCATTCGTCCGCCGGCAGAGCGCGATCGTAGCGTTTAGCGAGACTGGTCAGAATCATTCTGTATTTTTCTTCGATCTTCAGGAGATCCTTGAACGGCTGTACAGGACCGAAGGCCTGCAAAACCATGCGATAGAGGGCACAGGTCTTGAATTTGCTTGTTTAATGCCGAATCCAGTGCGCCGAGAACGAATTCATCTACCATTGTACTTCCTCTCCACCCTTTCGGTTTCGCCCCCAATTACTCCAACAACAAATGAAACAATTAAAATTTTACATAAATCAAAATAATTACTTTAACTACTATTGTATTCGTAATACCATTATACTTACATTACTATTGTACCGCTTGCATTTAACTAAGATATTACGGCATTTTTACTTGCTCACACGGATCACGACTGCACACAATTTTGTGTTCTACATAGAAGCAAGAGTAATGAGGAAATTCTACGCAAAAAAAGGCCCCGCCGGCGAACCGGTAAAAAATTTCCGGTATTGCCGTGCGGGGCGAGATACGGCCTGCGCGAGGGGCTTATCGCGCCGGCCAGGGGTAGGTAATGACCGGAAGATAGGGAATGTGCGGTGGTGCTTCGTCATCCAAATGGATGACAACAGTGAAAATTCACGAATTAAGTCGACGTCGGTGTGAAGCGCCTGAAGGCTGATCCGCCACGAAATCCGCCGGAGCGGACCAGGAATCCGCAGCTACGGTAAATTAAAAACCGAGGCAGCGCGGGAAAGAACCGGATCTTAATCCTCGCGGGCCTTCTGCCGTTTTTCGTAGAGATTTATCGAATGAATGATTTCTTGCGTCATATCCGACTGGGTACGCTCCGGATAGAACCCAACCAATATCCCATCGGTCAAAGGCTTCAGGAACTGCAGATCGACGCGCGCGGGCGCCGCATCGTTTTCGACGAGACTCTTCACCACACGCAGAAGCGCCTCGCACAGTTCCAGACTATCCTCGAAATCGCTTCCCCGCAGACGCTCAATCGTGTCTTCGACGACGTGATGCAACCGTTTCAGGTTTGCCATCAGCTTGGCATCCGGCGCCTCGCTTGCATGATGGGCCAACGCGAGTTCGACGATAAACGACAGCTCGAAAGCGTTCCGCCGTAAACGCTCGACATTGATTTTCTTGCTTCGAGAAACTATCAGCTGTTGCAGGACGCCTGGATCGACCGGTTCGCCGTTCACCTTGGCTTTCAACGTATTGGGCACCTCGATCAACGGCACGTTGCTGGTGTGCTTCGGATCCTTGCGTCTGTCGGGGCCGATATAGCTGCTTGTCACGACGAAGGGTTTACGCTCGTTTACGATGAAATTGACGTGGCTCTGAATCGCGTTGTTCGAGATCGGCTTGATCAACAAACCGTCGGCTCCGATATCGATCAACTCCCGGACGCGCTCTTTCGTATTGCGCCATGTCGTCACGATGACCGGGACAAATGGGTTTTTTCCCAAATTGTTGTGGCGAATGTCACGAACGAGGGTGCTGACATCGCCGCCCGCCAGATCCGAATCGACGATGATCAGGTCGGGAAAGCCCTCATCCACCGCTTCGCGCAACGGCTCGAAATCTTCGAAATCGATAAGAGCGTCGAGTTGTATCGAGCGCAAAGCGGAGCGCAGCATTCTGCGAATCTCGAGTTGCTCTTCGCCGAGATATATTTCGATGGGCGGGCCATCTTGTATATCGTTCACGATCACGTCCTATCCGTTGCGGACAACCGGATTAAATGAATGAGCCGGTCGGTACGGTGCGCTTTTGTGCTTTCACACCCAGCGCTGAATTCTAGTTCTGGCGTGCGACAATGCATGATTGGTTCTCTGCTTTCAATTTCCGGCAAAGAGACACGGCGGCTTCGCGCTCTTCGTATGGCTCCATTACTAGCCTGTAGAACGTGCCTTTCGCCAATACCGCCTCGGCGATCTTGAGGCCGCTCGCCGCGTCGAACAGCGAGGCGAGTTTCACTTGCAAGCGCTTCCTTTCCTTTTCGGCGGCCGCGCGAGAGCGAAAAGCGGCCAGTTGCACCCGCCAGGCCGGCCGCGAAGGCGTCGCCTCGGCGACCTTCGCCTCTTGCGGTGGTGGCGCTTTCTCCGTGAGCGTTTTCGGGGGCGTTTCCGGGGCCTTTTCGACCTGCCCCGGCAGAACCTTGGGCAGATACGGGGCCAGGGACGGTCCCCTTGTTTCCCGAACCCGGCTCAATCCGGCTAGCCGCGCCTGAACCGCCTGGATTTGGGCGTCGTCCGGAACCTTTTGCGATTGCCAGATTTGCAAAGCGCGCGCGTAAAGCACACGTGCCTTGTTCGCATCGCCAACGAATTCGCTGGCATAGCCGTAGTTGTAGGCCGCGACGGCCACCCGCGCATCGTCCGCGCCAAACGTCTGTTCAAGATTGTCGAGAACGCGGCCCAGCAAAGGTTCCGCCTCGATGAAGCGCTTGCGCTCCACATAAACAATACTCAATTCATTCGTGACCTCCGCAACCAACCCGTGGCCGGGACCGAAGGCGTCCTCGAAAACACTCAACGCCCTTACATAGAGCGGTTCGGCCTCCTCGAACTTGCCCTGCTTGGAATAGACCGTCGCCAAATTCTTAAGGATGAAAGCCGTGCGGGAACTGTCGCGGCCATACTCCGACTCGCTCAATTCCAGTGCTTTGACGAAGTACGGCGTCGACGCCTTGTACATACCGGCCTCGAACAACGACGATCCGCGCTGATAGTTGCGGGTCAATTCCTCCGACTGCGCCCGGACCGGATCCGCGACCGTCGAAACGAGCACATATGCCATGAAGCCCGCTAATACCAAGGAGCGGTAACTATTGTGCATATCGATTCACCGCCTCCGGATCAGGCCTGCGCCGGGGGAACGAAAACAGCGCCGACTATACCATGACGGCACTCGCTCGCGCGTGTCGCCGCCGCGTTGACAATCTCCACTGCTGCGAACATATGCGCTAAGCTCGGTACGGTCGCTGTCGGCTTCAAGTCTCCAGACGATGATCGCTCTAGAGACGACCAAACAACGCCACAGAAACGTTAAGGATTTCAATACAATGGCCGAGAGCGGTATCAATAGCGACTTCACACTGTTCGCACGGCGGAATACGGCGGAAATGACGTGGCAGGCGAGTCCGAGCACTTCCGTCTGGCGCAAGCGGCTCGACCATCTTGGCGAGAACGCTGAATCGGGCCGTGTGACCTCCATTGTGCGTTTCGATTCGAAAAGCTCGTTTTCGCCGCACGACCATCCCGACGGTGAAGAGATCCTGGTGCTCGATGGGGTGTTTTCCGACGAGCACGGCGATTATCCCGCGGGTACGTTCCTGCTCAACCCAACCGGGTTCCGACACGCACCGGGCTCGGAGAACGGCTGCGTCATATTCGTCAAACTATGCCAGTATCCCGGGCTCGACCGGCCGCAGGTAACGATCGATTCGAACCAAGCGGCGTGGCAGGCTCATGAAATCGAGGGCGTCGAAGTCCTGCCGCTCTACGGCAGCGAGCAATACCCGGAGACGATCCGTCTGATCCGGGTTCGGCCAGGCGTGACATTTCCCAAGCACAGCCATCCGGGCGGAGAAGAAGTCTTCGTCATCGACGGCGCGCTACAGGATGAATCGGGCAACCATGAAAAGGGCACCTGGTTGCGGTTTCCGCATGACAGCAGCCACGAGCCGTCCTCGGAGACCGGTGCGTTGTTTTATGTTAAATCCGGCCATCTACCGCGCTGAAACGGCCACCTTCGCGCAATGGATCTGAAAAAGATATTCCTGAAGCCCAACCGGACCGGTTCCGGTCGCGGCGTCTGCGCCGCGGCGGGTATCGCGATCGCGGCGGGGCTTTACTATGCGGGGTACACGCCGGCGGAACCGACGCTTCTGACCGGCATCGCCTTCGCCGCCGCCGGGGCCGCGGCCGGCTTGCTGATATACGGCGTCTTCGACATCATCCGGAAGGTGCTTTAAAGCGGCCTTAGAATCCCCGGTCGGATGTATCCTGCAGCGCGCGCTGCACGGAACTGCGCATCAGCCGGACAATCGCCGCGTTGTCCTCCACGGGAACGCCATCGACGGCCGCGATCCGCTTGCCGGATCCGCCGTCCGTCAGGCCGAGACCGATACCGATATATTCCATCGCCGTTTCCTCTTCCGGCGTATGGCAGATCGAAAGATCCTGCCGCAGTAGCGCCAGGGCCGCGACAACGCCGTAGGCGCCGATATTGGAGGATGTCGCAACGACGAGAACGTCCGTCGGCACGACGCTGTAGACCCCGCCGCCGCACGGCGTCACGTCTGCGTATTTATACTCCGGGATGCGCTCGCAAAGCGCATCGTAGATCTTGCCGAAGCCGATCTCGTTGCCGCCGTCGGCGATCGAAATCGTCAGCTTGCCCTGCGCCGTGACTTGTTTGAACAGGTGATCCACGTTGCAGCGGAAGTCGGCACGCGAGACGCCTGTCGCGCCGTAGATGATGCCATTCGGGTTGCCGCCCAGCCGCTCGATCGCCACCGCCACGTCGATATCCTCGGCGATCGCGTCCTGCTGGCCGATATCGTTCAGCCCCAACTCGACGACCGGCACGTCGATTTCCAACCGCTCGATGAGCGCGCGAAGCGGCCCAGCCGCCGGATCGTCCGTATAGATCGACACCCAATGGCCCAGCCGCATCAGCGCCTTGGCCAGCACGACCGCGCCATACGGACCGTCATTCTCGCCGACCGGCATATAGTTGGGCACCGCGGCGCCCGTCACGATCCCGATATGACACGGTCCCTCGTTCAGTATGCGGGCGGCCACCAGCACGAGCGGCTCGTCATGCACCGCGCGCGCCAGATCGTACAGCGCCGCCTTCAATCCGCGCGGCAGCGCCCTGCCCTGCAACTCCATACATTGCAGCCGGTCGATATTCTCACAGGCGAACAACATGCGGGTTTCCTCCTAGTGGCCTGATCGTGAAAGCCAGAACGACCACACCGTAACTATTTGATTTTACTTAGTCAATTCGATAACGACATGAAGACCCGCAGTAATCGTGTAGAAATTCTAAATCCCGCGAGCAAGGCCCGGGATCATCGTCCTGGGCTTTTCCCGTTGCGCACCCGAACCATCAAATAGCCATTCGCCGAATGTCTCAATGTGACGGCATGGCGAACGCCTTTCGATCATGACCGCGACGGGATTTGTAGCCACATCCGGCCCTTAAACCGATACGGCAAAGTAACATCCATCAGGCCAGAAATTTTGTCTTGGCGGGCGGCCACAGACACGCTGCCACTCTAGAGCACGATACGTGCTATGCTGTGTCCGTCTCCCTGGGAGGGGGATATGTCCAAGCGAAAGATCTATGACCGCATCGCCCGGCTCTATGATGTCCTCGACCTGCCTTTCGAGCATGGTCGCTACAAGCCCTTGCGCCGGGTATTGTTTGGCGAACTGAATGGCGCTCTGCTCGACGTCGGGGTCGGCA
>CAYLTU010000161.1:0-13152 GCA_964386465.1 uncultured Rhodospirillaceae bacterium
GCGTTGCCGTAGTTCTGAACGAAACGGTTGCCATGCGTGCCGGACACGTAGGCGACCTTGCTGTAGCGCTTCCAGCTCCTGTAGGAATTGGAAACCGGTCCGCCCGACTTCGCATAGGACGCCTGCATCTCATTGATCATGCAGTCGTAGACCTTCGCCGCTTCGGCGTTGGTCAGCTCGACCGCCGCGCCGGCGCCGCAAGGATTGCAGGGGTTCGCCGCGCACGGGTTATAGCCCTTCGCAGCGCAGGGGTTCTTCGCCGCACAGGGATTGCAGCCTTTCGCCGCACACGGGTTGCAGCCCTTCGCCGCACACGGGTTGCAGCCCTTCGCCGCGCAAGGATTGCAGCCCTTCGCCGCACATGGGTTGCACTTCGCGGCGGCCTGAAGCCGCGGTACGACGCATTGCGAACTGAAGGCCTGCGCGCCGGCGCCGCACGGGTTGCACGGATTCGCCGCACACGGATTGCAGCCCTTCGCCGCACAAGGATTACAGCCTTTCGCCGCGCAAGGATTACAGCCCTTCGCCGCACACGGGTTGCAGCCCTTCGCCGCACAAGGATTGCAGCCCTTCGCCGCACAAGGATTGCAGCCCTTCGCGGCGCAAGGATTGCAGCCGCGTTTCGCCGCGCAGGGGTTCTTCGCCGCACAGGGATTGCAGCCCTTCTTTCCGGCGACGGCCGTGCCGACAACAACGTCTGTTGTCACCGCCGTCGTCGCAACGCCAACCACGACAACCAGCGGCATAACCGTCGACGACAACAGCTTCGTATTGAACGATCTCATGAGGGTCTCCCTACTCGTATGGCTCAGCCAAATTGTTAAACACTTGAATACCGTCCCACTGTAAAACGTCGCACCGGCAAGCGAACATCAAATGTGCTCACGCGGTTGTGAACCAGGTTCCGGTAACCGAAGGACTCCCTAGCGACTCTCTTTAATTTGATGCGGCGTGAGACAGCTAGACAAACCCTCGCCCTTACATAACGGAACGGAAAGCAGGAAAAGGGAGTCCGAACTCGATGCGACCGATCAAAATCGTCTTGTCGACCCTGAGCGTAGCCGCCGTACTGGCCAGCGGCCCGGTATCGGCCGCCGGTGATACAGCAAAGGGCATGCGCGTCTTCAAGAAATGCAAATCCTGCCACAATCTCGATAAGAACAAGCACAAGGTCGGTCCCACCCTCGTCGGGTTGATCGGCCGCGAGGCGGGCTCGGCGAAAGACGCCAAGGGCAAGCTGTTTCGCTACTCGAAAGCGATGACGGCTGCCGGTGCCGGGGGCATCGTCTGGAATGCCGAAAATCTGGAGAAATACCTGACCAAGCCGAAGAAGTTCATCCCGAAAAACAAGATGTCGTTTCCCGGACTCAAAAAGACGGCAGACCGCATGGACGTCATAGCCTATATCGAAACACTGATGAAATAGGCGCAGTTCCGCTCCCTATCGCCCCCGCCCGGCGGCTCATGTTATGGTCGTGCGAACAGTACCGACGCCATAAAATTTTGGGGAGGAAAAGATGGGCAAACTCGACGGGAAATCGGCAATCGTTACCGGCGCGAGCCGGGGAATCGGACAGGCGATCGCGGAGCTTTTCGCCGCGGAAGGCGCCAAAGTCGTCTGCGCGGCCCGGACCGTAAGCGAAGGCGATCATCCGCTGGAAGGCTCGCTTTCCCGCACCGTCGAGAACATAAATACCGCCGGCGGAGAAGCGATCGCGGTCGCGGCAAATATTTCGTATGAAGAGGAATGCCTGTCGCTTGTCGAACAGGCGCGCGCGGCCTATGGACCGGTCGACATTCTCGTGAACAACGCGGCGCTGAACTACTACATCCCGACCGTCGACTATCCGACCAACCGCTGGGTGCGCTCTTTTTCGATCAATGTGCACGCGCCGTTCATCCTTTCCAAGGCCGTCTTGACAGACATGACGTCGGGTCGCGGCGGCGCCATCGTCAATATCAGCTCCGGCGCGGCGATCGGCCCGGGCCGGGGGCCGTACGAGGACCAGCATGTCCGCGGCGGCGTCATGTACGGGGCGACCAAGGCGGCGCTCGAACGCATGACGCAGGGTTTGGCGCAGGAACTGTCGCAGCACGGCAACATAGCGGTGAGCGCGGTCTCCCCCTCGCGCGTCGTGCCGACACCGGGCACCGTGTTTCACAAGCTGGTCGACGGCATGGACGACCCCAGGGGCGAGCATCCCTCGCTGATGGCGAAGGCGACGCTGCTGCTGGCCTCCGAACCGGTCGAGAAGGTCAACGGCCGGGTCACCTACAGCCAGCAGATACTGAAGGAGTTCGGCTGGATCGACGAGGCGGTCGGGCGCGGCGTGGACACCGACGGGTCCGGATACTCGAAGGTCTAGCGGGGCGGCGATGGCGAATTTCTATCAGCCCGACCTGGGCGCCAATCCGGACGACCCGTTCGCGCGGGGCGCGGACGGCAAGCTTGTGCGGCGCGGCTATTGGCTCGACATGATGGACCAGGCGGTCGTGCTCATCCTCACCCAGGGGATCGGCGCGCATCTGACGAACGACCAGAAACGGGCACACCTCGCCGACATCAAACGCGACCATCTGATCGACGCGATTTGCACGGTGGAGATTCTGCGGCCGGAAGATTGATCTACAGCGTCATCGGTCCCGACAGTTAGGTCGCTCTCCTGCGCGCGCATATGTGGCGCATTGCCATATTTTCGATTCCGGCTTTGCAAATCGCCAGTCAAGTGCGATGATTTTGCCATGCACCATGCATAAGCTGATAATTAGGGAGGTTGTCGAATGAGTCCTAAAATCTCACGACGCGGATTCGCCGGCGTTTTAGCGGGTTCCGCATTAGCGCTAACAGTCGCGTTGGCCCCCGCCGCACTGGCGGCCGATTTTGCCGGAAAGCGGGTTCGCATCATCGTTCCCTTCAATGAAGGTGGCGGCACCGATAGCCTGACCCGCGCCCTGCAGCCGTTCATGGAGAAATATCTCCCGGGCAATCCGAAGATCCTGGTCGTCAACAAACCTGGCGCCGGCGGGATCGTGGGCGGCAACTACTTCGAATCGAACGCGAAGAAAGACGGCACTTGGGTTATGGCATTGTCGACCTCGACCGTCATGAACTACATCCTCGGCGATCCGCGGGTGAAGTTCGAAATCAAGGGCTGGGAGCCGATCATCATGCTGCCGCGCGGCAACATGGTCTATGCCCGCTCCGAGCTTGGCCTCAAGGGTCTGAGTCCGAAGGATTTGGTCGCGAAGCTGCGGTCGCACCCGAAGGACAAACTGGTCTTCGGCGGCAAAACCCCGACCTCGTCAGCCATTAACAAACGCATGGCCCTGTCCTTGCTCGGCGTCGAGGTCAAGGACGTCTGGGGCATGAAGGGAAATGGCCCGATGGCGCAGGCTTTCGAGCGCGGCGAGTTCACGATCAATTTCGATAATTCGCTGTCCTACATGAACAACCGGAAGGGCTTCCGGGATTCTGGAATCGCCACGGAGATGTATACGCATGGCGCACCGGACGCCAAGGGTAATTGGAAGGATGCGAACGGCAAGTACAACCGTGATCCAACCTGGCCAAATGTTCCGACAATTTATGAATTGTACGAAGAAGGCACCGGCAGCAAATTCAATAGCCCGGCAGCCAAAGCCACTCTCGCGCTGATCCGCGTCGGCACGCTTGCCAACAAGTCCTTCAACCTGCCGAAGGGTGTCGACAAGGGCGCGCAGGAAGCCTGGTGGAACGCGCTGCGCAAGACCATGGAGGATCCGGAGTTCATCAAGCGCAGGCCGAAGATCCTCGGCAAGTTCACGACCACGATCGGCCCGGCCGCGAAAACGGCGCTGCACGCGGCCATGAACCTGTCGCCGGAAGAACGCGCCTATGTCAAAGAATATGTGAAGGTCCGCTACAATCTGAACCTGAACATGTAATCCATCGCCGCAATTCGGCGTAAGCGAAACGCCCGGCCCCGACAGGCCGGGCGTTTTTTATTGCGCTTACTGCGGCCCCCCGAGATAGAACGGCATCTCGAAACCGAAAAACGTCTCCGTGGCCCATTGCAACAGGCCCGGCGGGTATTCCAGGGTCAGGAAATAGGACAGCGCGCCGAGGAACACCGCCATCGACAGGCCCAGCAGGCCATTCCGGACATGGTTTACATCGACTTTGTGCGAAATGAAGAGGTAGATGAACACCGCCGCGGCGATCGGAAACCCGACCAGCGCGACAACGCCCAGCATGCCGAGAATCCAACCGAGGTAATAGAACTCCGAACGGGTCGTTCCGCCGATGAGTTCTCGGTCGATCAGCACCGCGCAGGGTTTCTTCGCTGAAATCTGCTGGAAGAACACCGGCAGGACGAATGCAAAACCGATGATGCCGACGGAAAACGGGAAGATGCGACCCAGCGTCTCATACCGGAACCCGTCGAGGAAGGCGAAGAGGACGATCGCGAACATGAAGATCGTAAACCCGATCTGCGGCCATTTGCGCCGCGTCGAAGCCTCGCTGTCTTCGATGTAGGTCTTGCCCGCGTTCGGATTGTAACGAAGTGCGCCGATGATCGAGAGGACCGTCAGGACGAGTAGGACCAGTACGATCGGCCGCTCGAAGAAACTGAAGCCGTAGACCTGGATCGACTGGTAGAGCGAAGTCTCGATCCGGTCGGAGAGGAAAAAGCCGATCAGCAGCGCCGGCCGCGACCAGCCATAACGCTTCATGAAGACGCCGAGCGTGCCGAACGCGAACAGGGCGATCAGATCGTTCCAGTCCCGCGTCGCCTGGAAAGCGGCGAAGAAGATCAGCACCAGCATGAAGGGCGCCAGGAATCCGTAGCGGATCGTCGTCAGCTTGGCGATCTGCGACGACAGCAGCAGGCAGGCGCCGGCGCCGAAGACGTTGGCCAGCGCCAGCGACCAGATCATCGTATAGGTCAGGTCGAGACGCGTGGTGATCATCTCGGTCCCCGGCTCGAGGCCGATCAGGATGAAGCCGCTGAGCAGGATCGCGTAGCTGCCGGAACCCGGAATGCCGAAAAGGATGGTCGGGATCATCGCCCCGCCTTCCTTCGCGTTGTTCGCCGATTCCGGCGCCAGGACGCCCCTGATATCCCCGGTACCGAACTTCGATTTATCCTTGGAGGTCTGTATCACGTGGCCGTAGGCGATCCAGTCGACAACCGATCCGCCCAGCCCGGGCAGGGCGCCGATGATGCAGCCGATCGTCGCGCAGCGGATAACGATCCACCAGTGTTTGACCATGTCCTTGAAGCCGCGCAGCCAACCGCTGCCGAGCACTCCATCCTCCGAGATCGTCTCATGCCGGCGCACCAGGTCGACGATTTCAGGCATGGCGAACATGCCGAGACCGATGATGACGATCTTGATGCCGTCGCTCAGATAGGCTGACTCATACAGACCGGGAATGCCGGACAGCCGGAAGGCGCCGTGCGGTTCGTAGCCGACCATGCCTATGATCAATCCGATTACGCAGGTCGCCAGACCCTTGAGCGCGTGGTTGCCGGTCAGCATGCCGATCATGCTGAGCGCCAGCATGATCAGCATCATCTGCTCGCCGAATCCCATCGCCAGGATGATCGGCCGTGCCGCGAATACGGCGCCGGTCAGGACCGCGGCGCCGAACAGGCCGCCGAACAGGGACGCGGAGAACGCCGCGCCGAGCGCGCGGGCGCCTTCACCTTTCTTAGCGAGCGGAAAGCCATCCACCACCGTCGCCTGCGACGCCGAAGTGCCCGGTATTCCCATCAGCACCGAGGGGAAGGTATCGGAGGTGGTCGTCGGCGCAAGCAGGCCGATCATCATGGCAAGCGCGTGCGAGGGATCCATGTCATAGACGAAGGGCAGCAATAACGACAGGCCGGCGACGCCGCCGAGGCCCGGCAGGACACCGATGAGCAGACCCAAGGTAGTCCCCAGAAGCAAAAACGCCAGATGTGCCGGCCCGAAGAGTTGCGTCAGGGCGTCGATGAAAATCTGAACTTCCATGGTGGGTCTCGTGACCTGTGATTGGACGTCGGTGTGAAGATTCTATGATATGACGGCGCCGCAGCGAAAGCGCCGCAGCAGGGCTATATGTTGCGTCGCCGATCGGATACGGGTCAATCCGGAATTAGGGCCCGGCGCAATTCCCGCACATCCGGTACTTTTTCGATCGCGGAAACTTGTGCCGCCAACGCACGAGCCTTCCAACAGGCCGAAGGCTTTGTCCTCGACTTCTTGCTGGTCCATCGGGTTACCCGGCGTGCTGCGTCTGTCCGGTGTTCCCTTTTCGCGCCGTCTTTCGTTTCGATGGCGACGACCCGCTTGCGGCGGCGTCATCGGGAATTGGCCTCTGCAAGACGCCGGCGATATAGCCGCTCAAGACCCGCATGAGCGGGTTAATACCGGAACCGGTCAAATCCGCCCCTCTATATTAAGCCGCGATCGGGGTTTCCTTGCCCAACTGCGTCCTATGCATGATCCGCCTGTGCGTGCCGGCATGCGCGTCGCGGTGATGCAAGACGCAGCGGTTGTCCCACAATACCATGTCGCCGGCGCGCCAAGGTCCGTGCGTCCACTTGAAACGCTCTTGCGTGGCGTGATCCCAGAGGTAGTCGAGCAGTTCCTCGCTTTCCGCCCGCGACCAGCCGATAACATACTGTGACGGGAAGACCCGCCGCCGGCCGAGATAGAGCGCCTTGCGCCCGGTCACCGGATGCACGCGAACAAGCGGATGGTCGGGCCCTGGCACGTCCTCCAGAGTTTCCGGCTTCTTCACCCCTTGGCGCAACACGCCGGCGGAATTGCGGCTGGAATCCTGCTTGGTGTAGAGGCCCTGAACGCGCGTTTTCACGTCCGCGGGCAACGCGTCGTACGCCATGTGTTGATTGTTGAACGACGTGTTGCCGCCCGCCGGCGGAATTTCGAGTGCGCGCAGGAAGCTGCCCGCCGGCGGCGTCTCAATATAGGAATTGTCGCTGTGCCAGACGACCTCGCCGCTGCCAAGCCCATCATTTTCCATGACCGGCTCGCCGTCCGGCCCAAGATTGGAGATCACGGTGATTTCAGGGTGGTCCGGTACCGCGTCGGCGGGCAACCGCCCCTGCGCCTCGTAATAGGCGCGGTTCGCGCCCGCCGCCGGTACGCCGAACAGGGCGGTGGCGGCGACATGATCGGCAGCGACTACTTCCTGGCCGCGGAACAACAGCACCAGATGATCCACCCAGGCCTGGTTCAGTGCCGCAGCCGTTTTCGCATCGACCGGTAGCGAGAAATCAATGCCGCGCACTTCGGCGCCAAGCGGGCCGCCGGTGGGAATGATTTCCAGTTTTTCCGCGCTGTTGCTTATCTTTCAGCCCTCACGAGAGATGCGGGATAACGTCGCGGCCGAAACGCTCGATCGCCCGCATGATTTCCTTATGCGGCGGTCCGCCGGAGTGAGCGTGGCGCAGCCGCAGCAGAAAATAGTCGCTCCCGACCGCGTCGCTCCAGCGGTGGAACTCGGCAACGCATTCCTCCGGCGACCCGGCGATGATGCGGTCCTTCCACATATTCTCGAACTGGAAGGCGTCTTCAGATTCGACGTCCTGAAAGGCCGTCGCCCCGTTGCGCCAATAGTATTTATACGCGGTCATGACTTCCGGCCCGTAGACGCGCGCAACATCGTTCAACCCGTCACCGACCCAGGCGTCGCGCATCATGACGACTTCCGGCGTCCGCCCCGCTGCCGTCGCAGCTTTTCGATAGCGGTCGGCCAGCGCGATGTTCTCCGCAAGCGGCATGCTGGGGCCCAGTACGATCGCGTCGCCCAACCGGCCCGCCCGGTCGATCGCCGCCGGAACCCATGCACCGACCCACAGGGGCGGTCCCGGTCGTTGAATCGGCCGCGGTAGAACGCAGACATCGTCGATATCGAAATGCTTCCCTTGGAAGGAAAAGCGCTCGCCCGTCCAGGCCTTGCGCAACAGTTCCACCCCTTCCTCGAAACGCCCGACACGGGTTCTCTTCTCGACCCCGAAGGCGCGGAAATCGGCCTCCTGATAACCGAGCCCGACGCCAAGCGCGAGACGGCCGCCGGATACGATATCGAGCGTGACCGCGTCTTCCGCAACGCGTAGCGGGTGATGCAACGGCAACAGCAATACCGACGTGCCGATCTGGATGGTCTTGGTTCGCGCGGCGACCGCGGCGCAGACGACCAGCGGCGACGGCAGGAACCCGTCTTTGTCCTGATGGTGTTCGCCGAAGAAGAAACCATGGAACCCGCAGGCTTCGGCCAGCTCGGCCTCGGCGACGGTTTCCGCGACGCAGCGGTCGAGGTCTTCGCCACGCGGCGGGTTCGCGATCGAGCTGTACAGGCCGAGTTTGATCATCATGAGGTCCCTTGCGCATTGTGCGTTCAGCGACGCGGCACAAGTTTCGCGCGGGACGCCGCCGCCGACAAGGGAAGATAAGGAAGTGGTGCCGCCTGCGTGACTCGAACACGCGACCTCCGCATTACGAATGCGATAGTCAACGTTCGATGTAACCGACAGTAGGATACATTTACTACGCAATTACTGTAAGTTAAGTAGACAACCATCGCCGTACGCCGACATTGATGCGCACCATTTTGGTTGCTATACTGTTGCTATACTCAGCGACCCACAGATTGTCATGGCAAAAATTACAAAACGCATCGTGGACGGCCTTAAGCCCGGCGACCTTGTTTGGGATGAAGAGGTGAAGGGATTTGGTGTGCGCTGTCAGAAAAGCGCTAAAGCTTACGTACTCAAGTTTCGGCACGGCTCCCGGCAACGATGGGTGACCATCGGCAAACATGGTTCGCCGTGGTCGCCGAAAATGGCTCGGGACGAAGCTCTTCGCCTCCTTGGAATGGTCGCGGGCGGCGCTGATCCCGCCAAGGCGCGCGACGCATTGAAAGACCGCCCAACGGTCAAAATGCTTTGTGATCGATTTATCGAAGAGTATTCGGTCGAACACAAAAAGCCGCTTAGTCAGATCAACGACAAAGCGAACGTTACCAACCACGTCGTTCCCATACTCGGCCAAATCTACGTTGCGGACGTGACGCGCGCCGATATCGACCGCTTCAAACGTGCCGTTAAAGACGGCAAGACTGCAAAGAATGAAATGATCGGTCCGCGTCGGCGCGTAATCGTTCGCGGCGGCCCTGGGTCAGCGAACAAGTGCTTGGCCCTGCTTTCGAAGATGTTCAACATGGCGGAGTTATGGGGTTGGCGGCCAGATGGCAGCAATCCATGTCGTCACGTAGAAAAATATCCCGGCAAAACCTACGAGCGATTTCTTTCGGAAAAGGAACTCGGCGGCCTGAGCGAAGTCCTCACCGAGTTGGAACGGGATGGCACGGATTATTCTTACGCCGTCGCTGCTATTCGGTTGCTCATATTCACGGGCGCACGCCTTGGAGAAATTCTTACGCTCGAATGGTCTCACGTCGATTTCGACCGCGCCATGTTGCTCTTGCCGAATTCGAAAACAGGGAAGAAAGCTGTGTTCCTCTCAGCACCAGCCTTGGAAATTTTGTCCGCAATTCCGCGAATGACGAACAACCCGTTTGTAATTTGCGGTGACGTTCAGGGTGCACATCTCGTCAATTTGCAAAAGCCTTGGACGCGCATCCGGAAAAAGGCCGGACTTGAAAACTTTCGAATACATGACCTCCGACATTCGTTCGCTTCGGTCGGCGCTGCTGGCGGACTTTCCCTTCCAATGATTGGCCGGCTGCTCGGGCATACCCAGCCGGCCACGACAAATCGATACGCCCATTTGGCCGCCGATCCAGTCAAGGCTGCCAACGAGGCTATTGGCGAGCGGATCGCGGCGATTATGAAAGGGAATACCAGTGGAGCCGATATCGTCGCGTTGAGGCGCAACCGGTGACTATCAGAATTAATTCTATCGTGCGCGGCTAGGCCGATAGTCTGAAAGCCGGAATACAGCAACCCGATTGCCGCATCTCGAATTCTTACCAGTGCCCAGAGCGGAGGGACCGATGAATAACCGTGAAAATATGATCGCGGAACTTTTACCGCTTCTCGCCGAACACGGAATTCCGAAATCCGCGAGTGATAAATGGCTTAAACTGGCTCACAGCCTCGCGCAAGATAGCCCGGCTCCAAGGGGGTTGAAAAAATCTCGCGGACCAGGGCGAAAAGCCAAATGGACGCCAGACCATGAAATTGAATTGGTCAAGGCCATTCGAAATGAAATCTTTTACGACGAACTCACGGTGACCGACGCCTGCAAAAAAATTTCAACAAGGGAGCCTTGGATTTCGTTAGTTAAACCAATTGGGATTGACCGAACCGTCGCGGACGTTCTTCGCGAGCGATATCAAAAATTAATGATGGATTGCATCGATATTTTCGAGGACACAAAGACGGGAGAGCTTTTCGAGAAACAGCGCGAACGCCGAAAGGTTCGCCGAAGCGGCAAGCACGGCCAATAATTTTCAGAACATTGTGTATTTATAGTACACGGGTTGAGACACAATAATTAACCGGGCGAAAACTCCTTTACCCGCCGCAAATACGCGGAGGACGAAAGGAGTATCCATTGGTCGACATTACTTTCCTCGATACGCCGGAAGCGGCAGAAGAACTGCGACTAAGCCCTCGCACGCTTGAGCGACGGCGGCTGACCGGTGACGGTCCCCCATTTCGTAAATTCGGGCGGCGCGTCGTTTACGCACGCCAAGACCTCCACGAATGGGCGGCTGCCCAACGATTTTCGTCAACATCGGAAGCCCAGGCAGCGCAGGCAAAAAGCGCAATTAAAACGACAAAATCACAACCAAACCGTTTTCGTCGAACCCATCGGCGCGGGCACGTCGATCAACACCCTTGTTCGCCGACAACTACCCGGGGACAGAAAATGGCTCTTAATATCGGCGGAAACGGAAACTTTCGCGACATCGTCAAGTTCAACGCGAAACAGGGCAAATGGTTTCACCGGCATGGCGACGTGGAGACCGAGATCGAACCGCCGACGATGCTGGTTGATCTCGCGAACATTGTAACCGGGTGGCTACTGTTTCTCGAAGGATCGCCGCCCAACCGGCGCTGGGACCCGTCAATTAACGTCGCAGCGCCGCAAGCTTCGGACAGCCACAAGCGCGGCTTCGCGGTGCTGTGCTTCTCGAAGAATTACTTTGGTGGCGTCGCGGAACTGTCGTCGTGTTCGATGCACCTCTGCAACGCGTTTAAGGACCTTTACGCCGAGTTCGAGAACCAGCACGGCGCACATTCAGGCCAGCTTCCGGTCGTCTCCTGTACCGGAACGACTGCGATGAACGGCAAATTCGGGACGAACCACAAACCGACGTTCCAGATCATCAAATGGGTCGATAGGCCGGCGGACCTGCCGGATGAGACGCCTGCCGATCCGTCCGAGATTTGGAAAGGCGGTAGTTCCGCTTCGTCTGAGCCACCACCGGCACCGCCGCCGGGTTCGGATACCGACGACCTGTTTTAAGCACCGGTGCGGGGCGGGCTGTTGGCGCAGCCCGTCCCCGCTGCAAATCGAAACGGATACCGTCCATGCCCAATTCCGAAGTGCACTCGAATATAACACCGAACCGGGACGACATGCGCGAGCATCTTGAGTTCCTGTTCGGCGGTTATCTCGGCGGTCACCACCTCGGCATGCTCGAGATCGCGTGGCGCGACGCCACCACCGGCGATCTAAGTCACGCGAAAATGTTTGACACGGACATGATCGATGAAGCGGTCGAAATGGCAGCTTCTATAAGTCGTGTCTCCGACCAGAACATCTATGTCGGTGCTGCATTGCGCAAACCCGGCGTAGACCCGGATCGACGCGGCACCGATGAAGATTTTCTTGCCCTTCCGGCTTACTACGCCGACCTCGACGATGAGGAAGCCGTGCGCGGCGCGAAAGCGCGATACGCGCATTGCCGACCCAATCTTGTCGTGGTCACCGGCGAACTTCCCCATCCGCGCGCGCAGCTTTGGTGGCGGCAGGAAGTGCCGGACACCGACCCGCAAAACTGTCGCCGTCAGAACCGTGCCATCGCGACCGCTTTGGCAGGCGATCCGACGGTCATTAACCCGTCCCGCGTGATGCGGCTCGCCGGATCGATTGCGTGGCCTGTCAAGGTTGATCGCAAGGTCGAACTGACGAAGCTGATATTGCTCGAAGGCGCGCATCCCGTTCACGTCGAAGGCCAGATGGCGAAGGCGTTCCCTTTCGACCTAGTTCCGGTTCAGCCCGACGCAACCGTACTCGATATTGGCGGCACTGAAGCGGCGGATGTCTCGCGCCTTTTGACCGCCATCCGGACCGGCGATCACTGGCACAACAACATGGTTCGCCTGACCGGGCACTGGCTTGCGCGTGGCTGGTCCGACGACGAGATGCTCGCCGTCGCTGACGGCCTGACCCTAGCCGGTTATACGACCGACCAAACACGTCGCGACGTTCAGGCGATGGTAAAAAGTGGTCGGGACAAATGGAACGTTCCCAATCCACACCATGTCGTTACGGAGCCGGACGGTCTCGTTGATTATGCGCCCAAGCCGGGCTGGAACTTCGATTTCAATCAGATCGAACGCCGCAAATGGATGCTGGGCAACCGCCTAATCCGGAAATTCGTAACGCTAACGGCAGCACCCGGCGGGCTGAACAAGTCGATCTTCACGATGGAAGAAGGCGCGGGCGTTGTTGATGATACTTTCCGGCGAGACCTTCGACGAGTATCCCGACGAACCGAACCTGTTGGACCATAAAAGCGAGGACCGACATGCGAACGAAAAAGTTTAACGACATGCTGAAGAAGATGGTCGAGGGGCGCGATCCGAAGGACGATTGTGAGGGATTGAAACTAGCGCGTGCCGCGATTGAGCACGACGACAGCTTGGTCACAGACATCGACCTCGAAGCGTTGTATGGGAAGACCATCGGCAGCTTGAAGAAGGGTTTCGAGAGTCTACTGACTTATTGCGATCTCTTGGATGATTCCAGTGGGAGACGCAGAACCCTTTACAGTCTTCGTCACTTCTATGCGACGATGAGACTGTCAGAAGAAGTCAGTCCGTATCTGTTGGCACAACAGATGGGAACCTCAATCGAAATGCTTCAGAGGTTCTATGGTCACGTTGTAACCAACCTCATTGCGAA
>CAYLTU010000162.1:0-2529 GCA_964386465.1 uncultured Rhodospirillaceae bacterium
TGGAAATCGCCGAGATCGTCGATCCGACGCAGCAAACAAACCACGACAAGGTGTTCTTCGGCGCTTCAGTCACCTATGCCGATGAAGATGACAAGGAGCGCACCGTGCGCATCGTCGGTATCGACGAGACGCGGCCGGAGGAGGGTGAAATCAGCTGGGTCTCGCCGGTCGCCAGCGCTCTACTGAAGGCGGAACTCGGCGACGTGGTGACCCTGCGAGCGCCGGGTGGCGATGAGGAATTGGAGGTGGTGGGCATTTCGTACGGGTAGGAACGCGTGTAGTTGAAAAAGGCGTCATCCTCAATACACCAACCTGTCATCCTCAACTTGATTGAGGATCCAGGCAACGGTGACGGTTACGGTTGATCGTAAAGGTCATCCCAGTCAGGGTTGCCACGTTCTATGAGCTCGATTTTCCAATTCCGATTCCAATGCTTTAACTGTTTCTCGCGTCGAATGGCATCTTCCACAAGGTCGTACGGCTCGGCATGAACCAGTGTTTTGATGTCGTAGCGTTTCGTGAAACCGTCGGCGAGTCCCTCTTTGTGTTCGTAGACACGTCGCTTGAGGTCGTTGGTCACGCCAATGTACAAGGTCCCGTTCCGCTGGCTTGCCAGAATGTAAACGTAGTAGGGCATTCGCAAAGCTTCGCACGGCAACGGGTGCGATGCATTATGGAGCGTGGCTTCCAACTTTCTGTGCGAACTTCAACCAGAGTGGCGGCCTTTCGCACGACGGACTGGATCCTCAATCAAGTTGAGGATGACGGCTCTTGAGTTGATGGGATCCGTGTCGCGAGATGTTCGGTTGCCTTCCCTTACAACAGAGGAAGCGTAATTTGCCCCTAGCGTCCCGACCAGCCTAAAGTTCCACCAGCGCTCACAATCCGGACTCCCAGTCATGTTCGAAAAATCGCTCGAGACCGCCATCGTGCCCGTGACGCCGTTCCAGCAGAACGCGACGGTATTCTGGTGTACCAAGACCATGAAGGGCGCGGTGATCGATCCGGGCGGGCATCTCGACCGTATCATGACCGCCGTCGAGCGCGCCGGGATCACGCTGGAGAAGATCTTCATCACCCACGCGCACCGCGACCATGCGGGCATGGCCGCGGACTTTTCCGAGCAGCAGGGCTTGCCCATCGAGGGGCCGCATAAGGACGATCAGTTCTGGATCGACAAGCTGACCGATGCCGAAGAAAAACCAGGCTTCGACAATCCTCGCCCCTTCACGCCGGACCGCTGGCTGGAAGGCGGCGACACGGTCACTGTCGGCGACTTGACCCTCGACGTCCTCCACTGTCCGGGCCACACGCCGGGACACGTCGTCTATTTCAACGAAGCCTCGCGGCTTGCCATCGTCGGCGACGTATTGTTCCGGCGCACCGTTGGCCGCACCGACCTGCCGCGCGGCGATTACGATTTGTTGGTCAAATCGATCACCGGCCAACTTTGGCCGCTCGGCGACGACGTGTTGTTCCTGCCGGGTCACGGCCGGCTCTCGACCTTCGGCCAGGAACGCGAGGACAATCCGTATGTCTCCGATATGGCCGTTGCGACGGGCGCGCCGCCGCCCGATCCGGAAAAGGCGCTCGGTCCGGCCTTCGACTGACGGTCGAAGCGCCTAAATCTCGATCGTGCCGTGCATGACCGGTGCGCAACGGCCGGCGATCGAAATATCTCCGACGTGCTCGCCGATTTTTTGGGCGCTGACGGTGATCGCACCGGGCCGTCCTATTTCGACGCCCTGCGCGATCTCGATCTCCGCCGTGAAGCCCATGCGTTCGTCGAGCGATGCGAGAAACCCACCGAGGGCCGCGGCGGCGCTGCGAAATGCGTCCAGATCCGCATGTGCGTTCGCGAGCGACTCGCTATCCGTTTCGGCAACGAAAAACGGCGGATGCCTGGGCGAACTCCGACTGGACCACGGCACTCTGGCTGAGCGGGTTTTGTTGCCGCCGCTGGCGAAGGCGCATTTCGCGTTGACGTGGAAGCCGTCCCCTTCCGGTACCGCTTCCGATTCGCCGGGCCCCCAGGCGACCACCCCCTTCGGATCGTGGCCCCAGATCTCGTTGGCGACGTCGTCGTTCAGGAACGAGGCGGTCATCGTGCAGCCGTTGGCTTGGCAGAGACACCAGGCCGTGCTGGCGTCGTGTTTGGCGACTTCTTCGATGATAACGGAGAAATCGGACGGGCAGACTTCGGCGCCGTCGAAGCGTTTTTCCAACAGCAACCGGAACAGTCCCGAATCGTGCAGGGCGGACAGCAGTTCCGAGGTCAAGCGGCGGTCTCGTTCTTTGGCCTCCGCGGAGTTCTCGATCAGCGCGCCAATTTCCGCACGCGGTCGAGTTAGACGTCCCGGTCGGTCCGTTCTACCGCAACAGGTGATGCGCTGTTTGCCATATTCCGTTTTTCCTCCTCGGCAGTCGGGCCGATTCAAGGTCAGTACCGTAACCGCATCGTCGCGCGGCAATAAGTTCTTCGCTCATCCTATCAACCTGAACCGCGTGCCGCAGACGGTGACGATATCG
>CAYLTU010000162.1:2629-13079 GCA_964386465.1 uncultured Rhodospirillaceae bacterium
GTTCTTCGCTCATCCTATCAACCTGAACCGCGTGCCGCAGACGGTGACGATATCGCCCTCGACGGCGCAGCCCCGTTTTTCCGCCACCGCGATCAATGCGGCGCGGTCTGCGACGGTCAGATCGATGCCGCCGAGCCCTTCGCCTCGGCCATCCGTTGCCGGCACGAATCGCAACACCGCGTTCTCCAAAGGCAGGATCGTCGTCCCGGTTCCTTCGCTTACGGGTTTGACGGCGAGGATTTCGCCCCAGCGCGCAGCCAGCGCGTCCGGATCGTCGCCTTGCAATTCCGCCGCCGTGATCGCCGTGACCCGGTCGGTCCGCATCGCGTCCTGCCAAGTCTTGCCGGCCGGATGCCAGGGCCCGTCCGGCGCGCCGTTGCCCTCGCTGCAGCTCGTCTCCAGCATCGAGCCGCCGGTATCGCGCGGATGCAGCTGCAGCCCTTCATAATCCCCATATTGCATATGGTTGATCACGCGAACGCCGAGCTCATCGCAGCGCGCCAGACGGTCGGCGATGTCTTGGCATTGCAAGATGACGATGTAGCCGCCCGCGCCGCCGCGCCGGTCTAGATAGCGCGCCGCCGCCGTACCCTCTCGAAACGGAGCCACAACCTCCAGGAAATTGAAACCGACCGGCAGCAATGCGTTGACCAGACCGAATTTCTCGACGCCCGGATCGTGGAAACAGGAGGCGATGCCGAAAACGGCCTCCAAATCGGCGACCGCCGGGTCTAGCTCCCCGGCGACCAGGCAAATCTGGCGCAATCGCAGCATCGCTCAGAAGGCCGCCAGCGGTTGGAAGGGCGCCGCGCCCAAGGCCATCGATGCGGCCGATACGGGTGTGCCGCGTTTAACGACCATGCGGTGATTTTCCCGTTTCGCGGCGCAATTGATGTCGTGCGCAGGGTCGCCATCGACCAGCAGGAAGTCGGCGAACGCACCTTCCGTGATGCGGCCCTCGCCTTCCAGATCGACCAGGCCGGCCGCCGAACTCGTACCGATGCGTAGCGCGTCGAGCGGTTCGATGCCGATGCCGACCATCAGCGCCAGCTCGTCCGCATTGGCGCCATGTTTGTTGAAGGGCGTACCGGCGTCGGTGCCCATCGCGATCTTGCCGCCGGCGTCATAGAACGTCTTGATCGAATTGACATGGGTTTCGGCAATCCGTTCCGCCTTCTCGATCACATAGTCCGGGATGCCGTTGCCCTTGTTGGCGACGATGTTCTGCAGCGCCGCCAGGGTCGGGACGAGATAGACCTCGCGCTCCAGCATCTCCCGCACGCATTCGTCGGTCATGAAGATGCCGTGTTCGATCGACGTGATGCCGCCCCGCACCGCGTTCAGGATGCCTTCCGCGCCCTGCGCGTGACTCGCGGTGCGCCGGTGGAACCGGTTCGCCTCACTGATACCGGCGGCCATCTCCTCGGCCGAGTAATGCGCGTCCTCGGGATTGACACCCGGCGTCATGATCCCGCCGGTGGCCATGATCTTGATCAGGTCGCTGCCGGCGTGGATCTGCTCGCGCACCGCCTTGACGATCTCGTCGATGCCGTCGGCGACGCGGCCGTGCTGGTTTCCGTGCCCGCCTGTCATGCAGATCATCCGGCCCGACGCACGTATCGACGGTCCCATCTGGTCGCCGCCGTTGCACGCGTCGCGCACCGCGAATTCGAGATAGTTGCGGCCGCCGCAATCGCGGATGCCGGTCACGCCGCTGGCCAGGGTCGCCTGCGCCCGCGCCAGCGCCTTCATCACGGTCTGGCCCGGCAGCAGTTTCTCGGCCGCCGTCCCTGGGTCGCCTTCCGCACCAAGACAAAGATGCACATGGCAATCGATCAGGCCGGGCATCAAGGTGCCGCCCGCGGTGTCGACCGTTTGGCCGTCGAAGCCGTCGAACTCCGTTTCGGGGGCGACCCGGACGACGTTTTCGCTCTCGACCATCACACCGAGACCGGAAACCGGAGCATTCTCGCCATCGAACAGGGCGCCGCCCTTGTACAATACCTGCATTACTATTCCTCGCTCGTGACTGACCCGTCAGGTCAGGTTGCGCCGGCACATATCGAAGAAGAAGTTTCAGACCTTTTCCACCGCCGCCTCGTCGTTGACTTCGCGCTGGGCGAAGCGGAAGCCGTTATTGGTGCCGGGATGGATCTGCTTCCTGCCTCGCCGTTTTGAGCGCGTACAATTACCGCTTGCGCGGTTGTTGGCAAGCAAGCGGCAAATTTGGCGGCTGGTCAGCGTCGCCGGCATGGAAGAGACGGTCGGATTCGACGGGGCCGACTACGCGCTGACCCCGCTGCGCGGCCGGAGCTAGCCGGTTTCTCGGAGCAGATCGCGCGGCGGCCGGCGCCTTTCCCTATCTCAGCGGCGATTTTCAGCTGATGGAGAAGGACCCGGGCGCTGCAGGTCAGGGAATTCGAACGCGACGAGTACGACGCGCTATAGATCACCCTTAAATGAACATAGGTTGCCGTATTGTATGGTCCGATATCGACATCCGATCCGTCATTATCGGGCTTGACCCGATAATCCAATTTCATGGCGGACGATGGTTTCGATTTTGACCCTCGGGTCGAGGCCCGAGGGTGACGAAGAAATATCCCGATGAGACAAAAAATTGCTAATTCCCGGTGCCGTAGCGGTACCAGTCGTAGCGATCGCGCGAGCGCAGGGTGAGGGTTTCCAGCTTACCGCTCAGCCGCAGGACGGTCAGCGGTACGTCTATTCCGGGGGCGCCCAGCGCCCAGAGCTTGCGGTAGAAATCGTTCATGCCGGCGACCGGCTTGCCGCCGACCGCGACGACGATGTCGCCGATCTCGACACCCGCGGCGGCGCCCGGTCCTTCCGCCGCGAGCCTTGTGACGAAGATGCGTTGGCGCATCTCTTCGCTGTAGATGCCGACCCAGGGGCGTGGCGGCGCATCGGACCGGCCGCTTTCTATCATCGTGCCCAGGATCGGTTTCAGTGCGTTGATCGGGACGAACATGTTGCCCGGGCTGACGCCGCCGCCTTGTTTGGCGTCGCCGACGAGGAGAGACCCGATGCCCACGAGCCTGCCTTCCTGGTCGATCAGGGCGGCGCCGCCGAACACGTTAAAAGGCGGCTGCGTGAAAATCGCTTTCGGCAGCAAATATTCCCAGTACCCCGAGAAATCGCGCCGCGCGACGACGGTCGCCCGAATCGTGTTGCCGCGGCCGCCGAAGCCCGCGACGATCACGCCGGTGCCCTCGGCCAGCCGGCCGGAATCGCCGAGCCGCATCGGTTTGACCTTCAGCGGCGTCTGCGTGCGGACCAACCCGAAGCCGGTGTCGCTGTCATAGGCGACGAAGCGTGCCGGATATGTGGCGCCGTCCGAGCCTGTCACGATGACTTTCCGTGATTCGAGAATCAGATAGCCGATCGTGAGGACCAGCCCGCTCGAATCGATGACCACGCCATGGCCGTCCCGCTTCATGCCGAGCACCGTCGCGGTGCGGCCGGACGGGTTGATCTCGGTCTGCACACGAACCACGGCGCTGAGAATTTCGTCGACCGTATTCTGCCCAAACGCGGCAGCATTCACTGCGAATAGGACGAGCCCGAAGACAGCACAGGCAAGGATTTCGCGGATGAGTCGAGACGGTTTCGAGCGCATCGTCATGCACCCCCTGATCCAATTATGCCTCAGTTCCCCTATGGGAACTCTAACACGGTCCGGTGTCTACTCGCCATTGGCGCGTATTCGTTTCCGGTAAGCGGGGTCCGACCTGTATATTGATGACCCTTCCGACCTGATGACCAAGCGATGACCGATCCTCTCTCCGGCGACCCGCTGGAATACGAAGACCCAACACCGCAGGCTGCGGCCCCGCCGCCCTGGCTGGACGACCTGAACGAGGCGCAACGCGAGGCGGTCGATGCGCTGGACGGTCCCGTGCTGGTGCTGGCCGGAGCCGGAACCGGCAAGACCCGGGTGCTGACGACCCGCTTGGCGCAGCTCCTTTATACCGGTCGGGCGCGGCCCTATCAGATCCTCGCCGTCACCTTCACCAACCGGGCGGCGCGCGAGATGCGAGACCGGGTCGCGTCCTTCGTCGGCCCGGCGACCGAAGGGCTGTGGCTCGGCACCTTCCATTCCCTCGGCGTCCGCATTCTGCGCCGCCATGCGGAACTGGTCGGCCTGAAATCCAATTTCACGATCCTAGATACGGACGATCAGGTCCGGCTGCTGAAGCAGTTGCTCGAGGCGGAGAATATCGATGAAAAGCGGTGGCCGGCCCGGGTGCTCTCCGGCATCATCCAACGCTGGAAGGATCGCGGATTGACGCCGGACAAGGTGCCGGCGGCGGATGGCGACGAGTTCGCCAACGGCCGGGCCGTCGCCCTTTACGGGCAGTATCAGGAACGTCTGAAGGCGCTGAACGCGACCGATTTCGGCGACCTGCTGCTGCACTGCCTGACCCTGTTCACCGAGAACGCGGACGTGCTAGCCGACTTCCAGCGGTTGTTCCGCTATATCCTGGTCGACGAATATCAGGACGCCAACGTTGCGCAGTATCTCTGGCTACGCCTGCTCGCCCAACACCACCGCAACATTTGCTGCGTCGGCGACGACGACCAGTCGATCTACGGCTGGCGCGGGGCGGAGGTCGGCAACATCCTGCGGTTCGAGGAGGATTTCCCCGGCGCCAAGGTGATCCGGCTGGAACGCAACTACCGCTCGACGCCGCATATCCTCGCCGCAGCGTCCGGACTGATCGCGCACAATGAGGGACGGTTCGGCAAGACCCTGTGGACGGAGGCCAATGACGGCGACAAGGTCGTCGTACGCGGCGTGTGGGACGGCGAGGAGGAGGCGCGTTTCATCGGCGAGGAGATCGAGGCGCTGCATCGCAAGCAGCATAGTCTGGACGAGATCGCGATCCTGGTGCGCGCAGGTTTCCAGACCCGGGAGTTCGAGGAACGTTTCATCACGCTGGGCTTGCCCTACCGGGTGATCGGGGGTCCACGTTTCTACGAGCGCGAGGAGATCCGCGACGCGCTGGCCTTTTTCCGGCTGATCCACCAGCCCGAGGACGACCTCGCCTTCGAGCGCATCATCAACAAGCCGGCGCGCGGGGTCGGCAAGACGACGATGCAGGCGCTGCACGGTTACGCGCGGATCGAGGGCTGCTCCTTGTTCGCCGCCGGACTGCGTCTGGTCGAGACCGACGAATTGCGCCCCCAGGCGCGGCGCAAGCTCGGCGATATCCTGGCCAACTTCCAGCGCTGGCAGCAGATCTCTGTCGGATTGCCGCATACCGAGCTGGCGGAAACGGTGCTCGACGAATCCGGCTATACCGAGATGTGGATGCTGAGCAAGAAGCCGGCCGCGCCGGGCAAGCTGGAGAACCTGAAGGAGCTGATTCCGGCGATGGCCGAATTCGAGAGTCTCGCCGGGTTCCTGGAACATGTCAGTCTGGTCATGGAGAACACCGAGGCCGCGGGGCAGGAGATGGTCAATTTGATGACCCTGCACAGCGCCAAGGGGCTCGAATTCGATACGGTGTTTCTGCCCGGCTGGGAGGAGGAACTGTTCCCGCACCAGCGCGCGATCGACCAGAACGGTGCGGCCGGTCTGGAAGAGGAGCGCCGCCTGGCCTATGTCGGCATCACCCGGGCGCGCCAGAGGGTGACGATTTCGCATGCCGCGAGCCGGCGCATCTACAACCAGTGGGTCAGTGCGATCCCCTCCCGATTCATCGGCGAACTGCCGGACGCGTCCATCGAGGTGAAGACCGATCCGGGTCTTTTCGGCGGCGGACTCAGCGAAGAACGGTCCGCCTTCGCGTTCGGCAAGAATACAAGCGCGACGCAAGGCGGGCCTGGCTGGCGCCGTTTCCAGGAGCGGGGCCCCGGAGTCAAGTTCATCGAAGCGACCGCCGAACCCGTCCGTGACGCCGAGGCGGGCTTTGCCCCGGGTGACCGCTGTTTCCATCAGAAATTCGGCATGGGTAATATCCGCGCCGTCGATGGCGACAAACTGACCATCGATTTCGACAAGGCGGGTGAGAAACGGGTGGTTTCCGCCTTTGTCACGAAACCCTGACGAATATGGCCGGTTGGAAATTCGAAACCGTCGTCCCGGCCGCCGCCGCCGAAGTCTTTGCGGCGGCTGTCGAATCGCTTTGTCCGACGGTCACGATGTTCGAGGTGCCGGGCAGCACGCTGTGGCGGATCGAAGGTTATGCGGCGGAGATGACGCCCCACGCCGACGCGGCGGCGGCGATGGCGATTGCGGCGGCCCGGTCCGGCGTCGCGGAGCCGGTGTTCACTTGCGTACCGCTGCCCGATAGCGATTGGGTCGCGGAAAATCAGCGGAGCTTTCAGCCGCTGGCTGCCGGGCGATTTTTCATACAACCCTCGCATTTCGACGGCGCGCCGCCGCACGGAACCGTTGCGTTGACGGTCGATGCCGGCGCCGCATTCGGGACGGGCGAGCACGCAACGACGAAATCTTGCCTTCTGGCGCTCGACGGGTTGGCGAAACGGCGCCGCTTTCGCCGTCCGCTCGATCTAGGCTGCGGTTCGGGCATTCTTGCGCTCGCCATGGCGGCGGCGTGGCGGTGCAATGTGACCGCATCGGACATCGACCCGCTATCGGTTGCCGTGGCGCGCGAAAATGCAGCGATCAACGGATTGAGCGCGTGGCTCCGGTTCCGTTGCAGCGACGGTATTTCGGACCGTGAAATCCGCAACGCGCGCGCCTACGATCTGATCATGGCGAATATTCTGGCCAAGCCCCTGGTCGCGTTATCGCATCGGCTCAGTGGCTGCCTGGCGCCGGGCGGCGTCTTGGTGCTGTCGGGGCTGCTCGCCCAACAGGAGAGCGCGGTACGCAACGCCTATCGCCGGCAGGGACTGCCGTTGCTGCGGCGGATCGCGCTCGACGGTTGGCACACGCTAATTGTCGGGCGGTCTCAGCGCTGTTGATCAGCCTATCTGGTGCCGCGGGTAAAAGGTTTCTTTACGGTCCGCGCCGCAGTTCGGCTTCGACGATGCCGCCAATGCCACGCGATTGATGCCGATATCCTGAAAAAGGTGGTCGTCCAACGCGGACAGCTCATGCAACGTCTGTTGGCGGCGATAGAAGGTGACCGTCCCGCGAACCGCGCACATGATTTTGTGGAAGATTCCACGGTTTGCCGCGCCCGAAGTCAAGGTGGTTTCCGCCATGGTGTTACTCCATTTTCATTATTATTTTCAGACTTTTGCAGGCTGTGCGCCTGCCACTTAGACTGGATATGGGATGCCGGCCGGTCGAAGTCATTTGTAATTTTTGCAGCGCAGCAATGACGATCGCGCATGGGCGCCGGACCTTATAGGCCCGTAAATCCGCTGCCCCAAAGCGCGTGTTGTGTTAAGAGCATTATCGCCAGTTCGACGAGAAAAGGAGAACCATGCTCATGGCGGCCGACATCCCTTCCTATGACGGCGACGCGGCCCTCTCGGACCGCTTGGCGGCGGCGGGCCTTACAATGGGAACCGATGCGGTGCGTTCGCTGGTCGGCGGCGTGATTGGCGCGCCGGAAGGTTTCCGGCCCGACGCCTGGATCGACCTGATCGCACCGGAGGCGGATGAGGAGCTTCGCGACCAGTTGCGGGCGCTCAAGGTCACGATGGCGGCGGCGGTCCCGGCGGACCCGTCGCATGCAGAGCGGCTTTCCTTGTTCCGCGCGGAACTCGAGCGCAGGGGGTTGGACGGTTTCGTCGTGCCGCGCACGGATGAGCATCAGGGGGAGTACGTTCCGCCGCGCGCCGACCGTTTGCGCTGGCTGACCGGGTTTTCCGGCTCCGCGGGTATGGCTGTCGTCCTGAAGGATCGCGCCGCGATTTTCGTCGATGGACGATACACGCTCCAGGTCCGCGCGCAGGTCGATACGGCGGCGCTGGAACCGCATCATCTGACCGACGCGCCGCCTTCGAAATGGATCGCCGAGAACCTGCCGGACGGCGGCGCGCTCGGCTACGATCCGTGGCTGCATTCGGAAAATGCCGTCGCGTCGCTGCGCGGGGCGGTGGAGAAAGCGGGCGGGACGCTGGTCGCGCAGGCCGAGAATCCGGTAGATCCGGTGTGGCAGGGACAACCCGCGGCGCCGCTCTCGCCGATCGTACCGCATCCGGTAGATTTCGCGGGCAAAACGGCATCCGAAAAGCGCGAGGAGATTGGCGCAGCGCTCGCATCCGATGGCTGCGACGCGGCCGTGCTGACGGCACCGGACTCGATCGCCTGGCTGCTCAACGTGCGCGGCGGCGACGTGCCGCGCGCGCCGATGCCGCTGTCCTTCGCGATCGTACGGAAGTCCGGCTCGGTCGACTGGTTCGTAGACCCGCGGAAGCTCTCGCCCGGATTAGGCGAGCATATCGGCAATGGCGTTTCGGTCGAGCCGGTAGAAGCGTTTCCGGCAGCGCTCGAAGCGCTTGACGGGAAGACGGTGCGCGTCGATCCGGCGTCGGCGGCAGCGCTGATATTCGATCGGTTGCGAGACGGTGGGGCGATAGTCGCCGCCGGTGAAGATCCTTGCGCTATGCCCAAGGCCTGCAAGAACAAGGTCGAAATCACCGGCGCACGTACCGCGCACAGGCGTGACGGCATCGCCGTTTCTAAATTTCTTGCCTGGCTCGCGGAATCCGCGCCTGCGGGCGATCTGACCGAAATCGCAGCCGCGGACAAGCTGGCCGCCTTCCGCGCGGAAGGTGAGAATATACGCGACCTCAGCTTCGATACGATCTCGGGCTCGGGTCCTAACGGTGCGATCGTCCATTACAAGGTCGGTCCGGAAACCGATCGGCTGATGAAGCCGGGCGAGCTTTATCTCGTCGATTCCGGGGCGCAGTATCTCGACGGAACGACCGACGTCACGCGAACCGTCGCCGTCGGGACTCCTACCGCGGAGATGCGAGACCGGTTCACCCGCGTATTGAAGGGGCATATCGCGATCGCGACCGCGCGCTTCCCCGAAGGGACGTCGGGCGGCCATCTCGACGTGCTGGCGCGGCGCGCCCTGTGGGACGCAGGCCTGGATTTCGACCACGGCACCGGTCACGGCGTCGGGAGCTATCTCAGCGTGCATGAAGGACCGCACCGTATCTCCAAAGCGCCCAGTGCCGTGGCGCTGCGCGAGGGGATGATCGTCTCGAACGAGCCCGGCTATTACAAAACGGATGATTTCGGCATCCGGATCGAAAATTTGGTGACGGTCGTACCATGCGCCGCCCTCGAGGGTGCTGAGCGCAAGATGCTTGAGTTCGAGACCCTGACCTTCGCGCCCATCGATCGCGCGCTGATCGACCCATCGCTACTTTCGGACGCGGAGATCGCCTGGCTGGACGCGTACCATGCCGAGGTCTTCGCCAAAGTTTCCGGCGGCTTGAATGTTACGGGCAGGCGCTGGCTGGAAGACGTAACCCAGCCAATTTCAGACGGATTGTGAATATCGCAATTCGTGTGTCGGTCGCACCGATTTCCACCACATTAACGTCATTTTAAGGCTCCCTGCGCGATAATCGGGCGGTGAACCGCGTAATTTGGAGTAGCCGATGACCGGCGGCGCTTGGATCATAGCCGGCCTTGCCGCAGTAGGGGTGTTGGCGAGTTTTGCTTGGCGCTTCCACTCCGTCGCCCGGCTGAACCGCCAACTATCCGAACAGACCGCTGTTTTGCGCTCTGTCCTCGATAATGTCGATCAGGGCTTCAGCCTCTTCGACTCAAACTTGAATTCCGTCGCGTTCAACGATCGGTACGTCGAGCTGTTGGGCCTGCCTCCGCAGTTGGCGTGCGCTGGTGTGCCGTTCGAGAAACTGGTCCGGTTCGTTGCGGAACGCGGCGCATACGGTCCGGGCGATGTAGAGGCGCATATTCGCGCGCGCATCGAGGCTGCAAAAGGTCCGGAAACACGTAATTTCATACGGCGGGCACCGGGCGGGATCACCATCGATGTACGGAAAAATTCGATACGGGATGGCGGTTTCGTGACGACCTATACCGATATTTCAGATCGGGTGCGCGTCGAGGATGCGCTTCGCTTTAGCGAGCAGCAGCTGTCGGAGGCGCAGCGCATCGGGAAAATTGGGCATTGGCGGTTTCTGGTCGACACCCACCTTTTCGAATGTTCCGATGCCTTCTACCGAATTTACGGATGGGATCCCGCGTGTTTCTCGGCAACCTTCGCCGCGATTTCGGAGGCGGTCCATCCTGACGATCGCGCGCGCATAGACGCCGTTCGAAAAGAAGCCGGGAAACGGAAGGCACCCTACAAATGTGAGTTCAGGATCGTACGCCCGGGCGGTGAAGTCCGCTTCGTCCGCGGCGAAGGCCGGCCCGAGTTCGATGAGTCGGGGAAGCTTATATCTTTCTTCGGAGTCAACCAGGACGAAACGGAACAGAAGCTGATCGAAGAAGAGCTGCTCCGCGAGCGGACCCGGGCCG
>CAYLTU010000163.1:0-12798 GCA_964386465.1 uncultured Rhodospirillaceae bacterium
CTAATGCTTGTAAGCCAATCCCAAAATCATAGCGTTTATGGACGGAAACTAACTATAAGTTAACGACTCACAGACTTATCCCCGATCCCCGAAAATCGGCTGGTTTCAGGCAAAAAAGACCAAAAATTACCGTCATATGCTATGGCCAAAATTTGAGGCAACGAGTATAAGGATTTCGTCGATAGACGGCGCAGTCCCGGCCACGGAGTCGGGGCCAGTAGTGGCAATTTTCCCGATTCGTCCTGCTTGCAGCACCGGACCTGCGTTCAAATCGATGTCACGAATTGGCGACAAAAAAATTACCGCCAATTCAGGTTGTGGCCATTAGGCATACTGGATATAGTATGCATGTGGTCCCTGCCGCACAAAATATGCCGTAACAGCGGCATCCCCTGGCAGAATGTAAATGGCAACGTCATGTGGGGTCAGCATGGAATGGACTGCGGAGCGTGTTGAGCTACTTAAGGAACTTTGGGGCGAAGGGCTGTCGGCGAGACAAATTGCCGAGGCGCTCGGGCATGTAACCCGGAACGCCGTCATCGGCAAGGCGCATCGGCTTGGACTTTCCACACGGAGCGTACCGTCGAAACCGACGATCGCGATGTTAAATCCAGTTACCGACCGTCTATGCCAGTGGCCAATCGGTAACCCCGGAGAAACGGAATTTCATTTCTGCGGTCAGCCGTCGGAAACCGGACGTCCCTACTGCGAACAGCATTGTTCGATGGCGTATCGGCAAACGAACGACTCTTCCGCCGCCTGATCAAGCTTCTTTCCGAAATCACCGGCGCCCGCGACATGTTGCGCGGGTGCCGAATCTTGTCCTACCGATACTTTATTAAATCCGCTACCGATTATCCGGCATTTTTCGGGGCAACACTTCCGCCGCGGCTACCGCGGGACTATGCTCCGCCACATGGAAACGTCTCATAAGGCAGTCGCCGACCTCCGCCAAAAACTCAAACGGCGCGTTGCTCTGTTCGCCCGCGACCACATCGCGAGCCGGACGGATCTGCGAGATCACACCGTCGTCCCAACCGAACTGTGGCGCGCGGTGGGCGAAGCCGGTTTGGCACAAATAGCGTTACCCGCGGAATTTGGCGGCGCCGGTGGCGATTTACGCACCCTGGTCATGGCGGCGGAGGCGATGGCCGAAATCGGCGGCAATCTCGGCATGGTGACATCCTGGATGGGGCGGCAGTTGATCTCGCGCTTGCACATTCTCGGCCATGGGACCGCAGCGCAACGCCAGGTCTACCTTCCGGATTTGGCCGCCGGCATAACGACGCCTTGCCTCGCGATCTCGGAGCCGGGCGCCGGCGCTCACCCCAAACATCTAACTTCTAAAGCGCGCCGCGACGGCGACAGTTATGTCATGAACGGCGAGAAAGCCTATCTCACGAATGGGCCGTTGGCGGATATTTTCCTCGTTCTCGCGATCACCGGTCGGGACGGAGACCGCAAGAAATTTTCCGTTCTTATCGTCCCGCGCGATACCGATGGCTTGGAATTGACCGAAGGCGTCAAGATCGACTATCTGCGTCCTTCGCCGCACTGCGGGATCAGGATGGAGAATGTGAGAGTTCCGGCTGAGAACCTGTTGGGGCCTGAAGGGGACGCCTTCGACGCGATTTCACTACCGATGCGACGCACCGAAGACGCCGTGTTCGCGGCATCGAAAGCCGGCGCAATGCGGCATATCCTGGGCGCGATCTGCCGTGAAACGCCTTCCCTCGCCGGGAACGAAGAGTGGCTGGCGGAGCTGGGAAAATTGTCCGCGGCAAGCAAAGGACTTGGCGCCCTAGCCTTCCACGGCGCCGAACTGCTAGACATAGACCCGGTCGCGAATGCCGACGATGTCGGCGCCATCGCGGCTTCCGCGCGCGAATGGGCCAAGAGCCTGCATGAAAGGATGACCGCGCTTATCGAAGGTGCTGGGTTCGCGCCATCAACCACGTTGGCAGCGGCCCGCCGGGACCTCGAAAAATCTCTGGGCATTGCACGCGGCGCGCACGCCATACAGGCGCGCCGACGGGGAGCCGCCTTTCTCGAACGAATAACGGAAACCAAGACCTCATGAACGATATCGTCTCGCAGGACGCACTCGACAAGAAACTGGCCTCAGTCGAAACCATCGCGGAAGGCCTTGGCGGCATCGGGTATATCGCCTCGCGCCGCATCGCCACCGCCATCTTCGTCGCCGAAAACCTTTCGAAACCCATCCTGGTCGAAGGCTCGGCCGGTGTGGGCAAGACGGAGCTCGCCCTATCGACCGCACAATGGCTCGGACTGCCTTTGATCCGCATGCAGTGCTACGAGGGGCTCGACGAGTCCAAAGCGCTGTACGAATGGAAATACGGGAAACAGCTGCTCTATACCCAAATCCTCAAGGACAAGATGGGCGATACGCTGGCCGACACAAAGGGGCTAGATGAAGCCATGCAGCGCCTGCACGGCTTCGGCGATTTGTTTTTCTCCGAACAGTTCCTCGAACCCCGGCCGCTGTTGAAGGCGCTGCGTCAGAAACATGGTGCCGTACTGCTGATCGACGAAGTCGACAAATCGGACGAGGAATTCGAGGCGTTCCTGCTGGAGATTCTGTCCGCCTTCCAGATCTCGATCCCGGAAATCGGCACGATCAAGGCGACGGTGCCGCCGCTCGTCTTTCTGACGTCCAACAACATGCGTGAAATGGGCGACGCGCTGAAACGCCGTTGCCTGCACCTTTTCATTCCGCTGCCGGACGCAAAGCTCGAACAGCGGATCGTCGCCTCGCGCGTGCCGGAGATCGAAGAACGGTTGCGCCGCCAACTCGTCGCTTTCGTGCAAATGCTTCGGGAGGAAGATCTGAAGAAACTTCCGTCGATATCGGAAACCATCGACTGGGCGCGCGTGTTGCTACTCCTTCACGCGGACTCGCTGAATTCTGATCTGGTCCGCGACACGCTCAATGTCCTGCTGAAATTCGAGCAGGATATCGCCGCCGTCGAACGCAGTATTCCGGAGCTCACCCGCAAGGCGAAGAAAGCCTGATAGCGAGCGATGCAGCAGACCCTGGAAAATTTTCTGCGCGCATTACGCTCGATGGACGTCCGAGTCTCGCCGGCGGAAGCCATCGACGCGCATTGTACCGTCGATAGCGTCGGCTACAGCGACCGTACGCTATTGAAAGACTCGCTGTGCATCGCGCTGGCCAAATCCGAAGACGAAGTCGAACGGTTCGACGAATGTTTCGACATGTTCTTCGCCCGCGACGAATTCCGCGAACGGAATGAAGATAACGCCGGTGAAGGCATGTCCGAGACGGACAGCGAGCTGCTCGGCGAACAACCCCTGGCCGAAATGCTGCTTGGCGGCAGCGAAGTGGAAATGGCGCAGGCAATGGAACAAGCGGCCAACGACGCCGGCGTCGCCAACATCCGATTTTTCACACAACGTGGCCTGTTCACGCGCCGCATTCTCGATCGGATGGGCCTGCGCGACCTCGAACGCCTGATCGCCAATCTCAACCGTGCAGAGGGCGACGACGCGGCGGCGGCGATGGCGGAACGGCTCGAGGACGGCCGCGGTTATCTGTTCGAGGAAGTGCGTCAATATATCGACCGGCAGTTCGAACTCTACGCGCGCGCCGCCGGGGAAGAACTGCGCGAGGAGTTCCTGAGCAAGACCAACCTATCGTCCATCGAACGGCGCGACTTCGACCGCATGCACCGGATCGTCCGCCGCATGGCGAAGAAGCTGGCGACCCGCTACGCAAGGCGGCGCAAGCACACCAAGCGTGGTGTTCTCGACGTCCGCCGAACCCTGCGCCGCAACATGGCGCATGACGGCATACCGTTCGAAACGCTTTGGAAACAGACCAAAATCGAAAAACCTCGGATCGTCGTGATCGTCGACGTGTCGCAGTCCGTCGCCGCCGCCGCGCGGTTCCTGCTTCTCTTTCTCTATTCGCTGCACGAGGTCATCGCGACCTTGCGCGCCTTCGCGTTTTCGAGCCACCTCATCGAAGTCAGCGACATTTTGAAAAACAAGACCGTCGAGGAAGCGATCCCGGAAGTGTTGGAAAAGATCGGCTTCCGGTCGACCGATTACGGCCGCGCCTTCGAGGATTTCGAGGAACTACACATGGATGCGCTGGACCGGCACACGACGGTCATCATCCTCGGTGACGGCCGATCGAACGACACCGACCCGCGCATGGACCTCATGCGGCAAATCCACGACCGCTCGAAGTCGGTAATCTGGCTCAATCCGGAGCCCGAGCCGTTCTGGGGCACCGGCGATTCCGAAATGCATCGTTACCGGACCTTCTGCCATGTCGCCAAGACATGCAGCACCGTCCAGGATCTTGAGCGCATCATCGACGACGTGATGAAGACTTACTTCAGGGCATAAAAAATGGGCGGCTCGCGCCGCCCATTTCGTTTCAAGCCGGTGCTCGAATTAGTCGAGACCAACCTTCTTGCGGTGGTCCGCCCAGTATTTCGGCCAGGCTTCCGAGACCTTGATCTTGTTTTTCTTCTTTTTCTCTGCCGCACGCCATTGGTTGAAGGCGTCCGTAGCGTTGTCCCACTCCTCGATCACCTTGGCGTGGCGGGCGAGGCGCTTCTGGTTCCAAGCTTCGTCGGCCGCATTCCAAACGCCTTTTTCTTTCAAGAACTTGATGGAGCCCGGATGCCAGGCAACGTCGGCCGGCGGATGGCCCGCCGTGGAAAGGATCCAGTTCTTCGTCGTCGCATTGACGTCCTTATACAGGTCGAAGGCTTCATGCATCGCCTTGGCGACCTGATAGACCTCTTCCGTGCTTCGGTCGGCGTAGGTCACCATCATCGGATAACGGAACTCGATGATATTGACCGGCTTGCCTTTAACCATGCCAGCGCCATTGTCGCTCTTGACCGGCGAGTACATCGGCGCGATTTTCTGGATGCGTTTCCAGCCGTCCTTGTTGGCCGGATCGAATTGCACCCAGTCGATTCCGGCTGGCGACGCTTCCAATTCACGGGTGATGCCGGAATAGGGCGACATCAGGAAACCATCGATCTTGCCCGTAAGGCGTGCGCCCTTCATGACGCCATAGCCGCCGAACCAGACCGGCTTAATGTCGGCACGTGTCAGGCCGGCATAGGCGAGCAGCGCGTCGGTCTTCACGTTGACGGACGGGTTGCCCTTAACGTATCCGAGCTTAACGCCTTTCAAATTGGCGCCATCGGCAAACTTCGACCCCTTCGGCACCGTCAAGCCAGTCGCAACCGGCGGCGCCAAGATGATGCGAAGATCCTGCGGCCCCCAGGACGTCACGGCGAAATCATAGGTGCCTTCGGCCGCGAAAAAGGTTTCCGTCGCCAGGAAGCCGTAATGCGCCTTGCGCTGGGTTACCGGGAGAAGACGCCCGATGCCCGTACCCGACGGTACAATTCGGATGCGGGTGCCGAATTTCTTCTTGAACGCGTTGGCGACCGCGGATGCCTGGGCAAAGCCAGCACTACCGAAATCGTACGACGTCCAGATCATCGTCTTCGGCAAATCGGCCGCCTGCGCGACGCCGGCGGCGAGCATTGCGGCGGTCGCCGCGCCCCCCGCCAATTGCAGTATCTGTTTTCTAAGCTTCATCATAAGCTCCTCCTTGTTAGTCGTTTTTTTGACAAATTTTGGAAAATCCTTGTCCGGGACGTCTTTTACTTTGTGTCTTCCCAAAAATTGTCCTCTCGTTTCGTCCCCCGTTGTACGCAATTTCCAGATTAATAGCGATTACATACGCCCATCCAGAAGTTATCAGTTCAAAGTTCCTGGACAGTAGCAATTCCCTCTACGTCCGCGGCCGTCACGCCTGCGCCGCGCCGCGTTTCTGCATCAGTCCAACACCATAACTACCCGCCACAATTACAAGGCCGACCATGTAACTGATAATTTCCGGATAGAGCAACGCGGCGGCGCCCGCAAGCAGCGGCGCCCGCAGCGACCAACTAATTACACCGACCCTGTAAAGGTATCCCTCGAAAGCCGACGCCATCAACCAAACCGCGATCATGGATGCGCCGACAATGACGATGATGTCGGGCCATTCTCCGCTCAGAATGAGTTCTGGATTGAGGACAAAAATGAACGGCAGGATGAAGTTAATCAGTCCAAGACGCATCGCCCGCATACCGATCGCCATCGTATCCGCATTGGCGATAATCGCCGCGGCGACGGCGGCCAATGCAACGGGCGGCGTGATATAGGACAGCATTCCCCAGTACAGAATGAATAGATGACTTGCCACCGGATCGAGACCGGCGTTGATCAGTGCCGGTCCCAAAATAATGGCGAGAAAAATGTAGCAGGCGCTTACGGTCATCCCCATGCCGAGCAGAAAACTCGTGACGGCCCCCATCGCCAGCAAGAGATACAAATTATCGCCGGCAATATGCAGAAGCTCGCGCGAGAACGCGCCGCCGACACCGGTAAACGCCAATGCGCCGACGATCATGCCGACGCCGGCGAGAATGGCGATGATATTGGAGATGATCTTGGCCGAGTCGACTATCAGGGCGGCAAGCGTCTTGTGATTGAAGCGCCGCTCGCCTGTCCGAAATACGAACGAACAAACGACCAAGATCGCCGAAGCGTAATATGGCGCGTAAAGATCCCAACGCAGCGCGACCAGCATGTAGACAAGCGCGATGAGGCTGAAAATATAGTACCAGCCGCCCTTGAAGGTTTCCCAAAGATTGGGGATATCCTTCTCGTCCATGCCTTTCAGGCCATTGACGGCGGCATAACCATCCACCTGCAGCAACAATGCGATGTAAAAGATCATCGCCGGCACCAGGGCCGCGATCATTACCGTGGCGTACGGAACATTCAGGAATTCCGCCATCAGGAACGCAACCGCCCCCATCACGGGCGGCATCAGCGCGCCACCCGTCGACGCGCAGGACTCGACAGCGCCTGCATAGACCGAAGGGTATCCGACCCGTTTCATCGTCGGGATTGTCAGCTTGCCGGTCGTCACGACGTTGGAAATGACGCTGCCGCTGAGCGAGCCGAAGAACCCACTCGACAGGATAGCGACTTTCGCGGGGCCGCCGCGGCTACGCCCCATGAGCGCCGTCGCAAAACTCATAAAAAAATCGCCGCCGCCGGTGACAACCAGGGCCGATCCGAAAATCAAAAATCCAATCAGTAGGTTACCGGCAACCCGCATCGGTACGCCGATGATGCTCTCGAAGCCCATTGCATGCGAGCGGACGAGCTCCAACGGCGTCTGTCCGACGCCCCAAAGGAACCCGGGCGCGTGGTCCGTCCACAATGGAAAAGTGAAAAAGATCGACACGATGATGGCGAGCGCGGTGCCGCCGGCGCGGCGAACCGCTTCGATCGACAAGAAGCAGATCAGCGCCGACATGCCCGTCGGCGTCGGTGGCGCGATGATATCCCAGCCTTGCTCGACCATATCCGAGCCGTGATAGGACAGATACAAGGATGCGATGAGCGTAATCGTGAAAAGAATCCAGTCATAGAACGGGACATGGTTCTCGTCCTTGCGCCGGGCCGGAAACACCAGAAACGAAATCGGCAGGAAGATGCCGATCAGCAGATAGAAATAGGAATTATCGATCAGAACATAGCCGAACGCATCCCAGCTGAAGGTCTGATTCATCGCGACGAGAATGCCGAAAGCGCCGTATATCAGCACAATCCAGTAGACTAATCCGGTTATCCGGCTGGTCGGCGTATCGTCGGAAAGATCGTCCAGTTTTGCCTGGATTTCGTCGTCGGTCGTCGCGGTCGTCACGGTCCCTCCCTGTCGGCGCGGGCTAATTTTTGATTCAAATCTACGGTTGAATCTCTTTAATTCGGATTCAATCCGCCGCCCCGACGCGAAACATTAACACCCGGCACAAGCTAGTCCAACCAACATGAAATCCGGCGGCGGCAGGCATTGTCTCGATCGGTCGCCCGGCACCCACCGTCGAATTCTCCGCTAGCTATAGCGTTTCGTAATCGGCGCATAGACGGCGAGACCCTCTATCGCGGTCAGGTTCAATGTATTCACCGTATCGGCGTCGGTCAGTGCGAGCGCTCTTCGCTCCGGCTCGCCATCGAGTGCCGTCGCACCCGCTTTCTGCCGTCCCGACGCCGCGGAGAGCGGGAGGAACAGAACGTTCGGCAGATCGAACCCGTCAGGCGCATCCTCACATAGCAACACGCGACCTTTTTCGGCGACTTCCGGGAAACGCTTGACCCCTTCATAGACATTGCGCCGCCGCGAAATCGCCTCCTTGTACGCAACGCTTGCATTGCCGCCGCCGCCGATATTCCGGTAGGCCTCGCTGGCATAAACGTCGAGCGAGTCGAGGCTGTACAGCGCAAGAAACCGCCATGTCACCGTTTCCGGGGCGGTGGCGCGAAAACGCTGCGCGGTGTTCAACCCGTCGAGCGACACCAGCTTTTTCAGATAGCTCTCGTACCAGGTATGCCATTCGGCTTCCCGGTCCGGCTCGCTGAAATTGAGTTCGACGGTATAGATCAAGCGCGGCCTCTTAACGTCGTTCGACGCAACGTTAGCAAGCGAACCGCGCCGCTGGCCAGCCGACGGGAATGTTAATCCCGGTCCCGCCCGAGCAGCTCCCGAAAATACGCGACCGTCTCCAGCAGTCCCGTTTCGAGAGATACGCTCGGCTGCCAATCGAGTACGTCCCTCGCGACGGTAATATCCGGCTGCCGTTGTTTTGGATCGTCCGTCGGCTTTGGAAGATGAACGATTTTCGAAGTCGCACCGGTTAGCGCTATCACCTGATTGGCGAGATCGAGGATGGTGAATTCGTTGGGGCTACCGATATTGATCGGGCCCGTAATTTCGGCAGGCGTCGCCATCATCCGGACCAAGCCTTCGATCAGATCGTCGACGAAACAGAACGACCGGGTCTGGGAACCATCGCCATAGACCGTAAGGTCTTCGTTACGAAGCGCACTGACGATGAAGTTGGAAACCACGCGGCCGTCGTTCGGATGCATGCGTGGCCCGTAGGTATTGAATATACGGGCGATCTTGATCGGCAAACTGTATTGCCGACGATAATCGACGAACAGCGTCTCGGCGCAGCGCTTGCCTTCGTCATAGCAGGATCGCGGGCCGATCGGATTAACGTTGCCGCTGTATGTCTCGGGCTGCGGATGTACTTCCGGGTCGCCATAGACCTCCGACGTAGAGGCCTGGAGGATCGGAATTCCGAGACGTTTCGCCAAGCCCAGCATGTTGATAGCGCCCTGGACACAGGTCTTGATCGTCTGGACAGGGCTGGCTTGGTAGTACACGGGGGATGCCGGACATGCCAGATTGTAAATCCGGTCGACCTCGACATAGAGCGGCATCGTAACATCATGCCGCAACAGCTCGAAACGGGGATGGCTCAGCAAATGCTCGACATTGCGGCGGGTTCCGGTGAAGAAGTTGTCGACGCACAGCACCTCCGATCCATCCGCCAGCAAACGCTCGCATAAATGCGTTCCCAGGAATCCGGACCCGCCGGTGACCAGAACCCGGTCGGAGTTCAAGTACTGAAACTCGGTCGAACTATCGCCGGTTGCTGCGCTCATTTCCAATCTTCCCAATTTTAACCTCGCACCAAACGGGCCTATGCGAGGAATTGCGAGTCTGTCAGACTTCGCGTCGCTTCCTAATGATAGAATCCAACGACCTTTTCATCACCTATTTGTATCAGCGCCCATGAAGCTCTCGGTTGTCATCCCCTGCTACAACGAACGGTCCACTATCGGTGAAATACTGCGCCGCGTGCGGAACGACGGGTACGACAAGGAAATCATCGTCGTCGATGAAGGTTCGAGCGACGGCACGCGCGAGCTTCTTCAAAGCGAATTGGCTCCCTTCGTCGACAAACTGATCTTGCACTCCAAAAACAGTGGCAAGGGCGCGTCGTTGCATAGCGGCTTTGCCGCGGCGACCGGCGACGTCGTTCTGGTACAGGATGCGGATCTGGAATACAGCGTGGCTGACTATCCCGGCTTGCTCGAACCCATAGAAGACGGTCTTGCCGATGTCGTCTACGGGTCCCGTTTCGTCGGCGGTGCACCGCATCGTGTCCTCTACTTCTGGCATAGTTTCGGCAACCGCGTCCTGACGCTGGCGTCCAATATATTCACGAACCTGAACCTGACGGATATGGAATGCGGTTACAAAATATTCCGCAAGCCAATCTTGGACCGGATCACCCTCACCGAAAAACGCTTCGGGTTCGAACCCGAAGTGACCGCGAAGGTCGCCCGCCTCAACGTCCGTATATACGAGGTCGGCATTTCCTACGCCGGGCGAACCTACGAAGAAGGCAAGAAGATCAATTGGAAGGACGGCGTCCGCGCCTTCTATGTCATCCTGAAATATTCGCCGCTGTTCGGCTGGCTGCGGCCGCGCTAGTCGCTGGCCAGCCGGGCGCTCATGCCCGCCTGCGCTTGTCGGTTGAGGTGCCGGGACACGAGCAGCCGCAGCATCTCGCTCGATCCGTCGCCGATTTGGAACAGTTTGGTTTCGCGATAGAAGCGTTCGACGGGGTGGTCTTTCGTGAGACCGTGCCCGCCGAGAAATTGCACGGCCTGTTGCGTCACTTCCGTGCACACCTCGCTGGCGAACAGCTTGGCCATGGAGGCCGCTGTGGACGCATCCGGCGTTTCGTCCTCGGCCAGCGCCACCGCGTGATAGGACAGTTGTCGCGCCGCTTCGATCCTGGCGGCAAGGTCTGCGGCGCGAAACCGCAAGGCCTGGAACGACGCCAGCGGCTGGCCGAACTGTTCACGCGTCTGCATATAGGTCAGCGCGTAGTCGAGCGCGCCCTGCGCGACACCGGCACATCGCACGCCGTACATCGCACGCGTCTTCGCGAACCCGACCTGAATGTAGCGAAAGCCTTCGCCCGGCGCGCCCATCAAACAGCTATCGGGAACCCGGCAATCGTCGAAGACCAGTTCCGCGATGGGATTGGCGGTGTGCGCGATGGTGTCGTAGGTCTGGCCGATCGAAAGGCCCGGCGCGTCTTTTTCGATCAAGAACAGGCTGATGCCGCCGCCACGCGGCGCGTCCCTGTCGGTCCGTGCGAACAGCACGATCAAGTCCGCGCGCGCGCCGTTGGTGATATAGATCTTGCGGCCGTTAATAATCCATTCGTCGCCTTCGCGCCTGGCGAAGGTTTGGATCGACGCCGCATCGGAACCGGCCTCCGTCTCCGTCAGGGCGAAGGCGGTGATAAGGTCGCCGCTCGCGACCTTCGGCAAATATCGGCGTTTCTGTTGGTCGGTCCCCGCGAAAAGCAACGGACCGGTCAACAGGGTCACCGGATAGCTGCTCGCCGAAAACCACACGGCGGCGAGTTCCTCCAAAACGATCGCACAGGACGGCGTATCGAGGCCAAGCCCGCCATATTCCTCGGGGATGTCGAGCCCCATGAAGCCGCGTTCCGCCATCAAGCGCAGCACGTCGCGCGGCAGCACCTCCCCGGCCCGTTCGACGCGTGTGGCAATTGGTAACAATTCCTCCTGGGCGAAATCGCGCGCGGCCGTCTTGAGATGACGGTGATCGTCTGACAATCGATAGTTGGTCACGATGGACTCCCCCGCCGCTACAGCCGGTCTTCCAGCCCATAGATCCGGATCACGTTGTCGCGCAAAAATTTACGCTTCGGATCAGGGCGTAGGTTGAGATCCTCGATTTCCCGGCGAGTTCGTTCGAAATCCAGCACCGGGAAATCGGTCCCGAAGATCACCTTATCCTGACCATAGGTGTTGATGTAATTGACGAAATTGGCGGGCCAGTATTTCGGGCTGTGCGCGTCCGATCCGAGATAGACGTTCTTGTGCTTCCAGGCCATGGCGATCGCTTCGTCCGTCCACGGAATCCCGACATGAATGCCGATGAGCTTGAGTTCCGGAAAGTCGCACGCCACCGGGTCCATCGTGATCGGTTGGCCGACGGACCGTATCGGGTAGTCCGCCGCATAGACCATCGATTGGCCGATTTGAAACTGGATCGGGACATCGAGTTCGCAGCATTTCGTGTAGAAGGGGTACCAGCGCGCATGGTCGATCGGCAGTTCGAACCAATGAGGGTAGCCATGCGCGCCGATATAGCCGCGTTCCTCGACGGCTTGCTGGAACGCGCGGACCTCCTGCATGCCCATCGTCGGGTCGATGCCGTACAGGCCGAAAAAACGGTCCGGATGCTGCGCGATCGCCCGGTCGACGACTTCGAGCGGCATATGGAAGCAGGAAGGATGGCCCAGTGGCCCGCATTTCGCGGTGATCAGAAAGCTCCGCTCGATCCCGGCCGCGTCCATGCGGCGCAGCATTTCATCCAGCTCGACACCCTTGATGGCCTCCGAACTGGCGCGGATTTTCTCGCCAAAGAACTGATCGCGCCAAGCCGGCCGGTACGCCAGCGCATCCGCATTGAAGATATTGACCACGGCATCTATAGCGCGCACGTCGTCTTCGCTCATGCTGCTATCCCTTTATTCCCACTCAACACCCTTTGTATTTCTTACGGAGACATCCACGGGCGAGTTTCTGTGCGGCAGAGATGTCGGCGGGGGTCATTTGTTTCGCAGCGAGGTCTCGCAACTTTCCACCATTCTCATTCCCATTTGACGCAGCGATATTTCCCCACATATGGGCATAGACAAAATCTTGTATGACCCCTTCTCCTGTGGCGTACATCACACCCAGATTGGTCTGGGCACCGGCATACCCCTGTGAGCTATGCCCGAAAGTTGGTGACGGCGATATCAGGCGGCGTGTTTGATTTGC
>CAYLTU010000164.1:0-12796 GCA_964386465.1 uncultured Rhodospirillaceae bacterium
GCGCCGCGTCGACCGCGCCGACCGCGATGCTGTCCAGGTTTTCCTTACTCTTCGAAAGCTGCTCGCCGTAATAGAGCTTGAAATCGAACTTGCCGCCGGTGCGCTCCTTCACCGTCTTGGAGATGTACTCGAGGCTCTCCGTGAAGGCCCGGCGCTTGCCCCACAGCGAAACCCGCCATGTCAATTTCGGGCCGTCCACCATCTGGGCGTCCGCGCTGCTGATCGGCGCGGTAACGCCCATCAGAAAGGCTAAGGCCGAAGCCCCAACCGTTGCTGTCAGAAATGTTGTACTTTTCTTCATAATCGTTGGTCCTCCCGTGACCGTGACTCTCTGTTCAATTTGCTTATTTAGGTCAAACTCGCGATCGCGGTCAGACCGCGAAAACAAGAACAGAAGCGGCAATTTCCATGCCGCCTCCAACCCACTGCCCGCACTTTAACCCGATGCCGCGGACACGGCAAACATGATTAAAGCCGAGCCACTAGGGCAAAATGCGAACTTCTAAGGGCGTTTCCCTAAACAATTTTCACCGGTCTGTCTACGATCCGGCGCGCGCGCGGCCTGCATCCCGAATTGCCGACAGGGTTGTTCGCGTCGTGATGACCTCCGGGTCGAGGCGGATTTCGATGAGTGCGATCCGCCCGGCGCGAAGCGCCTCGTCGAATGCCGGCGCGAAATCTTCGGTTCGCTCGACGCGCGCCCCAAAGGCACCGAAGCTTTCCGCCCATTTCACGAAATCGGGATTGGTCAGCGCGGTTGCGATCGTGCGGTCAGGATAGTCCCGTTCCTGATGCATTCGTATCGTGCCGTACATGCTGTTGTTGACGACAATCACAATGGGATCGATCCCATAATGCATTGCCGTGGCGAATTCCTGTCCCGACATCATGAAGCCGCCATCGCCGACGAAACCGATCACAGGCCTGTTGGGACATGCCAAACGCGCGGAAATCGCCGCTGGTACGGAATATCCCATGGCGCCACTCGTCGGGCCGACCTGGGAAGGATAGGTCGAATACCGGAAAAAACGCTGCGGCCAGCCGGAGAAGTTTCCGGCGTCCGTCGTAATAATCGCGTTGTTGCCGACACGGGATTGAATGTGTCCCATGATTTCGACCATATCGACCGCGCCGGGAAAATCCGTGGTTTCTTCCAGGTTTGCCAAATAATCCCGCCGTGCGCCCGCCGCCCAATCGCGCCATTTGCCACCGTCGATTTCGTCGGCGCTTTTCGCTGCGGCCGCGAACCGGTCGACCGCCGCAGCGACCGGAAGGTCCGGCTGATAGACACGGCCGAGTTCGTCCGGGTCGGGATAGATATGAATGAGTTTCTGCTTCGGCCGCGGCGCTTCCACGAGCGAATAACCGGACGTCGTCATCTCGCCCAGTCGTGCGCCAACCACCAACAGCAAGTCCGCTTCCTTCACCCGCGACGCCAGCGCGACGCTCACGCTCGTTCCCAATTCCCCGGCGTAACAATCGCGATTGTTGTCGACGATGTCCTGGCAGCGGAAAGACGCGGCGACGGGCAACCCGTTGGCCTCCGCATAAGCGGTTATGTCGGCGCACGCTGGCTCGGTCCAGCCGCCGCCGCCGACGATGACCAGCGGTCGCTCGGCCTGCGCGATCATCGCCTGCATGGCCGCAATATCGGCGGGATCGACGCCGGGACGCGCCGTCCTGTAGCGTTCCGCATCACCGACGTCGGTCAGTTCGCGCAGCATGTCCTCCGGCAGCGCCAGAGCGACCGGCCCCGGCCGGCCGGACATGGCGTGATAGAACGCTTTGCTGACCATTTCCGGGATTCGTTCGGCACGTTCGATCTGCCCGACCCATTTGCACAACGCTCCGTAAAACTTCCGGTAATCGACTTCCTGAAAAGCCTCGCGATACTCCTGGTCTCGGGCCACCTGGCCAATCAGGATCACCATCGGTGTGGAATCCTGCATCGCCGTATGCACGCCGATCGAACCGTTGCAGGCGCCCGGCGCGCGGGTCACCATGGCGATACCCGGCTTGCCGGTCAGCTTGCCATACGCCTCCGCCATATTCGTTGCGCCGCCCTCCTGGCGGCAACTGATGACCTTGATTTCGTTCGATGCGTCGTGCAGCGCATCTATCAAGGCGAGGTAGCTCTCCCCCGGCACGCAAAACGCCGTGTCGACATCGTGAATTTTCAACTGGTCGGCGAGGACCTGACCGCCCGTGCGCATGGCGCATTCCCTTTCGGTATCGCTTGGTTCTTTTCGTTCGCGAGAGATTTATCACGCCTCGCCGATCAATGCGACGAACACCGCCAATTGACAGTTTTAAAGAAGGGGCCTATCTCGCATGGCATGCAGGGCCTCGATCCCAGAATCCATCCGTTCCGCGATGACATCGCAGCGGAGCATCTGCGCGATAGGATCTCCGCAGACCGCTATGTATCGGCGACCCGAAAATCGGTTGTTTCCGGAAGCGTCCCGCTGCGCCGCGCGCCGCGCGAAACAGCGCCGCTCGACACGGAGTTGCTGCACGGGGAAGCCGTCGATGTTTACGAAGAAAAAGACGGATGGTCATGGCTGCAGGCGAAAACCGACGGTTATGTCGGCTTCACGCCATCGGCGCTCCTTGGCGCACCACTCGGGCCGCCGACACACATTGTGGCGGTACTGCGGACCTATATGTTTCCAATACCCGATCCAAAGACACCGCCAATCGACATGCTCAGCATGAATGCCGCACTCAACGTTTGCGGGCAAAGCGGCGCTTACTGCGAACTCGCAGGCGGCGGTTGGGTCTATTCGCGGCATCTTGCGTCGGTTGGCGATTTCGAACCGGATCCCGTGGCGGTCGCCGTTCGGTTTCTCGGAACGCCATACTTGTGGGGCGGAAAAACAAGCGTGGGCCTGGACTGTTCCGGGCTCGTCCAGCTCTCGCTTGCCCGGTGCGGCTTGGCTGTCTTGCGCGACACTACAATGCAGGAATCGACCATCGGCGAGCCCGTTGATTTCGACGGCGACGGATCCGTGCTTGCACGGGGCGACCTGGTCTATTGGCCGGGTCATGCGGGCATATGGATCGATACGGAGCGGTTCGTCCACGCCAACGCGACCGACATGATGGTCGCGATCGCGCCGCTTCGTGAGGTAGCGGCCTATATCGCGGAAGCGACCGGCGACAAGATCCGCACCGTTCGCCGGCCTGTATTTGGCTGACTGCTATTCGACGATCTTTCGCCCGTCCCATCGACGCATAAGAATCAGGGCACATGCGCCGCCAGCCAGCGAGAACAAGGTCATCGCGTGAAATGCGCCGCCGCCATAATCCTCGAACAGATACCCCAGGAAGGGCGCCGTAACGCCCGATGCGACGCTTAGCGCGACGGAGCCATGCAGACTCTGCGCGGTCGCCGACAGGCGGGCTGGAATCGCGTTCGCAATGAAAGCCATCGCGGCCAAGTGCGCGGCCCCGAAGGTAAACGCATGTAACGTCTGCACGACGAACAGCACCGGTAGCGCCGTGCTGTAGGCAAGTATCGTCCAGCGCAGAATTCCGGCGACAGCGGCGAGCGCGAACAGCCGACCCGGCCCCATGCGGCTCACGAACCGCGCACCGACCGCAAACAAGACCACTTCGGCGGTCACCCCGATCGCCCATAAAAGCCCGATCATGCCGTCGCTGACGCCGGCGGCGCGCCAATGCAATGTACCGTAGTTGTAGACGACCAGATGACTGGTCTGCAGCAAGGCGCTGCACAGCATGAACAGGGCGAACAAGGGATGCGCGAACAGGTGCCAGACCCCGGACATGCGGACCGGTTCTGCCTCGACGCGTGTATCGGGTAGGACGATGCACACCGCGAACAGCGCCGCAAAGCTCGCAATCATGACCCAGAATATCGCCGACTCCGGAGCGGATTCGAGCATCTTGCCACCGGCGAATGCGGCCAGGATGAAGCTTACCGAACCCCACAGCCGGACACGGCCGTAATCGATCTTGCGCGTCTGCGTGTTGACGATGGCCAGGCTGTCGCCGAGCGGCATGATCGTGCCCCACGCCATGCCCACAGCCGCGGCGACGGCGGCAAACTGCCACACGGATTGACAAAAAATATAGAGCAGAAAAATAGCTGTCGTGATACCGCTCAACAGGAGCAAAGGCCCGCGCCGCGCGCCCAACCGATCGGCGCCGTAAGCGATAAGGGGGCTGGAGATGACCCTGGCGAATCGCCCGACCGCGAATAAGAGGCCGATCTCGACCGGTCCCATCCCACGGCTTTCCAGCCAAACCGGCCAGAACGGCATGTAAACGCCGGCATTGATGAAAAAGAAAATATAGAAAAGCGACAGCCGGACCCCGACGGAGAAATCCGACTGCGTGGCACTATCGCGCTGACCCGACATACAGGCCCAATAGGCAGGCTGGAGATATCGCGCAACCTGTTTTTAAAACGGCTCAGCCGCAGAGGTAATAAAGCAGGTCCAATACCGGAGGTTCGACGCTGGTCTGACTCAACAAATCGTGCGCCTGGCCGCGATGGTGCGCATGGTGATTGAAGAAGTGCTGCAGAATGACGCGCTCCATAGTGAAATGATCGCCGCTGGTCGTCTTGTAAGTGACGTCACCCGCCATATCCTCGTCCGAGAGGCCATCCATGTACGCGACGATATCGAGTCCGGTCGATTGATCGCGCCGTTCGATGACACGGTCAAGCACGATGCAGGATATTACCTTGTATATCCCGACGATCGCGGCGGGCAGCCTAAAAGTCTCGCATTTCGCGAATGGATTTTACGCGAAGCAACCGAGCTCTGATCAGCGAGTGAAACTGCCGTCAGGCCCGCACGACGCCAGCCTGTGGGCTCGACGCCTCGGCATAGAATTTACGCGGAATGCGGCCTGCTTCGAAAGCCAGCCGGCCAGCTTCGACCCCGTGGCTCATTGCCGTCGCCATCTTTACCGGGTCCAACGCCTTGGCAATCGCGGTATTGAGGAGAATACCGTCACAGCCCAGTTCCATCGCGATCGCCGCGTCCGAGGCGGTGCCGATGCCGGCGTCTACGATCACGGGGACCGAGACCTGGTCGCGGATGATCTCGATATTGTACGGGTTGCGCAGACCCATTCCCGACCCGATTGGCGCGCCCAGGGGCATGACCGCGGCACAACCGATGTCGGCGAGCTTTCGGCAGGTGATGGGGTCGTCGTTGCAATAAGGAAGGACAATGAAACCATCCTTCACTAGCTCGTCGGCCGCCGTAAGAAGTTGCTCGACGTCCGGGAAAAGCGTCTCCTCGTCGCCGATCACCTCGAGCTTGATCCAATCGGTCCCGATCGCCTCGCGCGCCATTTGCGCCGTAAGTACGGCGTCTCGCGCGGTATAACAGCCGGCCGTATTCGGCAGCAGATGGCACTTGTCCGCCAGGAGATCGATCACGTTCTCGCCATCACCGTGGATATTAATCCGCCGGATCGCCACCGTTACGACCTCCGCCTTGGACGCGGTGATCGCATCCAGCATGACCTGCTGGTCAGGATATCGGGAGGATCCAATGAATAGGCGCGACGAAAACGTTTTGTCCGCTATGGTAAGTTCATTAGTCATTTTTTTCACACTCTATTGGTTTCGTTCCAGCGTCAGCCGCCGGAAACTGGTTTCACAATCTCTACGGAATCGCCCGCGGCAAGCTGCGCTCGCTTCCATTCACCGCGCGGCACGACGGCGCCGTTCAACGCCACCGCCACGAAAGGCGCATTTTCGTCGACACCCTCTTCGTGAAGAATTTCGGCAATTGTCGACGCATCCACCTTCTTGCCAATGCCGTTGATTTGAATCTGCTGACTCATTTCTGACTTCCCGCATTCGCTACCGGCATCGCTGCGGCCGCGAAACGCCCGATACCGAAAGATTCGATCGAATCCGGCAGCATTCCCTCCAGCATGAAGGCGCTGACCGCGTCAATGGTAAGCGGCGCCAGCAAGACACCGTTGCGGTGATGTCCCGTCGCAACGACGAGGCCGTCCACCGGAGTCGGTCCCAGGATCGCAGCATCGTCGCGATGCGCGGCGACGACGAGCGTCCGCTCGTCGCGATAGCCGAGATCGATATTCGACTCGGCCTCCAGCTCCGTCGCAAAGGCGGGCCATGCCACCTGGCTTTCCAGGTTGAGGGCGAGAAGCGCTTCCTCGCCCGGCTCGGTCTCGACCTGCGCCGCGAGCATGCCAGCCGCCGCCCAGCTTGCCTCCCGGCCTGCTTCGGCGCGGTCGAATACATCCACCGCGCAACCGGCCGCCGCAAGGCGCCAACCGATACCGAGGCCGCAGATACCGGCCCCGACGACTGCGATGGTCGGTCTGGCGGAAGCTGTGTCTGTCGGAGCGCTTGTCAAAGTCAGCTCCCTACGCTGGCATTATCCAGGTCAGGTTCGTTGGGTATGATCTCAGCCGGACACAGGTCCGGCACCCCAGCTTGACGATGATTTTAGGGCATGCGCGCGCGAATGAAAAGATGCCGCGCGGAAATTCGTCTATCGCGTTACCGATTAACGCGCAAATGCGCCGAATTTACGAAATTTTTCGTACACTCTGCGAGATGTCTTCGCCGTCGCGCAGCATCGTCAATCCATCCCGATGGATGTAGAGCTGCAGGTCGCGATCCAGCCTGTGCTCCGCGGGATCGATATCGATGTTGTAAACCGTTTCCTTGCCGGAATAACGGACATGCAATTTGTTAGCTTCCGTGAATTCTCCAACGACCAGATCGCTAATGAGCGACGTGCGGTCGACAAATATCACGTCAGGAATGTAGTAGGCTTCGCGCTCGGTACCGACAATCGCCGGCAGGGCGCGGCGGTTGAGTTTCAGTTCCACCTTCTCGGACGCCGTATTGAAGCGTCCCCATGCTTGCGCCTCGACGGGCCGCCGGGCCGCGGCGAGGGCACCGGCTGAAAACATACCGCCTAGAGCCGCGCGGCGTGTGATAGAGCTCTTTTGATCAGTCATGGCATCAATCTCTTCGCTGTCGCATAGCGTGCAGCGAAATATGCCGGACAACTCCAAAGATTCCGTTAAAAAACAGGCCCGTCGAATCGATTCTTTACGATTAGCAGTTAACCACAGCTGCTGAAACGCACGCCCAGCCTGTTGGAATCATGGCTGAATTTCCGGTCCGGCTAAACGATATCGTTAACGGTCTCGGCAATCGGGCAAAACCGATCGGACAACGCAATCAATTCGATTCGATGCAGGTCCCGTCCCCGAACGACGACGCCTTGCGCATCCGGCAGGTCCCGCGTCGCGCAGGCATCCGCCACGACTGTGCATGGAATGCCGAGATCAAGTGCGGCACGTGCCGTCGAGCTGACGCACATATGGGTCATGAACCCGGCGATGATCAGCGAATCGCAGCCCAACCCGCGGAAAACGGTCTCGAGATCGGTGCCGGCGAAGGCATTCGGTAGCGTCTTGTTGATCACGGGCTCGTCGCCCTCCGGGGTCACCTGCGGCGCGATCAGAAAATTGTCCGTATCCGGATCGAACAGCCCACCGGACGCGCCCCTGTGTTGGATATGGATTACGGGTCGATCTGCCGCGCGCACCTTGGCGAGCAGCTTGCCGCCCTGCTCGAGCGCGGCCTCGATACCGTCACAGACCATCCGGCCCGATACATATTCGAGCTGCGTGTCGATCATCAGCACGGCGCTGTTCGCCAGCTTGTGCGGGCTCGGATCGGCACCCGCCATCTGTCGGAGGGTTTGCGGCATGACTTTTCTCCCTTTGCGTGCAACCTAACTGGGCTTGTCTTGGCGGTCGAGTCTGATACGGTCGTGCGACACATCACGACTTCTCGATCATTCTTCTGCCAGGAGTACCCACGTGCCCGACACCGCGCCCATTTCCAATGGCATCGGCGTTTCCGTTCCTCGTATCGAGGATGAAGCCCTGCTCACCGGCGTCGGCCGGTTCATCGACGACATCAACATGCCCGACCAGGCGCATGCACACTTCGTCCGCTCGCCCCATGCGCATGCCCGCATTCGCGGCATCGACAGCGACGCGGCCTTGGCGGCGCCAGGCGTTGTCGCGGTGTTCACCGGTACGGACATGGACGAAGACGGCGTGGGCGGAATCGCCGGATCGGCGCCTGTCGAAAATCGCGACGGTTCACCCCTATTCGTTCCGGCGCGAAAAGCGATCGCCACAGGCACGGTGCGGTATACGGGCGAGGCTGTTGCCGTCGTCATCGCGGAGACGCCGGCGCAAGGGGAAGACGCGGCCGAACTACTGGATATCGAGTATGAAGAGTTGCCGTCCGTAACGAAAACGGGCGGCGCGCTGGATCCCGAAGCGCCTGTGATCTGGGAGGACAACGGCAGCAATATCGCGCTCGATTGGGAGACCGGCGACCGTGCGGCAACCGACGCGGCATTCGAGAGTGCCGCCCACGTCACCGAAATCGACCTCGTGAACAACCGCATCGTGGTGGGCGCGACCGAACCGCGCGGCGCCGTCGCGTCTTACGATCCGCTGAGCGGCCGGTACACGGTCTACACACCAACCCAAGGCAACAGCCCGGTGCATGCCGCATTGGCGAAGCCCGGCCTCAACGTACCGCGCGCCGATATTCACCTGATCACACCCGACGTCGGCGGCGGTTTCGGCATCAAGAACGGTATCTATCCCGAACAGATCGTCGTTCCATGGGCCGCCAAGCGCCTTGGACGTCCGGTCAAATGGTATCCGAGCCGCAGCGACGCTTTCCTGACCGACTATCACGCGCGCGACCATGTCATGCATGCCGCGCTCGCGCTCGACGCCGGCGGGAAGATTCTCGCAATCCGCTGCAAGACGACGTCCAGCATGGGCGCCTATCAGACCGGGGGCGCCGCAATCATCCCGACCAAGGGCGGCACGCGCTTGCTGACCAACGTCTACCGTTTCGACACCGTTTTTGCGGAAACGACCTGCGTGTTCACCAACACGACGCCGGTCGCCGCGTTCCGAGGCGCGGGGAAACCGGAATTCTGCTACATGGTCGAACGCCTGGTCGACAAGGCGGCGCGCGAGATGGACATCGATCCGGCCGAGCTGCGCCGCCGCAACCTGGTCGCGCCGGCGGACATGCCGCACCGAACGCCGACGGGTCTCGTCTATGACAGCGGTGATTTCGAAGCCAATATGACGCAAGCGCTTGCCCTCGGCGGACAGAATGAATTGTCCGCACGCCGGCAAAATGCCGCCGAAAAAGGAAAACTGCTTGGCTTCGGCTACGCGGTCTATACCGAGCCCGACGGGTTCATGGACAACCGGGTCGGCATGCAGTTCGATTCGGCCGGAACCGTCACGGTGTCGCTGACCGGACAAACCAACGGCCAGGGCCACGCGACCGTTTTCAGCCAGATCGTCGCCAGCCAGCTCGGCCTGCCGTTCGACAATATCCAGGTCGTGCAGGGCGATTCCGACCGCATCGGCCCCGGGTCGGGTACCGGCGGATCGCGGACGACCACCGTCGCCGGATCCGCGATCGTCCAGGCGTCGGAAGTGATCGTCGGGAAAGGCCGCCGGATCGCCGCCCAGATGCTGGAAGCCAGCGCGAACGACATCGAGTTCGAAAACGGCCAATTCACGATTGCCGGCACCGACCGAAGCATGTGTCTCGTCGATGTCGCCCGCGCGTCGTTCAGCGCCGCCAACGTACCGGAAGGGGAGGACCTGGGTCTCGAGGCGAATTCCCACTACGTCGCCCGAGCCTACAACTACCCTTGCGGTTGCCACGTCGCGGAGGTCGAGATCGACCGGGATACGGGCTACGTCCAAGTCACCCGCTACGCCATGGTGAGCGACTTCGGCACAGTGATCAATCCGATGCTGCTGGAAGGCCAACTGCACGGCGGCGTGTCGAACGGTCTTGGACAAGCGCTCTGCGAAGAAGTGATCTACGACCCGGACTCCGGGCAACTCCTGACCGGTTCGTTCATGGATTACTGCCTGCCGCGCGCGGTGGAAACGCCGCATTTCGGCTGGGCGACGACGGAAACCACCTGCCAAACCAATCCGCTCGGCGTCAAAGGCTGTGGTGAATCCGGTCCGACCGCCAGTATGCCGGCCGTCGTCAACGCCATCATCGACGCGCTCGACGAATTCGGTGTCACGGAAATCGACATGCCGGTCACGCCGGAAAAAATTTGGCGGGCGATGAACGGCAAGGCTCCGAATGGCTGAAACTACAGGTTCGATTAAAATTTTTACTTGTGAAACAGGCGAAACGCGAAAACCCGATGTTCGAGTCAGGAGCAACGCCAACGGATCAAGAATTGGCGGCGTTCGGCAAGCTATCCCGCGACGAGCAACACGATATCATTGAGCTTGAATTGAACAGGGGATTGAACTCAGGTATCAGCGACAGAACAGTCGAGGATATTTTACGAGAGGTTCAAGCCCGATACCGAAATCAAATCGGTTAAAACTTGGCTTGAGCCGTTCACCGCACCTATAGGCAACATCCCGACCATGACTTCACTTCGCATCGGCGTCGATTCCGGCGGTACTTTCACCGACGTCTGCCTGCTCGACGAGGCGACCGGCGAATTTTCCGTTTGGAAGCTCGCCAGTACACCGCACGACCCGTCCGAAGCGATCGCCGAGGGAGCGCGGGAAGCCGTCGCGCGGTTCGGCGACACGAATGCGCAGGTTTCGTTCTTCGGACATGGAACTACGGTGGCCACCAATTCGCTGATCCAAGGCCGCGGCGCCAAGACCGGGCTGATCACCAATGACGGGTTCCGCGACCTGCTCGATCTCGGCCGCCAGACCCGCCCGCATCTCTACGATTTGCAGACCGACAAACCCAAGGCGCTGGTGCCGCGCGATCGGCGGCTGGAAGTGCATGAGCGGCTGCTCTACGACGGCACGGTCGAACGCGCGCCCGACGACGGGGAGGTCCGCGCCGCAGCCCGCAAACTCCGCGACATGGGGGTCGAAGCGGCGGCCGTCTGTTTTCTTTACAGCTTCGTCGACCCGGCGCACGAAGCACGCGTCGCGGAAATCCTTGAAGAGGAGCTCGGCGACGCCTTCGTCACCGCCTCGCACCGGGTTTGTCCGGAATTCCGTGAGTTCGAACGGCTCAGCACGACGGTCGTGAACGCGTTTCTGGGTCCGGTCATGAAGGGTTATCTGTCGCGCCTGACTCCACGCCTGAAGGAAGCGGGCATCGACGCGCCGCCGCATATCACCCAGTCGAACGGCGGCACGATCACCTTCGAGACCGCGTCCGCCCTGCCGGTCCGTACGGTGCTGTCCGGACCCAGCACGGGCGTTGTGGGCGCCCTGGAAACAGGGCGTATCGTCGGGATCGAAGACGTCATCACCTTCGATATGGGCGGCACCTCGACAGACGTGTCGCTGATCCAGAACGCCCGCCCGGAAACCACAACCGAAGCCATCGTGCATGGCTATCCCTTGAAAGTCCCGATGATCGATATCCATACGGTCGGCGCCGGTGGCGGTTCCATCGCCTATGTCGACAGCGGTGGGTTCCTCAAGGTCGGGCCGCGCAGCGCCGGCGCGGCCCCGGGCCCGATCTGCTACGGTCTGGGCAACGAAGAGCCGACGGTGACCGACGCCAACGTCGTCATGCAGGTCCTCAATCCGAAGGAACTGCTTGGCGGACGCATGCCGATCGACCGGGAACCGGCGGTCCGGGCGATGGAGCATCTTGGCGGCCAGCTCGGTCTTACGGCCATGGAAGCGGCGGCCGGCATCGCCCGCGTTGTGACGGCCAACATGGCGCGGGCGATCCGGCTGATATCGATACAACGGGGACACGACCCACGGGAATACTGCCTGATGCCGTTCGGCGGCGGTGGGCCTGTTCATGCAGGACGGCTGGCGCGTGAACTCGGCATGCGTCGCATCCTTGTGCCCCGCAATCCGGGCATATTGTGCGCGCTCGGGCTGCTCCTGACCGACCTGCGGCACGATCTTTCGGTAACGCGGCGTATGCGGCTGGAGGCGGGCTCCGTCGGCGCGATCCGGAGCGCGATGGCAGGCCTGTACGCCGACGCGGCTGCATGGTTCGCGGCGGAAAGCGTCGCGCCGGAGCGCCGCCGCCTCGTGGCATCGGCGGACATGCGCTATGCCGGACAGAATTACGAGTTGAACGTCCCCGTGCCCGATATTTCGGACGACACGGCGCTGCTCGACGCGCTCAAATCGAACTTCGACACCGCCTATGACCGCCTCTACGACTACACCGCGCCCGACGACGCGATCGAAATCGTCACCTTCCGGCTCGAGGCCTACGGCGTGGTCGAGAAACCGCAATTCTCGACAAATCCGGATGCCGGGCCCGATGCGTCGGATGCGGTCGTAGACGCGCGCCGGATCTATATGCCGGAAACAGGGGACTTCATCGAAACCCCCGTCTACGACCGGGAGCGCCTGCGGACAGGAAACCGCCTTGACGGGCCGGCAGTGATCGAACAGATGGACTCGACGACCTTCGTACTGCCCGGTCAATCGGCGACAGTCGACCCGTACCACAATCTCATCATCGAGGATGGAGGCACGTGATGCCGGACGAAACACGCGCATCCACCGTCGATCCGGTCACCGTGGAAGTGATCGGCAATGCCATCGCCTCCATCGCCGACGAGATGGGCGAGACCCTGGTCCGCGCCTCCTACTCCACCAATATCAAGGAACGGCGCGACTGCTCGACGGTCATCTTCGACGCCACCGGCCGAACGCTGTACCAGGCGGAACACATCCCCATTCATCTCGGCTCGCTGATGGGCGTTGTCTCGGCCATCCTGGA
>CAYLTU010000165.1:0-12683 GCA_964386465.1 uncultured Rhodospirillaceae bacterium
AACACCTTGTCGTGGTTTGTTTGCTGCGTCGGATCGACGATCTCGGCGATTTCCATCCGTTTCAGCAGGAACCGCATACGCCGGTCGATCTCGCGCAGCCGCTTCTTGCCGTATATATAGTCGCCATTCTCCGACCTGTCGCCATTGCCAGCAGCCCAGGAGACCACGTCAACCACTTTGGGTCGTTCGACGGTGCGCAACTGTTTCAGCTCGTCGCGCAGGCGCGCCATACCCTCCGGCGTGATGTAGTTTTTCACGCCTGCGGGCAGCGCCGGCCCCTCGTCCGGTTCGAGTTCTTCCGCCTCGGTTTCCTTGGTGAAGGCCTTGCTCAAGAGCGGTTCCAATTCCTTTGCCCCCGGGCATGACGACCGGCCCTGGTCGATGCCCTATTCGGCGTAACGCCAGCCCCGACTTATCAACGCGGCATATTGCGGCGCAATTCGTCCTCGTCCCAATGCACGAAGTCGGGGCCGAGTTGGTCCAGCGCCGTGACGCCGGTCTGCGCCATGACCAGATCGATCTCGTTGCGCAGGATGCCGACCGCCTTGGTCGCGCCGGCGACTCCGCCGGCGACGACTCCGTACAGCGTCGGCCGGCCGAGGAAGACGAACTTCGCACCCATGCATAGCGCAATCAAGACGTCGGAACCGCGCCGCACGCCACCATCCAGCATCAGGGTCATGCGGTCGCCCACGGCGGCGTCGATCGACGGCAACACATCTAGTGGTGACGGCGCCCGGTCGAGCTGGCGCGCGCCGTGGTTGGAGACCATCAGCCCGTCCACGCCGATCTCGGCTGCCCGGATCGCGTCGTCGGTGCGCATGACCCCCTTCAGCACCATTTTGCGCGGCCAGAGCTTGCGGAAGTTCTCGATGTCACCCCAGCTCAACGAACCGCGTATCTGTCCGGAAACGAAATCGCCGAGACCGTTGGCGTCGACGCCTGCCGGCGCATAGGGCTCCCAATTGGGCAGCCTGGCGATGCCGTGCCGCATATAATCCTTGAACCAGTAGGGCCGGCGCAGCGCATCCAGTTTTGATGCGAGCGACAGTTTCAAGGGCCGCCCGAAACCATTGCGCCGGTTGCGCTCGCGGTTGGCTCCTGTCGGCACGTCGACCGTGACGACGAGCGTCGAAAAGCCATGATCGGCGGCGCGCCGTATCATGTCTTCTGAGATCGACCGGTCTTGCGCCACATAAAGCTGATACCAGCCGTGATCCGGCGCGATTTTCGCCAGGTCCTCCATTGAAGCGGTCGCCGCCCCGGACATGATGAAGGGGATATTCGCGTCCCGCGCCGCGGCGGCGAGCATCAAGTCGCCGCCCCAGCGGTAGTTGCTGATGCCGCCTGTCGGCGCGATGCCGAAGGGGCTGGAATATTGCCGTCCGAAAACCGGCTGGGATTGATCGCGGGTCGTAACATCGACCATGTAGCGCGGCATCAACGGACGGCGGCGGAAGGCGTTTTCGTTGCGGTCCAGACCGTCCTCGTCGTCGACCCCGCCTTCGATGAAATCGTAGATAATCTTTGGCAGGCGTTTTTTGGCCAGTTTGCGCAAATCGTCAAAATTGATGGCGTCGTCGACTGTCATGGGATTTTCCGCTACTCCGCTGCGACAGCTTGGCTGTCTTCGTGTTCGGCGATGAATTTCTCCGCTTCCAGCGCCGCCATGCAGCCCATGCCGGCGGCGGTCACCGCCTGACGATAGACTTTATCAACGACATCGCCCGCGGCGAAGACACCGGGAATCTTCGTGGCCGTGCTGTCCGGCGCCGTCAGGATATAGCCCTCTTCGTCCATTTCGACATGGCCCTTGAACACAGTCGTCGCCGGGTCGTGCCCTATGGCGATGAAGACGCCGCTGACATCGATATCCGTGACGGTGTCGGTCTTGACGTTGCGGACCCGCGCGCCGCTGACACCCGGCGGGTTGGAATCGCCCGTCACCTCGTCCAGCACGTGGTCCCACATCACTTCGACCTTGGGATTGTTGAACAGCCGGTCCTGCATGATCTTTTCCGCGCGGAAGGCGTCACGCCGATGAATGACCGTGACCTTGCTGGCATGGTTGGTCAGGTAAAGCGCTTCTTCGACCGCGGTATTGCCGCCGCCGACGAGGGCGATTTCCTGGTCGCGGAAGAAGAAACCGTCGCAGGTCGCGCAGGCCGACACGCCGAAGCCCATGAACTTCTGCTCCGACTCGAGCCCGAGCCAGCGCGCCTGGGCGCCGGTCGCGATGATCACGGCGTCGGCGGTATAGATGTCGCCGTTGTCGCCGGTGCAGGTGAAGGGACGGCTGCTGAAATCGACCGCGTTGACGATGTCGTGCACCATGTTGGTGCCGACGCTTTCGGCCTGCTTCTGCATCTGCTCCATCAGCCAGGGCCCCTGGATGACGTCGGCGAAGCCGGGATAGTTCTCGACATCGGTCGTGATCGTCATCTGGCCGCCCGGCTGCAGGCCGGCGACGAGGGTCGGCTGCAGATTGGCCCGCGCCGAATAGATCGCCGCCGTGTAGCCGGCCGGTCCGGAGCCGATGATCAGGACCTTGTTGTGATGTCGTTCCGCCATGGGACGCGCACCTTTCGTCTTATTGAAATTCCGTAACGCGGAGCAGGTAGTCTGCCGGACAAGGCAAATCAAGTAAATTGGGTGCGATCATTCGGACGGGTCGACATCGAGCCGCACGACGATGCCTTCCGCTTCGGGAAAGGGGGCGGGATAGCGCACCGTGACCAGCGGGTCGTGGCCCGGAACGATGTGCTTGGCCGAATCCGCCAGCAGCGCCATCGTCCGGTAGCCGTCGATCATGTCGCCGACATTGTAGACCAGAGGGAACGGGTTCGGAGCTTCCATGTTTTCGTAGTAATGCGCGGCGTCGGCGGCCAGCACGACCCAGCCGCGCCTGGTCCAGACGCGAACGATCTGCAGCCCGTCCGAGTGGCCGCCGACATGGTGCACCGACAGGCCCGGCGCCAGCTCCTCCATCCCGTCCACGAAGACGACCCGGTTGTCGTAGACCTTGCGCAGCACGTCGATAACATATTCGATGGAATAGGCGCGGTTGAAGGTCTCGTGCCGCATGTTGCGACCGGTGGCGAACGACATTTCCCGATCCTGCAAATAGAACTGCGCGTTGGGGAAATCGCCGACCGACCCGGCGTGGTCGTAATGCAGGTGGGAGATGATGACGTCCTCAACCTCCGCAGCCTCGATGCCCAATAGTTTCAGTCCCTCGGCCGGGGTGCGCAGCAGGGTGCGGCCGCGTTTCTTCGCCTCCTCCGCTTCAAAACCCAGATCGACCACGAAGGTGCGGCCGTTGCCGACAATCGCCCAAACGAAATAATCCATCGGCATCGGTCCGTCATGCGGGTCCTGATGCAGCAGATGTTCGTTCCGAGTGCCGATCCGTTCCGCGTAGCGCACGGCATAGACTTCGTAAGGGTCGGGCATGTCCTGTCTCCAAAAATTGCTTGAGGGACCGGCGATTGGCGGCCAGCATGCGTAATACCAACGAGCGCTGATAATGACTCATTATCCAGCATCACACAGGAAGAATACAGGGAGGGGCCGACATGTCAGACATCAAGAAGATCGGATTCATCGGGACGGGCGTCATGGGCGGCCGCATGTGCCGCAATCTGGCGACGAAAGGCGATGTCCCGATAATCGCCTTCGACATGGACCCCGACAAGGTCGCCGCGCTGGACAATGCCGGCGTCGAGGCCGCGCCGAGTATCGAAGCGCTCGTCGCCGCGTCCGACCTGATCATCACCTGCGTCCCAGGCGAGCCCCAGGTGCGCGCCGTCATGCTCGAGCCGGGCGGCGTGCTGGAGCATGTCCGCGCCGGGCAGATCGTCGTCGACATGACGACCGCGACCGCCGACGTGGCGCGGGAAGTGGCCGAAAAACTGGCCGCTAAATCGGTCGACTATGCGGACGCCCCGATCGCGCGCGGCGTCTCGTCGGCGGAAGACGGCACACTCAGCATCATGGTCGGCGGGTCGGCCGAGGTGTTCGAGCGGATCAAGCCTGCGATGTCCTGCATGGGCACCGAGATCACCCATTGCGGCGGCGTCGGCACCGGCATGGTGACGAAGCTGATGAACAATTTCATCGTCTTCATGAACACGTCCGCTTTGGCCGAGGCGTTGCTGATCGGCACTCGGGCGGGCGTCGACGGCGAGTTGCTGTTCGAAACCCTGTCGCGCGGCTCCGCCGACAGCTTCGTCCTGCGCAAGCACGGCATGCAGTACATGGCCAAGGAGGACTACCCGGACGATGTCTTCTCCGTCGTCTATTCGCTGAAGGATTTGAGCTACGCGCTGAAGTTGGCGGAAGAAACCAACGTCAACGCGGAAACCGGCAAGCTGGTCGAACAGCGCTTCAAGGAAGCGATCGACTCCGGTTACGGCCCCTTCTACGGTCCGGTCGTCTATAAGCTACTGCAAGACAAGAATTAATACACAAGTGGCTTTGAACCGAGCCGCTTCGCTGGGGCTGATCGCCTTCTGCGAAGTCGCGGCGATGGCGGTGTGGTTCTCCGCCTCGGCGGTCGTGCCTGCCCTCACGGCCGAGGTCGCGCTGCCGGTGCTGAACGCCTCTTTGTTCACCAGCGCTGTGCAGGGCGGTTTTGTATTCGGTACCCTGGTCAGCGCCGTACTGGGCCTCGCCGACCGTTTCGACGCACGGCGGCTGTTCTTCGCTTCGTGTCTGGTCGCCGCAGCGGCCAACGGCGCCATCCTTCTGCTCGACCCCGCCGCCGCCACGGTCATCGTCATGCGATTCGTCACCGGCGCCTGCATGGCCGGCGTCTATCCCGTGGGCATGAAGCTCGTCACGACCTGGGCCAAGGGCGATATGGGGCTGATGATCGGCACCCTGGCCGGCGCGCTCTCGCTCGGGTCCGCCAGCCCCCATCTGTTCAATGCGCTCGGCGGCATCGACTGGCGCTTTACGCTCGCCATGGCTTCGGTCTCCGCGCTCGTCGCGGGGCTGCTGATCCTGTTCGCCGGAGTCGGCCCAAATATCGGCAAGGCGCCGCCGTTCAACCCGCGCCTCGCGTTGCGCGCCTGGACGGTAAAGCCGGTGCGTCTCGCGAATCTCGGCTATCTCGGCCACATGTGGGAGCTGTACGCCATGTGGGCCTGGATCGGCGTATTTCTCTACGCCAGTTTCGGCCTGTTGATGGAACCGGAACAGGCCGCCCTTTCCGCCGCGTTCGCCACCTTCGCGATCGTCGCGGCGGGCGCGGTCGGCTGTGTCGCCGGCGGCCTGATCGCCGACCGGCTGGGCCGCACCGCCGTGACCAGCGCCATGATGGCGGTCAGCGGGACCTGTGCTGCCATCGTCGGGTTCCTGTTCGGCGGCCCGCCCGCCCTGCTGATCGCGGTCTGCCTTGTCTGGGGATTTACGATCGTTGCCGATTCGGCGCAATTCTCCGCCAGCACCGCGGAGCTCTCAGACCCATCGCTGGTCGGCACGATGCTCACGGTACAGACCAGCATGGGCTTCCTGCTGACCTTGGCGACGATCCATCTCGTGCCCGTGCTCGTCGACGCGGTAGGATGGCGCTACGCCTTCGCCTTCCTGGCGCCCGGCCCGGCGCTCGGCATCTGGGCGATGATGACCTTGCGCCGCCACCCTGACAGCGTGTGGCTGGCCAGCGGCAAACGTTAACGGTCTTTACCAAATAGTAACCACGGCAGCCGATAATGCCGCAAGATATCCGCACTGCCATGAGAGTTGAATTTGGCCCAGTACGACGCCGTCGCGGAAAACGATCCTGCGGTTGCCCGCGAGTCCTTGACGCAGCATGACCTCGACGAAATCGTCGAGCGGCATCGCCGTTTTCTCGCGCATGAGAAGGACGGAGTCTGGGCCAGCTTCAAGCTGATGGATCTGTCCTATCTCGATCTATCGGACCGCGACCTTCGCAACGCCGACTTCACCGGCGCGGATATGCGCAATACGCGGTTGACCGGTGCGAACCTCACCGAAGCCATCATGTTCGCCGTCGATCTGCGGCAGGCGAATCTGAGCCGCGCGAAGATGGACCGGGTCGATCTGCGCGGATCGAGCCTGCGGCGCGCCAATCTTTCGCATGTCAGCCTGGTGGAAGCGGATCTTCGGGCCGGAACGCTGTACAGCCGCGACAGTCATGGCGAGTACCGCACGGTCCGGGACAAACGCTCGCTGACGGACCTGGCGGCGGCGATCCTGACTGGATCGGACCTGACCCACGCCAAGCTGGGCGACGCGCTGTTCGTCGAGACCGATTTGACCGACGCCAACCTGTCGGACGTCAATCTTGAGCGGGCCGACATGACGTCGTCGATTCTGACCGGCGCGAATATGGCCGGTTGTGATCTGAGCAACACCAACATGACCGATGTGATCCTGCACGGCGCGGTGCTGACCGGCGCGCGGCTTAGTCACACCAACCTGACCGGCGCCGACCTGGTGTGCGCTGTCCTCGACGGCGTCGATTTCTCGCAAACCGATATCAGCGGCGCGACGGTTCCGAAAAACATCGAACAGCTCGAAGGCGATCTGGCGGCGATCCTGGAAGAGCACCATGTCTGGGTGATCCATAAAGGGGCGAAGGGTGCGCGCGCCGAACTGCCGCGCTACATCCTGTCCGGCCAGGACTTCGGTTCGGTAAATCTCTCCATGGCGAACCTCGCCTACAGCAAGTTCCGTGACACCAACTTCTCCCGTGCCCATCTGATCATGGCGGATCTGAGTTTCTGCGATCTGCGCGGCGCCGATCTCAGCTATTGCGATCTGCGGGGTGCGGGCCTCAACCGCGCGAATTTGACCGGCGCGGATCTGACGGGCGCCCTGCTCGGTCCCGTGCCGATGGAAGGCACCGTCAACCGCGAATGGACGACGAACCTGCAACATACCCGTTTCAACGCCGCCAAACTGAGCGGCGCGAATTTCGAGGCGGCGAACCTCGAGGGCGCGGACCTGACCGATGCGGCGCTGAACGATTGCGACATGCATCGCACGCTCCTGGTCGATGCGAACCTTACGGGCGCCGATCTACGCGGCGCCGACCTGACCGACGCCGACCTGCGCGGCGCGACCGGCCTGAAGCGCGACTGATACAGCTTTTCCCAACGTTTCCCTAATCGGCGATAGGCTCTAACGTTGCGCATGACTTGTGCCAACGGAAGGGTAAGACATGAACCGGGTTGACGGGAAAGTCGCGCTGGTCACGGGTGGCGCGCGCGGCATCGGCGGCGAAACGGCGCGACAGTTGGCGCAAGCGGGCGCCAGGGTCGCGATCACCGATGTCCTCGCGGCGGAAGGCCAGGCGCTCGCCGAGGAACTCGGCGCCGACGCACTCTTCCTGCAACACGACGTCACCAGCGAGGCGGAGTGGGCGCACGTTGTCGGCGAAACAGTCGGGCAGCTAGGCGGCCTCGATATCCTGGTCAACAATGCCGGTGTCTGGGAGCGCACCGTGATCGAGGAAACCCCGGTCGAACAGTTCGACCGGATCTGCGCCGTCAATCTGAAGGGCGTGTTCCTGGGCACGAAGCACGGCATCGCGGCGATGAAAACCCGACCGGCCGAAGCGGACAGCGCGTCGATCATCAACCTGTCCTCGACGGCAGGGCTGGTGGGGTCGGCGACCTCGGCGGTCTACAGCATGACCAAGGGCGGGGTGCGGCTGTTCACCAAGTCGACGGCGATCGAAGTCCGCGCGCGCGGCTACAACATCCGCTGCAACTCGGTCCATCCCGGCGCCACGGAATCGGCCATGCAGGACGACATCCTGGCGACCAGCAACATGACGGCGGCCGAAATCGAGACGCACAAGGCGACACGCACCCCGCTCGGCCGCTTCGGCCAGCCGCTCGACATCGCCCAGGCGATCCTCTTCCTCGCCTCGACCGATTCGGCCTTCATGACGGGGTCGGAAGTCGTCGTCGATGGCGGCTACACGGCGCGATAGAGCGGATCAAGAGTAGACGCAGCCCTTTCAGGGATTCGGGTACTCTTGTGGGTCCGCTCGCCACCAATGAGATCGCGCGGCTTCAGGCCCATGATCGAATGAACCAAAGTCGTCTTGACAATTTGCCGCAATATGCAGGTGGTACCTGGTCGTACTTCGCGGGGTGGCGGCCCAACATTTAGTGGTCGATCAGGCTGCCGGGTTTCTCGACTGGCCAGGCTCGATTGCTTCGGTGCGGCGCAGCAATCTGCGGTTCGAATATTACACTTTTTGGCGGATTTGTTTTCGGCGAAAACTGATTAGCTGAAGCAACATAATAGCGATTCCAAAAAATTTTCCATAATGTGCGATACGCGATCGAAATTCGAGGGTTGTCGAAATCACCGTTATCACAATATCCAAGAAACTAATCCAATAAAGCGCATCATAGGTTTCCCCGGCGCTTCGTCTTCCTGAGAAATTTTCAGCCAATTTTGTTCGACTTCTTCAGGGCTCAAAAGGCCTACGGTAAAAGCATTTGTGATTAATCCGCCCGACAATTCATCTTTGAACCCTGAAATATTGGTTATCGGGAACTGACCAAAAAATAATTCCCTTTCAACATGCAAAGAAACTAACAGTATTACAGGCGCATTCATCCCATGGCCGTTATCGGTCAGAACCTCAGCAGTTTCGAAAATTGGTAGATCTTCATGAACCCCTGGTTCTGTCGGGAACCTGCCTTCGTTCCATTTGTTTATAGCAGTATCGAGTATGGTCCCGAGTATGTTGTTTTCCTTGTCATAAATAATATTGTCTTCAAAAAATCCTTGCCTCATTGTAAAGGGTAACGGTGCATTTGTTTGGACGCGAAATGACATACCCGCTGACCGAAAATCGCACAACGCATTTATACCAGGTTTTGCCTGCCATTTATGTGCGTCCGTATCGACAGGGCTATAAAGGTCAACTTGCAGCCCTTCAGCTCGTGTCTTTGCTGCTTCAGAAAATCCTATTGGACAAACGAGTACTCCCTTCTGAGCTCCAACATCGCAAAGCAGTCCATAGAATTCCTCGACTCCTTTCACGTCAACCGGTCGCTTATAATCTTTACAATCAATGATAATTTGAATTTCATACTGACCAACATTTTGCTTGACCAAAACGTCAATTTGGCGCTTACGCTTGCTAAGGCGTCCGTCTAGCATCACATCGTGGATAACATCAGATTCAGGGGCGAGCTGCTTCTGAATCTTAGCGACCAGTTCCTCTAGATCGCGTCCTGGATTAACTTTTTGCATAAAGCGAATTATCACTTCTTTCCTAGATGTTTCCAACTGATCCCGTAGTAGTATCGGAAACCGGTCCGCAGGAAACACTGCTTAGACTAAATCGATGCGGACCTCGCGGCCCAGCACACGGGCGGCCTTGATGACCGTATCCAATTGGATGCGTTCGTTATCGGGGTCCAGAATCCGGTCCAGTTGGCTTCGGCTTGTTGCCATCGCCTTGGCCATCTGATTTTTGCTCATCTGCTTTTCTTCCATGGCCTGCTCCAATTGCCAGGCCAGAACGCGCTTTACAGCGGTTGCGGTTGTTTCATCGTGAGTCCCTTCCTCTTTGAGGAAGTCCTCGAACGACGATCCAATGCGTCCCTTTTTCTTTGTCATGCTGTTATCTCCTTCAATCTTTTCGCCGCCAGTTCAAGGTCCGGTTTTGGTGTCTTCTGAGTCTTTTTCACAAAACCGTGGAGCAGCACCATTTGCTGGTCGACAACGGCAAAGATCACGCGGGCAATCCGGCCATCTGAAATGTTAAATCGAATTTCGAACAGTCCCCTGCCCAAGGATCGACTAAGGGGCATTCCGACAGGCCAACCAAACTCAGCGGTCGCTATGCCCCGTCCGACACTACACCGATCCTCATCATCCAAATCTTTCAACCACTCCCTTACAGGTTCGTTTCCGCTTGCTGTCGCGTAAAACGCAGCCGGGAGTTTCTTCAATTCCGACACCGCACCTCACAAGATACAATGTACCTCTAAAGGTACATGTAGTCAATTTTCCTGTGCGATAACACTACACCCTGCCTGTCTTCGGCGCCGTTCGTCGTCTGTGGCCGTTAAAGAGACGCATAAGACGACGCGCACCCCGCTCGGCCGCTTCGGAAGTGGTGGTCGACGGATGGCATACGGCCTGCTAAACGCCCAAATATCGCGCGCGCAGCTCCGGCGCGGCGGACAGCGCGTCGCTGTCGCCGGACCAGACGATGCGGCCCTTTTCCATGATGTAGTGCCAGTCGGCGAGCCGCATCAGGGCGTCGAGATTCTTGTCGATGACCAGGATCGCCTGGCCTTCCGCCTTGAGCCCTTCCAAACAACGCCAGATCTCGGCGCGGATCATCGGCGCCAGCCCTTCCGTCGCCTCGTCGAGGATCAGCAGGTCCGGATTGGTCAGCAGGGCGCGGCCGATCGCCAGCATCTGCTGTTCGCCGCCGGACAGGGCGTTGCCCATATTATCGGCCCGTTCGGACAAGGTCGGAAACATCGAGAACACCCGCTCGGCCGTCCAAGCCCGGGCGGGGTCGCCGCGGTTCGTGGCCGTCGCCACGAGGTTCTCGCGCAGGGTCAGGTTGGGGAAAATGCGCCGGCCTTCCGGCACCAGCGCCAGACCGGACCGCGCTATGGCGTAGCTCGGCAGCCCTTGCAGTTCGCGATCCCTGAAGCGGACCGTTCCGGCGCGCGGCGGCGTCAGCCCCATGATCGAGTGGACCGTCGTCGTCTTGCCCATGCCGTTGCGGCCCAGAAGGGCCACGACCCGGCCGCTGCCGACTTCAAGGCTGACGCCGAACAGCGCCTGACTGACGCCGTAGAAGGTTTCGATCCCATCGACCGACAGCATCACGCATCCTCGCCCAGATAGGCTTGGCGGACCTGTTCGTCGTCGCGGATCTGCCGCGGGGTGCCGGTCGCGGTGGCGCGGCCGCGGACCAGCACGGTGATCCGGTCGGCCAGCGCGAAGACGGCGTCCATGTCGTGCTCGACCAGCAGAACCCCGACCTTGCCCTTCAAGCCGCGCAGCAGTTCGACCATACGGGCGGATTCCTCCGCCCCCATCCCGGCCATCGGTTCGTCGAGCAACAGCAGGGCGGGTTCGGTGGCGATCGCCATCGCGAGCTCGAGCTGGCGCTGCTCACCATGCGCCAGCTCGCCGGCAACCACGCCGCGGCGGTCCGCAAGGCCGACTTGCTCCAGCACGGCGCGCGCGGGAACGCGCAGCGCCGGATCCCGCCGGGCGGGGCGCCAGAACCGGAAACTGTGGCCGTCATGCGCCTGCACCGCCAGCGCGACATTGTCCTCCGCCGTGACGTCGCGGAAGATGCTGGTGATCTGAAATGAGCGGGCGAGACCGCGCTTGGCCCGCTGCGGCGTCGACATGTGCGTGATGTCCGCGCCGCCGAACCGGATCGACCCGTCGTCGGGCCGCAAATCGCCCGATATTTGGGCGATGAAGGTCGTCTTGCCGGCCCCGTTCGGTCCAATAACCGCATGCACCTCGTCGGCGGCCACGTCGAGACTGACCCTGTCGGTCGCGACCAGCCCGCCGAACGACTTGCGCAACCCCGTCACCTCGAGCAGCGGCTCAACCATCGGATTCATACCAAGGAACGCCGATAGCGACCCATAGAGATCGCGTATGCGGTCCGTCGGGTAGGAGGGGCGGCGCAGGCGATGCGGCACATCGTCAAGCCGTTCCGACGCCCTCCGACGGACCGCATACGCGACCCGAAGGGCGGCTTGGCAAGGCTTTCGGACAGTGTCGCGCACGGCTTGCGATGCCCCGCATCGCCGCGCCGCACGCTCCTTGCCGAAAACCTTGCTAAGCCGTCTCTAAGAGTCACTATCGGCGCTCCTTGGTATTACTTCCCAACAGGCTATCGATGCCGCCGCGCAGAAACAGCACGACGAGGATCAGGAACGGGCCGAAAATCACCTGCCAATGGATCGTCAGGTCGGACAATATCTCTTCCAGAAGAAGGAAAGCGAAGGCACCGAGCACCGGCCCGAACAGGGTGCCGAGGCCGCCTAGAACCACCATGAAGATCAGCTCGCCGGAACGGGTCCAATGCATCATGTCCGGGTTGACGAAGTTGGTGAAGTTGCCGAGCAGCAGCCCGGCCAGTCCGCAGATTACGCCGGCGATCACGAAACAGGTCAGCTTATAACGGGTGACCGGAAAACCGAGCGCCCTTAGCCGCGCCTCGTTCGACTTCGCGCCGCGGATCACGACACCGAAACGCGAATTGATCAGCCTGTAGACCGTGAAGATCGTCAGCAACAGGAAGCCGAAGATCACGTAATAGAGGGTGATCCCTTCCTCCAGATCGATCAGTCCCGCGAACTCGCTGCGCACGTCGATGACCAGCCCGTCGTCGGCGCCGTACTCGTCCACGCTGACTCCCAGGAAATACAGCATCTGCGCCAAGGCCAGGGTAATCATGATGAAATAGACGCCCCGCGTGCGCAGCGAGATCGCCCCGAAGACCAGCGCGACCGCGGCGGAGATCGCCAGCCCGACGGGCCACTGGATAAACCCGTCATAGATTTCGTAATAGGCGAAGATGCCGACGCTGTAGGCGCCGATCCCGATATAGGCCGCGTGACCGAAGCTGATCATGCTGCCGTAGCCGAGCAGCAAGTTGAGGCTTATGGCCGCTATCGACAGGATCATCGCGCGCG
>CAYLTU010000166.1:0-12613 GCA_964386465.1 uncultured Rhodospirillaceae bacterium
TCGACGAGGGCGCCGGGCTCGAGGTGCGCTTGAAAGACGGTACGGTACTGAACCATTCGGTACCGTTCTCGAGGGGCCTGCCGGAAAACCCGCTGAGCCCAACGGAGGTCGAGGAAAAGTTCCACTACCTCGCCGATCCGGTGATGCCGGACGGCATGCCCGAGGCAGTCGTCGATGCGGTCGGCCGTGTCGAAGACATCAAGAACATCGATGCACTAGTAGAACTGCTTGTGGTGCCAGCGGACGCACCGACCGAAGCCGCAGCCGACTAGCCCGGATATCTCACCATAGCTGGGGTCGTCACGGGGAGGGTCGCGTTGTGCGGGCTGCCCGCGTCGTCGAAGGCCTCAACCGTAGGCCCCGCTACGCTTTTCGGCCTTCTCCTAGCGGACCGGATCCGCACACCGCGATGACGACCCCAGCTATGGTGAGATATCCGGGCTGGTCAGGCCGCTTCCAGCGAGTCCCGGTAGACCGATAGCAGTTCCGCGGAAGCGTTGTAGATCGGCGTGTGACCGCGCAGCAGGATCTGCGTGCTGCGTTCATAGGCAGCGCTGGGCATGACGATACCGCCGTCGCGCACCGCGCCGTTGATCGTCGCCTTCAGCAACCCCGCCGGATTTGCCATGCGGACAACGTGATCGGCCTCTCCCGGCCCCAAGCCTTCGAGCCCGTCGGCGATGTCGTGCCCCACAGTACCGGGAATGAGGCAGCAGGCGGCGAGACAGGCGCCGCCGGTCACGGCGAGCGACTTGTGGCCCGCCTGCGGCGTGAAATAGCGCACCCTAATGTTGGCGCCCCTCGCCCGTTCGTCCTCGCTGGGTGGCGCGACGATGCAGATCTTCGGGATCGTCTCGCTGGCCGCCAACTCGGCCTCGGTCATCGGCGCGCCATCCTTGCCCGTCAAGCCCATCTTCAGCCCCGCTGCGACCCAGATGCGCTGCAGGCGGGCCTTGAGGTCCGGATCGGCGTCGAGTTCTTCCGGTGATTCCGCGGCCGTCTTATCGAGGTCGCTCGCGCGGACGATGACCATCGGGACGGCGAGGTCGACGCAGGATACGACGGCTCCGTCGATCGTGTCGGTCACGGTGCCGGTCGGCAGCAACCGCCCGGCCTTGGCGCCGGCCGGTTCGAGCAGCGCGAGCTGGACTCCGGGCCAATGTCCCATGACGCCCGGAATCTCGGTATCCGAAGCGACTGGCTGGTCCGGCTCCGGTATGTCGAGCAGCGCGTGCGTCACGACGCCGGTATTGGTGTTGAAGATGCGAACGCGATTCGTGCCGGGATCCAGCGAAACCAATCCGACCTGTGCCGCGAAGACGGGCAGCGCCGCCGACATGTTGCCGCAATTGACGCTCCAATCGATCGCCGCCTTGGTCGGAGCCAACTGCGCCAGGGTACTTTGAATATCCGCATCGTCGCGTTTAGAGCGATCGACGATGAACACCTTGCAACTTTGCGGGATACCCCGCCCTAACCCCGTAATTTGAGCGTTCCGGTCCACCTCACCTTCCAGCGGCACGCCCATGACGTGACGGATCAATTCCTCACGAAGTTCCAGATCTTCCGGCAGATGCGGCTCGTAAAGCAGGATGCCGGTCGAGGTGCCGCCCCGCATGTGATAGACGGGAATTTCCAGCACGCCGCCGAAAAACCGCGGCGTCAGACCGTGAAACGGGACCGCGCTGCTCAAATCATCGCCTCCTCAGGATTTGTAGGACGTATCGACCTTGTCGGGCTTGCGCAACAGCGCGGGCCAAGTATTACCCTGCGCCTACGCGTTGACAATGCGTGCTACCGGATTGTCACTTCGACTCGCCGGTTACGCGGTTCGGCGACGCCGTCCGCCGTTGGAATCAACGGATTGTTCTCGCCATGCGACTCGACCTCGACCCGGCTGTGCTTCAATCCGGCTTCCACGAGCCGGCGCAGGGTCGATTTCGCCCTTTTCAGGCTGAGTGCCGCATTCAGCTCGGCGGCACCGGCGCGGTCGGTGTGGCCGACAATGGACAGTTCCGCGGCCGGATATCGCTTCAGTTCCTCGAAAATGCGCGGGAACTAGTTCTGCGATTCCAGTGTCAGTTCGTCGGTGCCGAACTGGAAATACATATGAAACGTCTTCGGGCCCAAAGGCGAAACGCGCAGAACCGGACCCCATTCCTTGGAGATTTCCGTCTCGGTTATGACAGCCGGTTGTTGTGGCTTGGTTTCCTTACTGGTAACGCGAACCACCTGATTCGGTTTATCAGCGATCTGAGAGCCGGCCTCGTTGCTTATCTCGATAGCGCCGGTGCTTCCATCCTGATTTGGCAACAATACGACAGCGGCCCGTGGTCCAGCGCAGGCACCCAGAAATGCCAAAAGCAAAATGGGAAAACAACGGCGTGCTGCCACCTGCAGCGGTCGAGGGGCGTACATCTCGATTATCCCCCGACTTTGATCAACAATCGGGTACCGCGAACGGCGACCGTCGCGACCGGCGTCTCGATTTTCACCGATCCCGGCGCGAGCTTCGCGATGACGCCGGAAATGTACTGCATCGTGCCTTTGACGATGCTGATCAGGAAGGCGAATTTCCCCTCGTTGGGCGAATACTGGAATTCCTTGAAAACGATACGTGAGTTCGGCCCGATCGAAATGCGTGACCCGTCCCTGAAGGTCAACCCGACGGTGCCGCTCGCCGTTTCCACGACATCTTGCCGAAAAATCTGCTGACCGACCCGCAGTTCCTGTCGTTCCCCGCTTTGGATGGCAAATGCGGAACCTTCCAGAACCTTGACAAGCGCGACACGGCTGTCCTGAGCATAGGACGGCTGCAGGGAAAGAACCAGAACTGTCAGTATTGAAACAAGAAAACGCATTGTCGGCTCCTGCCGCTTGGTTCGTCTTCGGCGCACTAAAACTTGTTGTGTACAACCCTGTTTGCCGGAAAACGCAGCGTCATTCTGGTGCCCTGACCGGCGCTGCTAACGACATCTATCGTACCACCGTGCTCTTCTATCATGGCAGTGGTAATGGGAAGACCGAGCCCAATACCTCTCGTGCTGTCTGAAAGCGTCTGATCGGACGTCTGGAACATTTCGAACGCTTCCGCCACCTGTTTTTGGCTCATCCCGCTCCCGGAATCGGTTACCGAAAGATGGAACTCGCCGTTCCCGGCAATTCTCGTCGAGATTCGCACCGTCCCGCCCACGGGCGAGAATTTCGATGCATTTAAAATCAAATTCAGGAGCATCTGCCTGACCATGCGCTGATCGGCCCGTAATACCGGCAAAACGGCCGGAGCGACGACGGTAACGGTAAGCCCCTCTTCCGCTTTTGCAGTTCGAATTGTCTGAATACTCTCATCGAGTAATTCCTTCATTTCGAATTCCGTAACCCGTAGCCTCATATCGCCGGCTTCCAGATTCGCCATGTCGAGGATTTGAGTGACGATCCCCAGAAGATGAACAGCGGCGTTGTTGATATCCTTCGCATAGTTCGCATAGTTCGGCGGCGACACCGGACCCAAGACACCGTCCTTGATCATTTCCGAAAACCCGATGATGGCATTCAACGGTGTACGCAGTTCATGGCTCATGCCCGTAAGAAAATTCGTTTTAGCGTGGCTCGCGGATTCGGCCAGCGTCAACGCCGTGCGCCGTGCCTCTTCGGTACGCCGGCGTTCCCGCTGCGTCGCAACGATTTCACCCCCGATATACAAGAGATAGAGGACCAACATTGCTATGATCGAAGCGCTCGGATCGAAAATCATTCGCTGTGTCTCGAAGACGATCAACCCGGCGACAAAAAGAAAAGCGGCATACGCCAGAACAGCCGCTTGCCCGCCATAGGAGCGGAGACGCCCGTGCAACAGCATGATTCCGACGCAACCCACCAATGTCGCCACGAGTTCCAGAAAGGCCGCCAGTTGCGATCGTTGCAAATAGGTACCGCCCAGCAGGTTCTCGACGAACAGAGCCTGCGCGTCGAGCGCCGTCAGCATATTTCCCTTTGCCGAGACCAAGCCCGCCGACAAACCGGTTCCCGTCGCACCGAAAATAATGATCCGATCCTTGATATCGGCCGTTTCGAACCGATCGAACAGCACTTGGGCGGCCGACAATCGTTTCATGTGGGACGGAAGCGTTGCCCGCAGCCAGATATTGCCGCCGGTATCCGTCTGGAACTCTCGGCCGGCAATCGACAGTCCGCTGACGCCGGCGCCGTCGATTTCAAGTTCTACCGCCTCCGCACCGAGATACAGGCGGACTATTTCCACGGCAAAGCTGGGAATCAATGTATCTCCAACGAGAACAATCGCCGGTAAACGGCGCACGACACCATCGCCGTCAAGCTCGACACTTGCGATTCCCGACCCGGCGCTCGACGCCTCGAGGGAGGGCAGGCTGCTCAGCAGAGCGGGGTACCTCCGCAGGCGTGGGGTCGCCTGCCAACCCAATTTCAGATTGATCGGCGTTCGCGACACGGCCGTGAGCCCCTTGCCTGTCTTTTTCGTCTCCGGCGCGACCGCCAATACGGTCGGTGCAAGACTCAGACTGTCCGCCAACGCCTGGTCATTCGTCGGCAACTCGGCCAACAGCTTGCGGACGAACGGCGAAACCTCGTAGCCCGACAACAGGTTCTCGGGCGAAAGCCTGTCCGGTTCCGAGAAAATGATGTCAATTCCGATAACCGCTGGTTTGTGCCGCGCCAGCATGCCGATCAATTCGGCAATTCGATCCCGTGGCCAGGGCCATTGGCCGAACGCCTCGAGGCTCTCGTTGTCGATTTGCACGATGGTGATCGGCGCCGAGGGTTGCGGATCCGGCAGAATGCGCTGGGCAAAATCGAAAAACGCGTATCGAAGTGACGCAATAGGCGAAACTTCCAACAGCTGGAGAAAAGCGAAAACGACGATGAGCAATATGACAAGTATGCTTCGAAGCCGTCGCCGCACGGTCTCCGTATCTATTTTCCAAACCATCGCCCTGAATAGTATGATTAATTCGCGCTAAAGAAATAGTTAACAGTACCGGTCGCCAAAAGAGATTCGAATGTCGGAGAAGCGCACGATCGCGGAACGCGACGGTCCCGTCGGCCGCATGGTGTTCGACAATCCCAAGCGTTTGAACGCGGTATCCCACTCGATGTGGCTCGACGCCGTGCGCATATTGAAAGATTTCACGGCGGACGAGTCGGTCAGAGCGATCGTCGTGACAGGGGCGGGCCGGAGGGCCTTCAGCGCCGGCGACGACATCTCGGGATTCGAGGAAGGCCGCGGCGACGCGGACTCCGAAGCCATCTTCAAGCTGGCGAGCGAAAGCGCGATGGAATTGCTGGCCAACATGCCAAAACCGGCGGTTGCCATGATCCGTGGCTATTGCATCGGGGGCGGTCTTGAGACCGCAATTACCTGCGATCTTCGCGTTGCCGCCGACTCCGCACGGTTCGCCATTCCCGCGGCCAGATTAGGACTCGGTTACGACCATGCCGGCATCCGCCGGCTGGTCGACCTGGTCGGTCCGTCCTTCGCCAAGGAGATTTTTTTCACCGCCCGACAGTTCAGCGCCCGCGAGGCGCTGGATATGGGTCTGATCGACCGTATCGCACCGGAATCGATGCTCGAAGCGGAAGTCGCGGAACTGACCAGAACCATGACGGAAAACGCGCCACTCACGTTGATGACGGTCAAGCAATGCATTGTTGAAGACCACAAGGATCCCGACCACCGCGATCTCGATTTGTGCCGGCGCATGGTCGATGAATGTTTTGCCAGCGTCGACTATATCGAGGGCCGCCGCGCCTTCATGGAGAAGCGCAAACCGGCCTTCCAGGGACGCTAAGCCGATGTCAACACCGCGCTCGCATCAGGTCGGAATAGGCTCTATCGCCCTTTGAAAACGGGTTCGCGTTTCTCAAGGAAGGCCTGCATGGCCTCGGCCGAATCCTCGTAGTGCGAAAGTTCGGTCGTCATATTCTGCTCGAAACGGTAACCGTCGCGCAGGCTCATCTCCTCGATGGTATTGAGCGCATGCTTGGCGAGCCCAATGGCGACCGGGCTCTTCGAGGCGATCTCCCTCGCGAAACCCATCGCCGAGTCCATCAATTGATCCGGCGGCACGACGGCTTCGACGACCCCCAGTCGATACAGCTCGGCCGCCGGCACGCGGTAACCGGTAAACATCATGCGGCGGGTCAGGGAATGACCGAACAGGCGCATCGTATGGCGCCCGCCGCCGAGCAAACCGACATTGATTTCCGGCAAGCCAAGCACTGCTGTCTCCGACGCGACCAGAATGTCGCAGGACGCCGCCACCGCCAGCCCCGCGCCGAGCGCGGCGCCATTCAAGGCTCCGATTACCGGCTTGCGGCACTCCATGACGGAATGAAAGCATTCACGGGCCGTCCGATTGTGTCCCCACGCTACGCCGGGACCCGTGCCACGGCCGGCCCGCGCCTTGATGTCCGCACCGGCGGAGAAGATCTTACCCGCCCCGGTCAACACGGCGACCCGAACATCGTCCCTGTCGCTGAGCGCGTCGAAGGTCTGCATCATCTCGTGATGGAACTGCCCGCTCTGCGCGTTCACCGGTGGATGGTCCATGGTGACGAGGGCGATGTAGTCGCTCACCTCGCATCTGATCATTTCGGTGTCCATTGGATACTCCCTCCTGGCGCTATAGGCCCAGTACGCGCTTGGCGATGATGTTGCGTTGAATTTCGTTCGAACCGCCATAGATCGACGCCGGCCGCGAACCGAGGAACTGGTTCATGACATCGATATGGGCGTTGCCGAGCTGCAAATCCTCCCGGTAGGCGCCGTAATCGCCCGCCAGATCGACCATCTCCTCGGTGATGCGCTGGTAGGTCTCGGTCGCCCAGATTTTCAGGAACGACACGTCGGACCCCAGATCGCCACCCGTCTTGACGATTTCCGCGTAGCGCTCGAACGAGGCGCCCAAATCGTGTACGTCTAGCCGGTGCTGATTGTAGCGGTCGACGAAGGCCGCGTCGTCGAAGGCGCCGACCTTCTCGGCCAGCAGTTTCAGGCGATTGAGAGCGTAGCCCGGCATGCGCGGATTGCCGATATAGATGCGCTCGAAGCCAAGCAGCGCCTTGGCCATCGTCCAGCCCTTGTTCGGCTCACCGACCAGATTGTCCTTGGGAACGCGGACGTCGTCGAGGAACACCTCGCAGAACTCCGCTTCACCCTTGATGTTGCGGATCGGGCGAATCGTGATGCCCGGCGTCTTCAGGTCGCAAAGCAGGAAGCTGATTCCCTCCTGCGGCTTGGCCGCGTCCTTATCGGTGCGTACGAGCATGTAAATCCAGGTCGCGGAATGGGCGAGCGACGTCCAGATCTTCTGCCCGTTGACGACATATTCGTCGCCGTCCAGCACCGCCGAGGTGCGGAGACTGGCAAGGTCGGAACCCGCATTCGGTTCCGAATATCCCTGGCACCAGATATGATTGCCGTTCAGGATATTCGCTAGGTGGAAGTCCTTCTGTTCCGGGCTTCCGAACTTCATCAGCAGCGGGCCGACCATGACGATGCCCTGGTCCGGCATGCGGGCGACCCCGTGGCGCTCGAATTCCTCGGCATAGATGATGTACTTGTCCGGCGTCAGCCCCATGCCGCCATGCTCTTTCGGCCAGAGCGGGCAGAGCCACCCCTTCTCGGACAGCTTCCGGTACCAGTCCGCACACTCGTGCGACAGGATGCGGCGCGGCAGGAAGCGGTATTCCTCGGGATAGTTCGCCTCGACCCAGCCGCGGATCTCCATACGGAATTCGTCGTCGCCGAGGGCGTTCATGTCGCGATGCTCACTCATACGTTTCTCCCTAGTGGCCACTAGGCCGTCGCCAGCGGCGTGTTTTCCGCGAACCGGCCGCGATGAACCGCTGCGTTGCCGAGCCAGGACGACAGCACCAGCGCGCGTTTGAGAAACAGGCCGATATCGCACTCGTCGGTGTAGCCGATGCCGCCATGCAGCTGGATTCCCTGCTTGGTTATCAGCATACCCGCGTCGCTGCACCGTGCCTTGGCGGCGCTGGCCGCGCCCGCACGCCGAACCGGATCGGTGGTTTCGTCGAAGATCGCCGCGCTTTGCGCGACGGTGTTGCGCGACAACTCCTGCTGCACGAACAAATCGACGAGACGATGCTGCAGCGCCTGGAATTTGCCGATCGGCTGACCGAACTGTTCGCGCTGCTTGACATAGGCAAGCGTCACGTCGAGCGCTTCGCTCATGACCCCGACAAGTTCGGCCGAGACGCATAGTCGTGCCTCGTCGACGGCCCTGGCGACTATCGAAGCGGCACCGCCGGACGCAACAACCGTTCCAAGGGCGCCGTCGAGCGTAATCGTCCCGTAATCGACACCGTCCACCGTCGTATCGAGTTGCAGCGCCAGCCCTTGCGCATCGCATTCGACCCAGTAAAGCCCGAGCCCCGCCTCCCCTTTAGCCGAAACGATGAAAGCGTCGGCACCGGCGGCGGCGGGAATGAACCGTTTCGCGCCCGTAAGCCGTGCGCCGTCGCCGTCCGCCACCGCCCGCGTCTCAATCGCATCGGGTTCGTACTGGTTCCGGGTTTCCTGCCAGGCGAGAGCCGGAATAATTTCACCGGCGATCAGCCCCGGCAGTTTCTCCGACCGCAGTGCGGCATTATCGCCGTCGCGCAGCACCGCGCCCGCCAGTACCGCCGCCGGCACGACAGGCTCCGATACCAGCCCGCGGCCCAGCTCCTCCAGTACGACGCATGCCTCACCGAAACCAAGACCGACACCGCCCATTTCTTCGGGATAGAGCAGGCCAAACCAGCCATTCTCTGCCATATTGCGCCAGACCGCGCGGTCGAAACTGAGCGCTTCCTCGCGCACGGCGCGCGCGCGGCCGAGGTCGCATTCCCGCGACACGAAGGTGCGAACGCTGTCCCGCAGCATCCGCCTTGTGTCATCCATGTTCAAATTGTCGTCAGGCACGTTCTTTCCTATCGATCGATTGTCTATTCCGCGGCTCGTCCCGTGCCGTAGCGCCGCCGCAACTCTTCGACGACGCTCGCCATCGGCTCGACGTCCGCCATTTTCATGTCCATGTCGAACAGGTTGGCGCGATGGGCCGTGGCGCTGCGGTCGCCGACGGCTTCCTCGGCCACGATGACGCGGAAGTTATGCGAGAACGCGTCGTTGGCGGCGGCACGCACGCAACCGCTCGTCGAGATGCCGCAGATCACCAGCGTGTCGATATCGTCGTAGCGCAGAAAGGATTCCAGCGGCGTTTCGAAAAAACACGACGCTTTGTTCTTGGGGACGACGACGTCCTGTTCGCGCGGCGCATAGGCCTCCGGCCACTCGTCGGCGCGCGGATCGCGGCTATAGATCATCTCGTCGGCGATGCCGAGCTTGTCGTTCCACATGCCGCGCCGGATCGGGTGGCTTCGGTCGTCGCGCCGGCTGTAGTAGATCGGCAGCCCCAACTCGCGAAACACGGCAACAATCTGCGTGATATTCCCGACAAGATCCGGATCGCCATCACCGCATTGCGGATAGGCCGGATCGACGAACATGTAGGTTGTGTCGATATTGAGCAGCGCCGCCCGGCGGCCGAACCCGACCCTCTCCCCAAACTTGCCCTTCGCGTAGGTCGCCAGCTCGTCTGCCGGCAGATAGTCCGCCCATTTTTCCAGCTTGCTCATGACACGCGCCTCTCGCTAAACCGAAAGGCATGAAAGCCGCCGGTCAGGGCCGCGTCAAGGTCGACTCAATACGGGAAAAATTAAAGCGTACCGGCAAGCGCCAAATTGTTCAGCACGACGATGGCGTTGAACGCGACGACGGCGCCGACGCAGGCGAAGACCATGCGTGCCGGCCGCATGAGGACGAGCGCGGCGACGAAAAGCTGCAGACCGATCTTCGGCAGGACCCACCACGACCCGAGCGTTTCCTGTGCGTAGGCCATCAGCGGGTTGACCTCGACAGCCCCGGCCAGCAGCCCGGCATTGGTCGATACCGCATCCAGAATTCCGACGACAATCACCGCGAACGCGACGATTGGCGCCCAGGGGGTGATCGAGGATTGCGTAACCGAATGCGCCGACACTGTTGACCTCGCTCGCATCAATGTTTGACCATCATTATATAGGTACTGTGTAGAACGAAACGAGGGTCAATCGATCACCCATTTGGGGCACTCTATAAAATTTTACAGACTTTAATCATAATTGCCGTACCCGCTGGTCTCCGGGCAATGCCCGCCATTTTGGAGTAGTTGAGTAGATGTCGCGCCGTATTCTCAGTTTCTGTGTCTCTTTCCTGGTTCTCTTGTCCATTTCGTCCGTCTCTGGGGCCTACACCCAGCTTTCCGTCGTACAGTGCTACGACAAGGAACGCGGTGTCATCCAACACCGCATGGCGGAGGATTGTACCGGCGAAACGCTTTCCGAGGCGGAGGCGAAACGGCTAAAAGCCAAACTGCACCGCGAACGGATCAAACGCGCGATGAAACCCAAGTCCGAACGGCATCAGGGGCCGCGCGGGCATGGGACCGGCTTCTTCGTCACAAGCGACGGCATGGTCGTGACCAACAACCACGTCATCGAGGCCTGCAAACGCGTCATCTGGATCGATACCACCGACGGCCAGGAAGGCACCGCCGAAGTCGTCGGCACCGACAAGGTGAACGATCTGGCGCTGCTCAAGACGACATTGAAGTCGCCCGCGACCGCCGTCTTCCGCAATCCGGTGGAGATCGGCTCCGGCGGCGAGATATCCGTTATCGGCTACGGGACGCACAAGCTGCCGCCATTGCGGCCGAAGCTGACGCCGGGAACCTTCAAGGCGCCGAACCCAAGCAACACGCGGTTACAGATGAATGTAGCTGTCCGCCCCGGAAACAGCGGCGGCCCGGTCCTGGACGCAAGCGGCCATGTCATCGGCGTCGTCTACGCGCAGCTCAACACGCCGGCCGTTTTCAAAAAGCACGGAAAATTGATCCTCGATAAAGGTTTTGCGATCTCCAATCCAGTCGCATTTCGCTTCCTGGAACGCCACAAGGTCGACTATTTGCGCACGGCAACGAGCGATCCGCGGTCGCGAGATACGGTCTTCAAGGAATCGAAACCCTTCATCGCCCGGGTCAGCTGCCCGCGCGAGCGTTAGAGCCTATTCCGATCTTATACGGTCGTTTGACCGGGATTATTGCCGCCCGGGGTTAGGCGCGTGCCGCGGGGCGATGCGGGTCATCGTCCAAGGTGCGCAACGCGGCCCCGGTCGGCAAGAACCCGGCCTGCGGTGGCGCCGCTCGGCGCGCCGGCGGCGTTGCGCCGCTTGCGCGATGCCCGGCATCGCGCTGCACGCCGCGCCTAACCGGCGAACCGATCGGCTGCCATCAAACGATCGCATAAGATTGGAATAGGCTCTAGCCCGTAACAAACGGTTCATCGGTCGACATTTTGTCGGAGAGCAGTTCGGGCCCGTCGGCGCGCAACACCACCATGTCCTGGATGTGCCAATGGCCGATATGCGGCTCGAGCGCCAGGACCATCCCTTCTTCGAGCACGATATCACTGCCCTTTCGCAGGATCGGCTCCTGCTGATGCCACCAGGACCCGACACCGTGACCGACCAGTAGCGAATCGAATTTCCAGCCGTCCGACGTAAAGGCATCGACCGCGAAGTCGTAGATATCCCCGACCCGCGCGCCCGGGCGGCATTTGTCGATCGTGGCGCGATAGATGTCGCGGATTGAGCGGTACTCGTCGCGCTGCTGCTGGCTGGGTTCGCCGAAGATCAGGTTGCGCGACTGGTGCCCCGGATAGCCGTCGAGATAGGCGACATAGTCGGTCCGCATCACGTCGCCGGGCTGAAAGACCACGTCGCTTTCGCCGGCATAGGGGATCGCGTTGCTGCTGGCGTTCAAGATGCCGTGCGCCCAGTTGAAGCCGCGTTCCAGGCATCCCCCGATGATGCGGCTGTGCGCCAGCCGTTCGGTATCGCCCGGCCGCAATCCGGGGAATACGTCGAGAAATACGTCGTCCAGCAGGTCTGCCGCCTGCTTGATGCGCGCGACCTCCTGCGGCGTCTTGATCCATCGCACGCGGTCCATGATCGCGGTGCAGTCCACCATCTCCATGTTCGGCGACGCCTCGGCCACGATCGCCCAGTCGCGGGCGCTGACATAGTCGCGTTCGAATCCGACGCGGCCATTCGCCAGCCCTTCCGATTTCAACACTTCGGCCAAACGGCTGTAGGGGGATTCGACATAGCCTTCGTAGATAGCCTGCCTCTCGATCCAGGAGTCTCGCGCGGCCAACCCCGCGGCGGTGCCGTTGACAATTACAACTGGCTCGCCGTTGCGCGGCCACAGCACCATGACGCCGCGGTCGGAGTCCGGCAGATCGAGCAGCCGCGCCAAAGTACCCGGATAAGCGAGTCCGCTGAGATAGGTGAAGTTGCGCCCGGACCGGGCGACAACGGCGTCGAGATTGTTTTCATCCAGCTGCCGGTTCAGGCGCTCGACGTTGATGAAGATTTCCGGTGGCGTGTCGGCCATATCTTCTTCTCCCTTTAGGTACTCTTTGCCCGCCGCGTTTGCGCCATCACCCAGGCCGGGAACACGCCCAGCAGCGCGAC